>JBBQDH010000296.1:0-6907 GCA_038319515.1 Bryobacterales bacterium
ACCAAAGTGGAGTGGCAGAACCCGCACGTCTGGTTCTATGTGGATGTGAAGGATGACAGCGGCAAGGTTTCCAATTGGGGCTTTTCCGGCGGCGCTCCGGGGCAGCTGATGCGCCGCGGAATTACCCGCGATGTCATCAAACCCGGCATGGTCATCAAGGTGGAAGGCTACCGGGCGCGCGATGGTTCGAACAACAGTTCGGGCGGCAAGGTCACCTTCCCGGATGGCCGCAGTGTGTTCACGGCGGGTTCCGAAGATAAGATTCCAGGCGAAGCGAAAAAATGAAATGGCTTTGCATTGTCATCCTCACGCCGGGGTTGTTCGCACAGAACGCCAGGCCGGATTTCAGCGGTATCTACGAATGGCCGAAGTCTCCGGATGGCCCGCGCGGCAAGGGTTCCGCCACTATTTTCGATAGCAAAAAGTTCGCCCCACTGAAGCCCGGCGGCGAGGCTTTACTGGAACCCCGCACCGGAGACATGCGGCACGACGAACCACGCGATTTCTGCCTGCCCGCAGGGTTTCCCTCCGGAATGCTCTCCGCCAACGCCGTGCGCTTCGTGCAGAACAAAGACTACCTGGTGATCGCGCACGAGTTTCAGGCCATGACCCGTCTCATTCCGCTCGATGGCCGTCCGCACCGGGAAGGTCTGGAACCCATGTTCTATGGAGATCCGGTCGGGCACTGGGAAGGCGACACACTCGTCATCGAGACCACTAATTTCAAACGCTGGTCCCTCGACGACTACTTCTACACCAACCCGAAAGAGTACCGGATGCACAGCGATGCCATGCGCACCATCGAGCGCATGAAGCGCAAGGATGCCGCGACGCTGTCGTACCAGATCACCATCGACGACCCGAAGACCTTCACCGCGCCCTGGAGCCAGGATTTCGAAATCAAAGCGCGGCCCGACTGGGAAAAGATGGGCATCTTCGAGTATGTCTGTGAAGAGAACAATCGCTGCCCCGGCGGCAAGTGCGGCAAGGACTAACGGGCTACAAGCGCCGCCGTGATCTCCTCTTCCTGCGTGATCTCAAAACAGACGTTTTCCATCTTCCATTCACGAAGCGCGTTGCCAAGGTAAGCCCGTAAAGCGTCGGCCGTGGAGTTCTCCGCACACGGATCCTGAACCACTGCGAGTTCAAATTGGGTTCGGTTGTTCAAACGCATCTGGAACCGCCGCAGGCCCGGTACCGCCAGTTCCATCAGCACCGAAGCAGGCAACCGATCCTCCTCACCATCACGGTTTAGAAAGCGGGGGGAATCTTCGGCCCGGGCCACGTAACCTGGATAAATCACATCGTCCAGGCGGTACCGAACAATCGGGTGTCGCGGGTCGCGCAGACTTGTGACCAGCGTGTGGTCTTTCTGTCGTTCGAAAATCAGGTCCTCTTCGTGGAGGTCCATCGCGCAATTGCCCGCTTCGCGCGCGCCCATCAATCCAAAGTGCGACGACCAATAAACATCGCGCAGGCAGGGCCCGAAGGCACGTTCAATCAACTGGCGCCGCAGTTTCGATAGCGGCTCGCCGGTGCTGGTGATGGATTCCGGCCGGATCCACAGATCACCATCCAGTTGCTGAATTGCCAGTGCCGCCAGCGCGGACGCCGGGCCACACAGCTTCCCCGGCTGCGTGTCATTCAGTAGTGCCAGGTCAACGGGAGTGGTCTCCGGAGGCGGATGCGAAGCCTCGGTTTCCGTCATCACCGGGAAATCTTCCGGCACACAGGTTTCCGGCACGATTCCGCGTTCCGCCATCACGCGTTCCAGCCAGGGGGAATGTTCCTCCGCCTCCGCTACAAAGCGCCGGAATCGCCTGAGCCTGCGCGCCCCGAATCGCGCGGGCGACTCCGCGCTTGTAATGAATCGCCTCCACTCCATCGAATGGCCCATTCTGGCATATAAACTAATCATGGATGTCTGAAGACCCGAACTCTCTGGCCGAAGAAGCGCGCATGGCTCACATGCGCCTGCTGGTGGAGAACCTCCGCCACCTGGAAGACCGGCTTCGGGAAGGTGGCGGGGCACAGCGTATTGAGAAACAGCACCGCGCCGGGAAGCTCACCGCCCGGGAGCGCATTCGAATGCTGCTCGACCCTGGTGCCCGGTTCCTCGAAATCGGTCTGCTCATCGCGTATGACAAATACGACGGGCAGGCCCCCGCCGCCGGAGTTGTCACGGGTCTTGGCCGCATCGAAGGGCGACCTGCGGTGATCGTGGCGAATGACGCCACCGTGAAGGCCGGCGCCTGGTGGCCGGAGACCATCACCAAGATTCTGCGCGCACAGGAAATCGCCATGCGGAACCGTGTGCCGATTGTCTATCTGGTGGATTCGGCGGGTGTGAATCTGCCTTACCAGGACGGGATTTTTCCGGGCCAATACGGTGCCGGCCGCATCTTCTACTACAACTCGCTGATGCGGCGGAAGCTGCACATCCCGCAGATTGCGGCGGTCATGGGCCCGTGCATCGCGGGCGGGGCCTATCTGCCTGCTTTGAGTGACGTGATCCTGATGGTGGAAGGCACCAGTTTCATGGGCCTGGGCGGTCCGAATCTGGTGAAGGGCGCAACCGGGCAATCGATTGACCAGGAGAGCCTGGGCGGCGCGCATCTGCACAACGCAGTCAGTGGCGTGGCGCACTATGTCGCGAAAGATGACGCGGCCTGCCTCGATATGATTCGCGCCCGTTTCCGCCAAATGCCGGAGGCTCCCGTGAAGCCGCATGCCACCGAACCGCGCCTGCCCGCGAGTGGCATCTACAGCGTGCTGCCTGCCGATCATCGCCTGCCCTACACTGTGGAAGACGTCCTCGGCTGTCTGTTCGATGGCGATCATTTCAGCGAGTTCCAGCCCGAGTACGCGGCGGAAATTCTTTGCGCCAACGTGCGCCTGAACGGGCATCCCGTGGCGCTGATTGCGAACCGCCGCGGGTTCCTCAAGCCTCGCATTGGCGGGATTATCTACACGGAAACCGCCCGCAAAGTCGCTTACTTTGTGGAACTCGCCGAACGCGAATCCACTCCGATTATTTACGTGCAGGACGTCTCCGGATTCATGGTGGGCCAACAAGCTGAAAGCGAAGGCATCATCCGAGCGGGCGCCGAAATGGTGGAGGCCATGTCGTGCGCTTCGGTCCCGCGTATCGTGCTCACCATCAATCACGCCAGCGGGGCAGGGTACTACGCGATGTCCGGCCAGGGCTTCGATCCGAACTTTACCTTTAGCTGGCCAACCGCCAGAATCGGAGTGATGGAAGGCGATTCCGCGGTGCAGGCATTGTTCTCAGCAGAACTTGAAAAACTGAAGAAATCGGGCGCACCGATTCCCGACGAATTGCAGCAATCCATCAACCGCACCCGTGAGGACTACGAACGCTGGCTCGACGCAAAGTATGCCGCCGCGCGCGGGCACTGCGATGCCCTGATCGACCCGAAAGAAACCCGCGACATCCTCACCCTTGCGCTCGAAACCGCACTGAACCGCAAGCGGGCCAACGCGCTCGCACTGGAGTTACTCTCATGATTCGTATCGCGAATGGCCAGGGGTTCTGGGGCGATTGGCTGGAGGCCCCGGTCCGCCTGGTTGACGAAGGTCCCATCGACTTTCTGGTGCTCGACTACCTGGCCGAAGTCACCATGTCGATTCTGCAGAAGCAGAAACAGGAAGACCCGGCCCTCGGCTATGCGCGGGATTTTCCGCCGCTCATCGGCAGGCTCGCAACGCGCCTGAAAGAACGAAATATCAAGGTGATCGCGAATGCCGGCGGCGTCAATCCGGTAGCCTGCGCGAGAGCCGTGCTGAAGGCCGCGCCGGGCCTGAAGGTTGCGGTCGTGCACGGCGATGACGTGTTCGACAGGCTCGATGCATTCCTCGCGAAAGGCTATGAGCTGCGGGACATGGATACCGCCGAACCCATCACCACCATCCGCCCTCGAATCCTTTCCGCCAACGCCTATATCGGGGCTTTCCCTTTGGCGGAAGCGCTCGATTCCGGGGCCGATGTAGTGATCGCGGGCCGCTCCACCGATACCGCCCTGACGCTCGCGCCCATGATTCACAAGTTCGGCTGGAAGCCGGACGACTGGGACAAACTGGCGGCCGGCACCATCGCCGGTCACATCATCGAATGCGGGGCGCAATGCACCGGAGGGAACTGCCAGGTGGATTGGGAGAACATCCCGGACATGGCCAACGTCGGGTATCCGATTATCGAAGCGGAGCCTGATGGAACCTTCACGGTTACGAAGCACGAGAGAGCCGGGGGCCGCGTTAATTCGGATACCGTGAAGGAGCAACTGCTCTATGAGCTCGGGGATCCAAAACGTTATCTCACTCCCGATTGCTCCGCCGATTTCACCTCGATTCACCTCGAAGATGCCGGGCCGAACCGTGTTCGGGTCAGCGGCATCAAAGGCGGCCCCCTCCCTGCCACGTTGAAGCTCTCCATCAGCTATACCAATGGCTGGAAGGCCATCGGTACGCTGGTCTACAGCTGGCCGCAGGCGCTGCCGAAAGCCCGCGCGGCGGACCGCATCGTGCGGCAGCGTCTTGAAACGCTGGGTCTGCACTATGACGAAATCTATACCGAGTTCTTCGGCGTGAATGCCTGCAACGGGCCAGTCGCGCCGCCGAATGACGATCCGCCGGAGGTGCAGCTTCGGATCGGTGTGCGCGCGCAGGATCGCAAGACGGTGGACCGCTTCACAAGGGAACTGATTCCGCTGGTGTTGAACGGACCGCCGGGTGCAACGGGGTTCGGCGAAGGCCGCCCACCCGTGCGGGAAATTGTTGCGTACTGGTCGGCGCTTTTGCCGCGCGAGGAAATTCAAACCACCGTGGAGGTGATCTCATGAAAATGCCTCTGGCTGCGATTGCGCATACAAGGTCGGGCGACAAGGGCGATACGTCGAACATCGGGGTCATTGCGCTGAAGCCGGAATACTATTCCGTCATTCTGCGCGAAGTGACGCCGGAGCGCGTAAAGGCGTATTTTGGCGATCTGGTGAAGGGCGAAGTGGAGCGTTTCGAACTCCCCAACCTGGGCGCTGTCAATTTATTGCTGCACGAAGCTCTGGGTGGCGGCGGAACCGTTTCGCTGCGGGTAGATGCGCAGGGAAAAACCTACGGGGCGGCATTGTTAAGGATGGAGATCGAACTTGGCTGAAGTAGCGCAAATCACGCTGAATCGGCCCGACAAGCGCAATGCCCTGAATTTCGAACTCTGCACCCGCCTGGTGCAGGCAATTGATGATGCCGATGCGAATCCAGACATCGGCGCCATTCTCCTGAAAGGTGACGGTCCTTCGTTTTGCGCGGGCATGGACCTTAAGGAAGCTCTGGAGACCGATTCGAACCAACTGTCCGATATCCACGAGCATCTGTTCACTGCGATTGACCGCGTTCGAAAGCCGATTGTCGCGGCGGTTCACGGTGCCGCGCTCGCCGGCGGTACAGGTCTGGCCGCCAACGCCCACATCGTCGTGGCAGCCCCGGATGCGACCTTCGGGCTGACGGAAATCCGCATCGGCCTTTGGCCCGTTCTCGTCTTCCGCGCCTGTGCCCTGGCTTTGGGGGAACGGCGCGCGACGGAGCTGAGTCTCACGGGCAGAGTCATCACAGCTGAAGAAGCCATGCAATACGGGCTCGTCACGGAGATCTCGGAAGAGCCCCAAACCCGCGCGCTGGAGATCGCCAACATGCTGGCCCGGTACAGTTCCGCTGCAATGAGCGCGGGGCTTGATTATGTGCGCAATATTCGCGGTATGGGCTGGCGCGAGGCGGGCCAGATCGGTCGTAACGTACGCGCCGGCATGATGGCGCATCCCGATTTCCGCACGCGCGCCGGGGCTTTTCTGGAGAAGCGCCGTTCATGAGCAATCTGTTCCGCGAAACCTCCCGGGTTCGCTTCTTTGATGCCGAACCAGGTGGCCGCGCGAGCATTCCTGCCGTTTGTCGCTTGATGGAAGAGGCTGCCAACAGCCAGACCGCGCAACTTGGATTGTCGATCAGTCAGGTGCGTGAATCCGAACTGATGTGGGTGCTGACACGCTTCGCTCTGACCGTGTTCGCCCTCCCCAAAACGGGCGACGAAGTGACTGTGGAGACATGGGTTTCTGATCGCACGGGCGGAGTCCGCGCCTATCGCGACTTCCGCATGTTTGATGCAGCAGGCCATGTCCTTGCGGAAGCAGCAACTCTTTGGCTGCTGCTCGACCTCAACACCCGCCGGCTGGTGCGCCTCCCGGAATCTGTACTCCAAATCAGGCACACCGAACGTGTCGGCGCAGACGCTGTCGATGCCGTGCCGCTGATCGCGCCCGCGACACAAACGGCACCCGAGGAATTCAAAATCCGCTGGGGCGATCTGGACGAAAACAACCACGCCAATAACCTGCGCTATATCGAATGGGTATTGGACACAGTGCCGCTTGAAACGCGTCGTGATGCGTCGCTCGCGTCACTCGACATTCAGTTCCAGAACGAAGGTTTGCCGGGCGAGACGGTGTTGTCCGCGGTGGACCGCTCGGACGAAGTCTTCCGCCACCGCCTCACGGCAGGCGACGGGCGTGTTCTGGGCGTCGCCCGGACCACCTGGCGTTTTGATTAGTCGTCATCCTGGAGAGACCCGGCTTCCTCCGCCTGGGCCGCCAGTTCTTCATCGGAAATCTCGCCGCCCAACACCTGCAGCGCGGCTTCCACAAAGCTGGCAGGCACCATCAGGTGCAGTACGCCCAGCGACATCTTATCGTTCGCTAACCCGGCCGGAATCTCCGCGCTCTGCAGCAGGCCGCGCGCAATTCGTGCCTCATCGACAATCGTGAACTCGCCTACGCTGACCAGTTCTTCAGGCACGTCCGCCACGGGTTCTTCCTCTGCAACCAGTTCGGCTTCCACTTCGACA
>JBBQDH010000297.1:0-6887 GCA_038319515.1 Bryobacterales bacterium
CCCATCGGGTAGGAGATATGGTGTTGCAGACCGGGAATGTCGGCAAAGCGCACGTCGACCTGGCGGGCGCCATTCTCTTTTGCATACTGCAGGACTTCACTGGGTGTCATAGAACTCTCGCCTTTAACTGTACTATCGTGATCCTATGCCTGCCACCGTCGTCCTGCTCGCCACCCTGCTGCTCCAGGCAGGTCTGCCGAAACAGTACCAATGCGTTCGAACAACCGAACCCATTCGGGTGGATGGGCGCCTGAACGACGCTGCCTGGAAAAATACGCCCTGGACGGATGATTTCGTCGACATTGAGGGTGCCGAAAAACCGAAGCCAAGGTTTCGTACAAGGGCGAAGATGCTCTGGGATGACCAGTACCTCTACATCGCGGCAGAGCTGGAAGAGCCCGATGTTTGGGGCACGCTGACCGAACACGATTCGGTGATCTTTCGGGACAACGATTTCGAGGTGTTCCTCAACCCTTCAGGAGACTCGAAAAACTACTTCGAGTTCGAGATGAACGCTCTGAACACGGGCTGGGATCTGTTCCTGCCGAAACCTTACCGGCAACAGGGAAAGGCGGATAACGGCTGGGAGATTCCGGGGCTGAAGACTGCCGTGCACGTGAACGGGTCGCTCAATAAGCCGGGTGACAAAGACAAAGGCTGGACAATCGAAATCGCCTTCCCGTGGGGTGCGTTTACGGAACGCAGCGGGTTGGGTCGTCCAAAAGACGGCGATGAGTGGCGGGTCAATTTCTCCCGGGTGGAATGGGCGACAGAAGTGCTTGCCGGGAAATACAGCAAGCTGCCGGGCAAGGAAGACAACTGGGTGTGGTCGCCGCAGGGCGTTGTCGATATGCACCGACCGGAAACGTGGGGAGTATTAAAATTCCACGGTAAGAAGCGGAGTGTGGGTGGGTATCCTCGTTGATCAGGCGTTCATGCTGAGGGAAGTGGATCGGCTCTGCCAACGTTGGCGCGAACTCTTGCCGTACCCGGGATTTCCGGTCGCTACGCGGATACACAGGATGCACGCCGATGGACGCGGATGGGCTACCTGAGTTTGATCCCCGGGCCGACGATCAGGATGTAAGCAGAGCCCAGCACCGCGGCGGCGATCCACCAGGCGGGTTGACGCTGCACCGTGAGTGGGGGTTCCACAGGAAGTTTGCGCATCAGGCTATCGGCCCACATCAGGCCTGAAGAACCACCAAAAGCTGCGGGAATGGTGGAGCCGATCAGCAGCGGAAGTCCCATGGGATCGAGCAGGCCGGAAACGACGCTGAAGAGGCAGGCCGCGTAATAGGGGATTCGGCCTACGGTGTTGTAAGCCCCGCGATCGGACGAAAACGGGCGTAATACACGACCCAGCCAGCGAACACACAGGAAATACAAAACGAACCCGAACATGGTCATGGCGATTCGCCAGGCAAGGTAGTTCGGCAAACCTGCGATCACGGCGTTCCAGTCGCCGAGACCGCCAATGCCGGAGAAGAGGAAATAGCCCGCTCCCGGCAGCAGGTTGAGCGCGCCCAGCAGCCAAAGGAAGTAACGGGTGTTGGTGCGATTCCCTGCCCTGCGCGATGCGATCAGACAGAGCGAGCCGACCAGCAGATTCACCAGCGTCCCGCCCGCCTCCACCCAGTGGTCGGCCCTCATTGAGGAGAGATGGTTGGTGGTTAGTTCGGTGGGGACATCGCCGCGCAGCCAGGCCACCAGACCGTGTCCCACGCCTTCATGAAGCATGGTCGCCGTGGCGGAAGCGATCACCGCCATGCTGATGATGGTCGGTTTACTGTGATCAGTCGACACTAATGAGATCCTCAAACCCGGCCAGTGATTCGGGAATACTTTCCGCCGGTGCAACTGCAGCGTAGTAGGTCGCCACCAGTTTCGACCTTGCCCCGATCCAGCGGTAGCCAGGCGTGTTGAACAGCGAACCGCGCTCGATCATCCTGCGACGTGGCTCCGGGAATGGCGAGACACCGAATTCCATGCCCCGGGTCCTGGTTTGACCCAGCCAGGGGGTGTGGGTACGGCTGCAGTTCTCCTCCCAGATGCCGAGCCACGGGAACTCCTCCCGGTTCCAGACGTACCCAAACGCCACCTTCGCGGTGGGCGACCAGGCGACAAAGTGTGCGGCAGGCAGTGACGGATCCATCAGATGCGCCGTGTATCCCGAAGATGACGCCTCGGCCGGATAAACCCTTAGATCACGGTCGCCGTGGTGGGGCCAATCAAAATCGGTGGTTTCCCCGATGGCGCGCGATTTCGTGGCGGGCATCCGGAACTGCGTTAAGCCGTTCTCAAGAAACGGTGGCCCGAGCGTTACATGCTGCGTCCAGGCAATCGGCCGGTCCAGCGGACTCAGGTTGAACACTTCTTCGCGAATACCGGCGGTGCGATCCAGCAGGCAGATGGTTCTTTCGAAGGCCAGTTGCGAGTCGCGCAGAATGCAACGGCACTTCATGCCTCCTTCAATCGCTACGAACTCATAGGGCGCGATGCCGCCTTCCGCATGGGCGACCACGCCGGCCTTTGCCTCATCTTCAGAGGGCGGACCAAACAAATCCAGACACAGGTTGTGACCCATGATTCCGGCAAGGAGTTTACTTTCCGAATCATTCCCGTAGAGCGGGTACTTTTCCGGTGACCACTCGCTGATTTCGATGGTCGGCCACGGCGGCAGCCACAGCGGATTCACGCCTGTCGATTTTTCCAGGATCTCCGCGATATGGCCACCCTGGGCCAGCACGGTGACGCGGATTTGGTTGTTTTCGAGCTGAAACGCACGGCGGTTGTGAAACAGGGTTTCAATCATACGCAAGTTGCTATTAGACACGGTTACGCCGGGTTTGACAACGGCCCGAAGGTGATATACGCTCACGGGAGCTTGAGACGTTTCAACTTCAACGACTGATCACCCCATGAGCACTCATAAATTTCCCGCTCTGCACAACGCGATGTGGCCCGGTCTGGTGGGCAAAGGCCCCGATTCCGAACCGCCCATCGATCTGGACACCATGTTGAATATGACTGCCGCCGCAGAGGTGGAGGGTGTGAAATTCGACGGCGCCGACCTGTTCCTTTCCCTGCCCCATACGGACATCGATTCGACCGATGACGACCTGAAAGTGCTGGCTGACAAACTGGCCTCGCGGAATCTGGTCGCCGGTTCACTGGTGGCCCCGGTCTGGCCGCCCACGGGTGGCGGATCTGCCATGGGTGGCGAAGAAGACGTCGCGAAGTTCCTGACCCAGGTGCGGAAAGCCTGCGTAATTGGCAACAAGCTGCGCGATCTCGGGATTCGGAAATACGGGGTAATTCGGATTGATTCCGCGACGGGAGTGGAAGATTGGGCGAAGGACCCGGCAGGCAACACAGCAAAGATTGCGGCGACGTTCCGGGAAGCGGGTAAGATAGCCGAAGGTTTTGGCGAACGGCTGGCGGCGGAAGGCGAAATCTGCTGGGGCGGTATGCAGAGCTGGCGGCGAAACGTGGAACTGCTGGAACAGGTCGGCATGCCGAAGACCGTTGGTTTCCAGGCGGACATGGCGCACACGATGCTCTTCACCATGGGCTTCAATGCCCCGGAAGATCGCCTGCTGCCGGAAGATTTTGACTGGTCGCAAGGCGAGCAACTGGCCGCGGCATATCGAAAAATGGCGAGCGCGCTGCGCCCGTGGACGTTTGATTTCCATGTGGCACAGAACGACGGCACGGTGAAGGGCACAGGCTCGCACGATAAGACTGGCCGCCACTGTCAGGCGAATGACCCCAACGGCAAGCTCGACGTGGTTCGCGATGCCGGCGCATGGATGCGTGACGATGCAGGGAACCCCACAAAAGCCTTCGCACACATCTGCTGGGATGGCTGCATGTTCCCCAACGAGGTGATGATGAACCAGCAGACCTGGAACGATATTCTGCGCACCATGGTTGCCGTGCGCAACGCACATGGGTGGGACTAAGGCTCCGGATATGAAAAAGAAACTGAATATTGGAATGATCGGCTACGGCTTCATGGGCCGTACACACTCGAACGCTTTTCGCACCGCTCCGAACTTCTTTGATCTGCCTTACGAACCGGTTCTGAAAACAGTGTGTGCGCGCAATGCGGAGAAAGCGCAGGGTTTTGCGGACCAGTGGGGCTATGAATCGGTGGAGACCGACTGGCGCGCGGTTGTCGAATCGAAAGACATCGACCTGATCGATATCGCGAGCCCGAACGATACGCACCACGAGATCGCCATTGCTGCGGCGAAGGCGGGCAAGATCGTGATGTGCGAGAAGCCGCTGGGTCGCAATCCTACGGAATCAGAAGAGATGACAGCGGCGGTGGAAGCGGCTGGTGTGCCGAACATGGTCTGGTACAACTACCGGCGCGTTCCGGCCGTGACGCTGGCGAAGCAACTGATTGACGAAGGCCGTCTTGGCCGCATCTTCCACTACCGCACGGTGTTCCTGCAGGACTGGACGATTTCCGCCGATCTGCCGCAGGGTGGCGCTGGCCTTTGGCGTCTGGATGCAAGCGTTTCCGGCAGCGGTGTAACGGGTGATCTGCTTGCCCACAACATCGATACGGCGATGTGGCTGAACGGGCAGATCGACGAAGTGACCGCGCTGACCGAGACGTTTATTAAGACGCGTAAACACAGTTTGACCGGCGAAGACCAGCCGGTGACCATCGACGATGCGAGCCTGTTCCTGGCGCGCTTCTCGAATGGGTCACTCGCGACCTTCGAAGCGACCCGTTACGCGCGCGGCCACAAGGCGCTCTACACGTTCGAGATCAACGGCGAGCTGGGTTCCATCAAGTGGGACCTGCATGATCTGCATCGTCTGGAATACTTCGAATACAGCCCGGAAGGCAAGATGCGTGGATGGAAGAGTATCCATGTCACCGATAGCGATCATCCCTACATGAGCCACTGGTGGGTGCCGGGTCTGCAGATCGGGTACGAACATACTTTTGTCCATCAGGCGGCGGATTTCATTACGGCACTGGGCGAAGGCAAGAGCGCGGCTCCCACATTCCGGGATGCACTGAAGACCGACTATGTGACAGATGCGGTGTTGAAATCCGCGAAGTCACGTCAGTGGGAAAAGGCAAAAACAGCATGAAGACACCTCGTATATTGATGATTCCGGCGTTATCGGCTTTGGCAGTTGCTTTGATCGCCCAGCGCCCCCCGCCGGTGCTGGTTCTGGAAGAATCCGGTTTCACGACCCTGTTCGACGGGAAGTCTTTCAAGGGCTGGGACTGTGATCCCAATTTCTGGAAAGTGGCCGACGGCAGTATTGTTGGCGAGACAACGAAGGCCCACCAGCCACCACAGAATATCTTCTGCATTTACAAAGGCGATCAGCCCGCCGATTTTGAGCTGAAACTGCAGTACAAACTGACCGGCGCGACCAGCGGGAATTCGGGCATTCAATATCGAAGTGTCGAACTGCCCGACGTCGCGAAATGGGTACTGAAGGGCTACCAGTTCGATATTGACGGTCAGCAGACTTACACCGGCCAGCTCTACGAAGAACGCAACCGCGGCTTCCTCGCGCTGCGCGGCCAGATCTCGTATATTCCCGCCGGTAAGAAGGTCGGGGCCATCGGAACCACCGGCGATGGCGACCTGCTCAAAAGCTTCATTAAAGTGGGCGACTGGAACGACGTCCACATCATTGCGCGCGGCAACGTGTTGATCCACATGCTGAACGGCCATGTGATGAGCGTTACTATCGATGATGATCTGGCGAACCGCCGGCTCAGCGGAGCGATTGGCATTCAATTGCACAAAACTCCGAACGATATGAAGATCGAAGCACGGAATATCCGGCTGAAGACGTTTTAGGGACGAAAGATTATTGCCCACGATCAAAGAAGTTGCTGAACGAGCCGGGGTGTCGGTCGGGACGGTGTCCCATGTCGTAACAGGCTCCGTGCCCGTCAGCGAAGATCTTCGCGTCAAAGTCCAAACGGCGATCAAAGATCTGGACTACCACCCGAATCACGTCGCGCGCAGCCTGAAGACCAGCCATACACGCACGCTTGGCATCATTGTGCCCGACATGACGATTTCCTTTTTCCCGCAGATCATTCGTGGGGCGGAAACGGCGGCGCGGCAGAAGGGCTATTCGCTGATCGCGGTGAATTCCATTGAGAGCAGCGACCGGCAGACGGAATTGCTGTCATTGCTGCGTTCGCAACAGGTGGAAGGAATTCTCCTGGTGATTGCGGCGGGGTCAACACCCAACACCCAAATGACGCGGATGATCGAAGCGGGCGTCCCGGTGGTTTGTCTGGATCGTGTGCCGGATCGCATTCCTGTTGATTCCGTTTCCGTGGACGATGTGGCGGCAGCGGAAATGGGTACCGAGCACTTGCTGCAGATGGGGTATCGGAAGATTGCCATTGTAACTGGACCCCTGTCGCTGAAGAACGAACAGCGGCGCCTGCAGGGCTATGAGCAGAGCCTGGAGAGGGCGGGCATCGCGCCGGATGAGGATCTGGTCTGGCAAGGAAACATGCACGCGGAAGATCTGGAGGCGATGTGCCGCGAGCGTTTCAGCGACCCGGCGCGGCGACCCGATTCCGTGCTCTGCACGAACGGGCCGACGGGACTGGGAGCGTTGCGCGCGATGCGGGCCTGCGGACTGGCGACGCCGGACGATATTGGATTCGTGACTTTCGACGAACTGACGGTGGACGATTTGTTCCGGCCCGCGATCACGACCATTGTGCAACCGGCCTACGACATCGGATACAAGGCTTCGGAGATTCTGTTGGAACGGATTGAGTTGGGAAGAGACCGGGAAGATGTGCGAACCGTGCGTCTGCCTGCGACGCTGAAGGTTCGGGACTCTTCCCGGCGTGTCTCCCGTGTGCCAATGTC
>JBBQDH010000298.1:0-6882 GCA_038319515.1 Bryobacterales bacterium
ATGGCAGTGCCCATGTGGAATGCCAACTACGCCGATGCGGACGGCCACATCATGATGGTGCTGGATGGTCTGGTTCCACGGCGCAAGGGTGGCGACTACGAATCCTGGTCCAAAGTGATGCCGGGCGACACCTCGGAAACGCTTTGGACTGACTACCTTTCTTTTGACGAGTTGCCAAAGACGGTGGATCCGCCCTCGGGCTGGACGCAGAACACCAACGAACCTCCGTGGAGCATGACTCTGCCACGTCTGGACCGGTCGAAGTTCCCGGCCTGGCTGGCTCCCGCCGGCGAAACGCTGCCGCAAATGCGAACCCTGCGGAGCCTCCGGATGATCACTGAGGAGCATAAAATCAGCTACGAAAAGATGTTTGAGGATAAGCTCTCCACCCGCATGGAACTGGCGGACCGCGTGTTGCCGGATCTTCTAAAAGCGGCGGCGGGCGGTTCGGAAGCGGCCCGGGTACTGCAGAAATGGGATCACCTGACGGAGACGGATAGCCGAGGTGCCGTCTTATTTCAGTTGTTTGCCGATCGATATTTCGCGGGGACGGGAGGAATTGGGGCGAAGCTGCGGGTGAAGTTTGATCCGGCGGACCCGAACGGATCGGCCCACGGCCTGGCTGACCCTGCCGGAGCCCTGAATACTCTTGCCGCAGCGGCGGAAGAGTGTCAGAAGCTCTATGGGGCGCTGGATGTGAAGTGGGGTGATGTTTTCCGCTTTGCGAGCGGTACGGGCGACGTGCCTGGCAATGGTGGATCGGGTAATTCCGGCGTTTTCCGAACGGTTGCGTTCACGCGGAAAGCAGGCAATCGCTACTACGCCGCACATGGTGAAACCTTCGTCTGCACAGTGGAATTCGCAAAGCAACAGCGGGCAGAGTGCGTGGTCAGCTACGGCAATGCCAGCCAGCCCGGCTCGCCTCATCTCACCGATCAGCTGCCTCTGATGACGGAGAAGAAACTCCACCCTGTGCTGCGCGAGCGCAGGGAGATTGAGGCGAACCTGGGCAGCCGGGAAAAACTCTAAGCCTTACCCAACATAAGGCGCTCTGAGCATCGGGCGCATGTCGTTACGCGGTATGACGGCCCATCCGATAAAGTACAGAATCAGCGGAACACCGGTGAACAGGACCAGCAACACGTAGCCCAGACGCACCATGGTTACGTCCCAGTTGAGATAGTTCGCCAATCCGGCGCACACGCCGCCGATGCTCTTGCGATACATATCGCGTTCGAGCGACCGGGGCGGAGGCTGATATGCTGCCGCCATCACGGTGGCGGGTTTGCCGCATGAGGCACAAAAACGATCCTGATCTAACATCCTGGTTCCACAACTGGTACAGAACATAAATTCTCTCTCGTCAGGAACGAACGCAGGCCGGGGCGGGGAAGTTCGGTAAGATTTAGAAATGCATTTTCCTGCAGCCACGCTGTTCTTCGCGGCCCTTCCACTTTTGAGCCTGGCCCAGACCACTGAGGTTCCTCGCTACACAGACAGTGGCGCGCTGCAAATGCCGGTCAACTATCGCGAATGGGTGTTCCTCAGTTCCGGTCTGGGGATGACTTATGGCCCGCTGGCTTCGGCCTCCCCGAGCGACCATCCGAGCTTCGACAACGTCTTTGTGCGCCGGGCGTCCTACACCGATTTCCTGCGAACGGGAGCCTGGCCCGACAAGACGATGTTTGTTCTGGAAGTGCGTTCGTCGGAGTCGAAAGGCTCCATCAACAAAGGGGGCCATTTCCAATCTGACGTGATCGGCCTTGAAGTGGAAGTTAAAGATGGCGGCAAATGGACCTTTTTCAGTTTTGACGGAGGGGCCACAGAAGGCAAACCTCTTGCCAGAACCCAAAGTTGTTACGCCTGCCACGCGCAGAATGGAGCCGTGGACAACACCTTCGTGCAGTTTTACCCGACGCTGGCTCCGGTTGCGAAGAAGATGAAAACGTTCACGGCCCGCTGAAGATTCCTGCCCCGTTATACTGTCGGGCAATGAGCCGATTCCTTTTCCTCGCCTTTGCCCCCCTGCTGGCGGCCCAGAACCTGCCATTTACAGAGCACACAATCAGCACGGGGCTGAAGGGCGGCTATCAGGTTGTCATTGCCGATCTGAATCGCGACGGCAAGCCGGACATCATTGCGCTTGCGTCCGGCGGACTCGATCTGGTCTGGTTTGAAAACCCCACCTGGGCGCGGCACGTGATTGCAGCGAACCTGCCCCGCACCATCAACTGCGCGGCGGAAGACCTGGACGGCGACGGCATTCCGGAAATCATCGTTGCCTGGGAGTTTGCCAACGACGCGGCAAAGAGTATCGGGAAAGTGGGCGTTCTGCAGTATAACGGCGACCCTCACGAGCCCTGGACGATGCACCAAATTGATGAACTGCCTACCAGTCACCGCCTTCGTTGGGCCGACATCGACGGGTCCGGGAAGAAGGTGGCGATCAACGCGGTGCTGACCGGCCCCCATGCCGCTCCCCCGAATTACTCCGGCGACCACGCCTCACTGGTGATGTACCGGCCCGGCGAATGGAAACGCGAAGTGATCAGTGAGGCCAATGAAGGTGTGCAGCACGGCGTGCTGGTAACCAAATGGGATCCGAAAGACAAGAAAGACAGTCTGCTGACCGCCAGTTTCTCCGGCATTCACTTGCTGCAGTTCGGGCCCAAAGGCTGGACCCGCACTGAACTGACAAAAGGGGACCCTTCACCGTGTCCGAAATGTGGTTCGAGCGATGTGGCGGTGGGCTATCTGGGACAGCAGAAATTCCTTGCAGCTATTGAGCCGTGGCACGGAAATCAGGTGGCGATTTATACGCTGAAGGGGAAAACCTGGCAGCGCAACCAGATAGACGACTCCCTGACAGACGGCCACACCATTATCACGGCGGATCTGGATGGTGATGGCAAAGACGAAGTCATCGCCGGTTTTCGCCAGGGCGACAAGAGCGTTTTTATCTACCGGGCGGGCAAGGCGCGGGGAAAGTCAGGATGGGAAAAACAGATTCTGGATAAGGGCGGGATGGGGGCTGCATCCTGTGCTGCCGCGGACCTGAACAAAGACGGGAAGATAGACCTGGTGTGCATCGGCTCCACCACCCTGAAATGGTACGAAAATATGCGGCATTAACCGCCTGTCGCACCGGCACCCGTGAATTGTAGCGGTTATTTCGGAGCAGGCATTATGCCCGGAGACGTATCGCCCCCGCCCCGGGAAGAGCCGACGTTCGTGTAAAACCTCCGAATCGAGGTCGTCTGTGCTCTTCCCATCGCTGCCTGGCAGGTCAGCGAAGTGAACCTCCGCAGGCGGGGACGAAACTGTGCATCTTGCTGCACACCCGCAGTCTAGCTTGTTATCCGTATGCATGCAAAGGACTTGAGTCCTGTACCTGGGCTCCGATCCGGTACTGTATCCCGACTGTCGCAAATTGCTGCGCGCCTGAAACAGCCGCCCGAAATCCGACACCCGAAGCCGAATCCTATACTGAGACCATGTCCTTTCAGCTTGCCGTCTCCTATAGCCCGCAAGGGGATCAGAAGACCGCGATTGCGGAACTTGCCAAAGGCATTGACGACGGCGAGAAGCATCAGGTCCTGCTCGGCGTCACCGGCTCCGGGAAGACCTTCACCATGGCCAAGCTGATTGAAGCGACCGGGCGACCGGCCCTGGTTCTGGCCCACAACAAGACACTCGCTGCCCAGCTGTATCAGGAGTTTAAGTCGTTCTTTCCCCACAACGCTGTCGAGTATTTCGTCAGCTACTACGACTACTACCAGCCCGAGGCTTATATCGCCTCAAGCGATGTCTATATCGAGAAAGAATCGACCGTCAACGATGATCTGGACCGCATGCGTCTGGCCGCCACCCGTTCGCTGTTTGAGCGCCGCGATTGCGTGATTGTGGCCAGCGTCAGCTGCATCTACGGCCTCGGTTCGCCCGAGGCCTACTACGGCATGCTGCTGATGCTGGAAAAGGGGCAAAAGCTCACCCGCAAGGAAATTATTTCGAAGCTGGTGGAAATTCTCTATGACCGCAATGAGACCGATTTTAAACGCGGCAGCTTCCGGGTTCGCGGGGATGTGATTGAGGTATTCCCCACATACGATGAAAATGCCTACAGAATCGAAATGTGGGGCGATGAGATTGAATCCCTGTCGCAAATCGATCCGCTGCTGGGCCAGGTGCTGCAGACCTACACGCGTCTACCCATCTATCCCAAGACCCACTACGTCATGTCGCCCCTGGCCAAAGAGGCGGCCATCGACTCCATCAAGGCGGAACTGGAGGCCTGGCGCCCGCAACTGGAAGCGCAGGGCAAGCTGATCGAAGCCCAGCGCCTGCACCAGCGAACCATGTTCGATCTCGAAATGATGAAGGAGATCGGCTACTGCCATGGCATTGAGAACTACTCGCGCCACTTTTCCGGCCGCCTGCCTGGCGAAGCGCCGCCCACCCTGCTCGACTATCTGCCGTCGGATTCGCTCATGTTCATTGATGAGAGCCACCAGACCATGCCGCAGCTGCATGGCATGTATCATGGCGACCGGTCCCGCAAAGAGGTCCTGGTTTCGCACGGTTTCCGTTTGCCCAGCGCGCTCGATAACCGTCCGCTGACGTTTGAAGAGTTTGAACACCGTGTCAATCAGGTGGTCTACGTTTCGGCGACGCCCGGCCCCTATGAACTGACGAAGTCTGAGGGCGTCGTCGTGGAACAGATTATTCGCCCCACCGGTCTGGTCGATCCGGAGATCGAAATCCGCCCCATCAAGGGACAGGTGGACGATCTTCTGAATGAAATCCGCAAGCGCGTGGCGCTGAATCAGCGGGTCCTCGTGACTACCCTCACGAAGCGCATGTCTGAGGATTTGTCGGAATATTATTCGGAAGTGGGCGTGAAGTGCAACTATCTGCATTCCGAGGTAAGCACGCTTGATCGCATGAAGATTCTGCGGGAGCTTCGGCTTGGGGTTTTCGAAGTGCTGATCGGCATTAATCTTCTGCGTGAGGGGCTCGATTTGCCGGAGGTTTCGCTGGTGGCCATTCTGGATGCCGATAAAGAAGGCTTTCTTCGGTCAACCGGCGCGCTGATTCAGACCATCGGTCGTGCCGCCCGCCATCTGGAAGGCCGGGCCATCCTCTACGCCGATGTGATGACGGACAGCATGAAGCGCGCCATTGATGAGACGTCCCGGCGCCGTGTGACGCAGTTGCAATACAACAAGGACTTCAACATCACCCCGCAATCCATCATCAAACCCATCGACCCGGAGATGATAAGAATCGCGGAAGGCGACTACGTTACCGTGGTGGCCGAACCGGATAGTACAGAAGAAGCGAGTCTTTCGCCGGAGGACCGCGAAAAATACCTCGCGGATCTGGAAATTCGCATGCGCGAGGCAGCGAAAAAGTTTGAATTTGAAAAAGCGGCGCAGATTCGCGATAAGATCAAACAAATCCGGGCAAAGAGCATTTAACGCGTCGGCGTTGGGTCACTTCTCCCGGATTGAAGTCTTCTGATTGATTCGGCGAGAATGAAAACCGGAACGGATAAATACGGAATGGTGGGGTACGGAATCATGGCGGCGGGCGCTGTCAGTGCCAGCCTGGTGGGGCAACTGCCCGGCAACGCATCCGCTCTGGGCCCGGTGGCCGGAGTTTCCTATCGCGTGGCGAGTCGCATCGCGAATACGCTTCGCGCAGGCCATGCAGTGCGGTTGCCGGATGAACTGGAAGGGGTCCGTCTGATTCTCTTCTATTCTCCTGAAGAGCATCTCGCGGCCCTGCTGGCTGCCCTTGAAAACGCAGGAATTCAATGGTCGGGAAAATCTTTGATTTTCTGCGACTGCGATGCGGGTGATGCCGTCGTCAGTCGTTTTCGCGTGGCAGGAGCGAGTGTGGCCAGTCTCCGGAGGTGCGGTGTCCCTGGTTATCTGGCGGTGCAGGGTTCGGCGCCGGCTCTCACCTGGGCCATTCGCCTGGCGCGCGAGCTGAAGTCGAAACCGCTTGAGATATCCGAAGACAGGGCGACTTTATTTGACGCTGCCCGAACCATGGGAACTGCAGCTGTTACGCCCTTTCTGGATGGTCTGGGCAGAATGCTGCGGCAGTGCGGCCTGCGGGACATCGACGCGGCGCGTTTGGCGGCAGGTCTGGTTTCCGGCGCCGCTGCTGACTATGCCCACTCCGGAAAACAAAGCTGGCCCTGGCACATCCAGGAGCCCGAGACCCATGCTCTTCTGCGGCAACTGGAATCTATGGAAGATCCCTTGAAATCGCTCTTCCGGCAAATGCTGCTTCTGGGGTTCGACTCCTTTGATCGCCATCCCGAGGTGGCTGCGGCTATTCGGGCGGCGTTCCCGCCAGACTGACCTCGGCCAGGGTAATGATCGTCGCGCCCCACCCACCCGACTCGGCGGGGGCATCGCTGAAGCCCGCCACAAAAGGCGTTCGCGCCAGAACGGTCCGAACCATTTCCCGCTGCACTCCGATCCCTCTTCCGTGGATAATGCGCAGCGCCCGCAGCCCCAGGCGGCGCGCCTCAGCCAGATATTCCTCCACCACTGGTTTCGCGTCGCGCGGCGGGATGCTGTGCAGATCCAATACATCGGTCACGGGAATTCTGACGGGCTCAATATCTTCCATGAAATGAAAACGCCCGGCTCCTTTTCAAGGGACGCCGGGCTGTTTTGCAGACCTCTGTGTCTCTCTAATTCACTACGTCAGTTCACCGCGTGCTGAAGAGTGTGTTCCTTCACCATCAACTCCATCTGGTCTTTGAGGTGAAGCTTCAGTTTCTTCAAACGATGCTCCTCGACTTCTTCTTCGGCTGTAAGCTGACTTTTGCTCTCCAGCGCTTCTACTTGCGCGTCGTGTTCATGG
>JBBQDH010000299.1:0-6801 GCA_038319515.1 Bryobacterales bacterium
AAGAAGGAAGCGCTGAAGAAGGAGTTCAGACCGGTCACGCTGTCGGGCGCGAAGGCGAGCTTCAAGGTGGACAATACGCTGCGGAAAGCCGATTCGCAGAATGTAATTGCGAAACTGGAGGGCAGTGACCCGGCGTTGAACGACGAATACGTTATTTACACGGCGCATTGGGATCACTTCGGGAAAGACCCTTCCCTCAAGGGCGATCAGATTATGAACGGGGCGCATGACAACGCGTCGGGCACGGCGGGACTGCTGGAGATCGCGCGGGCTTTTTCCAAAATGGCGACAAAACCCAAACGGTCTGTGCTGTTTCTGTCTGTGACGGCGGAGGAGCAGGGGTTGCTGGGGGCAAAATACTATGCCGAGAATCCGCTGTATCCACTGAAAAAGACACTGGCTAATATCAATATGGACGGGTTGAATTCGTGGGGGAGGACGAAAGATCTGGTGGTGGTGGGGCTGGGGAATTCGACGCTGGATGACGTGACGACGGAGATATTGAAGGCTCATGGCCGCACGGTTGTGGGCGATGCGGAGCCGGAAAAGGGGTTCTATTACCGTTCCGATCATTTCGAATTCGCCAAGCAGGGCGTGCCTGCGCTGGATTCGGAAGCGGGGATTGAATACATCGATAAGCCTGCCGGATATGGGAAGGAAAAGCGTGAGTATTACACGGCAAATGATTACCACAAGCCGTCTGACGAGGTGAAGCCCAACTGGGATCTTTCGGGCGCGGTGGAGGATTTGGGGGTGCTGCTGGAACTGGGCGTGAGAGTGGCGAACGGGGAGAAGTTTCCGGAGTGGAAGCCGGGGAATGAGTTTAAGGGGCGGCGGGAAGCGATGCTGAAGTAGGTTTCATGGAGTTCAGCGGCAATACAGAATCAGGCCCGACGCGAAGCGATGTAAGACGGCGCCTTACCCTAGCCCTGAAACAGACGCTTTGCGCAGGTGCAGTTCTCGCGGCAGGCGCTTTACTTGCGATCTACACCAGCAAAGGGATGCCCGGATTCGCCTGGTGGAGTGTGACACCTATTCCGACCGTAATGCTTATGTCGATTGCCGCAATCGCACTGGCGATCTCCGGTTCGCGGGTCCTATGGATTTGGAAAGAACTGAAGTACAGGTAACAGTGAGACCGGCGAGGGCAGGACACGGTGAACGCAGCAACGGTGTATGTGTAAGACGCCTGGCCAGGGGGAATTGGGGCAAAAGACGGGCCGCGACGAAGTGGGCAAAGTCCCATCCCTGATATTCTCTCGTTCTACCGATATCCTTCTTTGCGGTTGCGTACGCCGAGGATCTCAATCGAATCGCCAGGATCACCGAAGAACACGCGGTGATCCTGAGCGCTGAGCCGGGACTCCGCAGGCTCCACTTCGGCCAGCTTGCGGATATTCCCCTCCTCAGTCTTTACGAATTTACGCCGGCGTCTCGCCCATCTCTTCCCAGTCGGCTATCGTTAACCCGAACTCCGCCAGAACCTTTTCGTATGGAATGGGCTCGTTGTGCTTCAGCCACTCGATGGACCTGGCGACTGACTTCCGCTCTTCATGCGTGCACGGCTCATCATCCGGAGGAGCGTTGGCAGTTGCCTATGGAAGGCGGGTTTGCCGCCGGCGATTCGAGCAGTGGAAGAACAATAGAGAGCTGGTTGGCGTCGAGATGATCGATCAGTTCGTGCGCATGCTGTTTTTCCGTGAGTGTGTGCGGCTGGTCCCTTCTTCCTGATGCATCACGGCTGCGCCGTTGATCGCCGGAGCAGGGCGGCGCCGCATTCTGATATAGTCGCTTCGATGCGTACTTATTTACCACTGGCGTTCCTGTTTGCGGGTGCGGCGTTTGCCCAGGCACCAAATACCCCGAAGTTCCCCGATACAGTTCTGGCCGATCGCGATGTTGCCTATTCCAATGTGGGCGGCAAGCAGACCATGGACATTATTCGTCCAAAAGACCCTTCAGCGAAACCGCGACCGGCGGTGCTGCTGGTGCATGGCGGCGGGTTCCGCGCCGGTACGAAGGAAGGTTACATCCCGCTGGCTGTCAAGCTGGCTGAGCGCGGGTATGTGGCGGCGACGGTAACCTATCGGCTCTCACCCGCCGCGCAGTTCCCTGCCCCGGTGGAAGACGTCAAAGCAGCGGTGCGTTTTTTACGCGCCAACGCGGCGAAGTACAACCTGGATACGGAGCATATCGGTGCACTGGGCGGCAGTGCGGGTGGGCATCTGGTGCTGATGCTGGGCCTGACGGGCGGCGTGAAGGAATTCGAGGGCAGCGGGCCGAATCAGGAGCAATCGAGCAGCGTGCAGTGCGTGGTGGATGAGTACGGTCCCACGGATTTCACGCAGTCCTATTCGAAATCGGTGGACGCGGCGGAGGTGCTGCCGATGTTCCTGGGCGGCGATCTGGATCATCAGCGGTTGGCGCATATCCGGTCGAGCCCGTTGAACTGGGTTTCGCCGAACGCGGCGCCGATTCTGGCAATTCACGGGACGCTCGATCCCTATGTGGCATACGAGCAGTCGCTGTGGCTGGTGGAACGGCTGATTGCGGCGGGGGTGCCGACCGAACTGGAGACCATCAGTGGCGCGGGGCACGGGTTCAAGGGCGCGGATGCGGAACGGGCCGATCAGCGGGCGTTCGCGTGGTTCGACAAGTATCTGAAGCCGCAGCCGGTGAAGTACAACGTGCTGATTTCGGACCATGGCCCGAACGGCGAGATTGCGGAGATTGAGTGGCCTTCGGCGAAGGTACTGTGGAAGGCTCCAAACGAGCACGGGCACGACGTGCAGGCGCTGCCGAACGGGCATGTGCTGTTCACGCTCAATCCGCTGAAGAAAGTAGTGGAGCTGGATGCGAACCACAAGGAAGTCTGGGTGTATTCAGAAGGGCTGGAGCATCCGATTGCGGCGCAGCGGCTGGCTAACGGGAATACGCTGATCAGCGATGCGCGGCTGGGCAAGGTGATTGAAGTTTCGCCGGACAAGAAAGTTGTCTGGAAATATGAGAGCGCGGATCTGGCGAACATGCGTTCGCGCAATGCGCACCGGACGGATGCGGGCACCACGCTGGTGGCGGTGGAGGCCGAGGGCAAGCTGATCGAAGTGGATCAGGCGGGGAAGATTATTGGGGAATGGCAGGCTCCGAACGGGAAGAACCGACGGCTTTACATGGGACGGCGTTTGGCGAACGGGAATACTTTGATGAGCCTGTCGGCACCGGGTGAACTGGTGGAAGTGGATAAGGCGGGGAAGATTGTGCGGTCTATTGGCGGCGCGGCTTCCGATATCAAGATGGGCTGGACGTCGGGATTCACAACGCTGCCGGACGGGAATGTGCTGATTAACGACTATACCGGGCGTCGGGTGATTGAAGTGGACGCGAAGGGTAAGGTCGTGAACGAGTGGCGTACCGGTTCACGGACCATTGCCAGCGTTGATTTGGTGAAGTAAGAGGAGACGGCGACAGGATCGCCGTCTTCACGGAGCGGGCGTGATCTTCACGTCCCGCTCCCAAGCGCGCAGTTGTTCGAGCATCGACTTCACGCGGTCCGGGTATTGATCGGCGAGATTCTTCTTTTCCGAGCGGTCAGCTTCCAGGTTCGAGAGCCAGATTTTGTCGCTGATCGGGTCACCGGGAAACTGCGGCGGGTTGAGGATCAGTTTCCAGTCGCCCTGGCGAACCGAGCGCTGGTTGTCAAACTCCCAGAACAGAAAGTCGTGTTCGGGGGTTTCGCCGCGCAGGACGGGCAGGATGTTTTGGCCGTCAACGCCTGCGGGTGGCTTGCCCGTCGGGTCGGCCAGGGCCACCAGAGTGGGCAGAATATCCATCGAAATCATGGGACGTTCCCAGACCGTGCCTGGCTTTACGTACCCGGGGGCGCGGAGCATGGCGGGAACGTGCATGCCGCCATCGAAGAGCCCCTGTTTATAGCCGCGGAAAGGTTCATTGCTGCCGCCGTGATAGGGTTTTCCATCACTTGACGCACGCACTTCCCGGGTGGCGCCGTTGTCGGCCTGGAAATAGATGATCGTGTCGTCTTCCAGACCCTGCCGTTTGAGCTGGTCGAGCAGATTTCCGATGACGTCGTCTACGGCCGCTACCATGGCGAGGTGCGTGCGCCGGTCACGGTCCATGGTGACGGGGAAGCGATCAAGATACTTCTTCGGGGCCATCATCGAATAGTGCGGGGCACCGAAAGCGAGGTACATCAGGAAGGGCTGGCGGTTGTTCTGTTTGGCGAGCCAGGTCTGGGTCTCGCGACCCAGCAACTCCGTCATGTAGGCGGGCTCTTCGAACACTTCGGTGTCATTGCGCCAGAGGTCGTGAAAGATCTTGCCAGGGGCGGAGCCGAGCTGATAGTAACGGTGCGAGTAGGCGTCCAGCCAGCCGGAATACCATCCGAAAAAATCGTCAAAGCCCTGGGCCATGGGACGGCTTTCGGGGGCGCTGCCGAGGTGCCACTTGCCAAAAGCCGCGGTCTTGTAGCCCTGCGCGCGAAGCAGCGTGGCCAGAGTGTTTTCGCCGGCGCGCAGGCCCTTCACATCCCAGGTGGGCTCAGAAGGAAGTGCGCCCTTGACGCCGGCGCGGTCCGGGTACTTGCCGGTCATAATCGCCGCGCGGGAGGCGGAACAGATGGGCGCGTTCGAGTACCACTGGGTGAAGCGGACGCCGGAAGCCGCGAGGCGATCGAGATTGGGGGTGCGAACTTCCGGGTGACCATAGCAGCCGACGTCGCCGATCCCATGGTCATCCGTAATGATTACAACAATGTTGGGCTTGCGTTTCGGCTGCGCCTGGGCCACAGTTGCGACCGAGACGGGCAGGAGTTTGAGGAAATCGCGACGATCGTACATTTGGAGTTATTGGGTAATACTACTGCGGAAGATACGCTTTGACCGCCGGGTATGCGGCTTTGACAAAGTCCACGGCGAGTGCTTCCGCCGGGGTATCCATGCCTTGCGGCACACCAACGACGACGCGAACCAGTGCGGTATCGCTGCGGTGCTTACGAATGGAATCGGAAATCAGCCAGAACTTGGCGGCGAATTCATCAGCGATCACACGGCCCTGTGACTGATACCAATACAGAACAATGCTCTTGTTGCTGCCCTTTGAAACGACGAAGTGGTTGATATTGAGTGTATCGCCGCCCACCTGGACGTCGATTTTACCTTCCACTTCTTGCTGCCAGCCTGCACCGGGGAGGCAATTTTTGGGGGAGTGAGGAGACTGCCCCTGACGCTGTGTCTTGAAGTAGGCGATGAACAGGTTTGCGGGGCCAAGAGGTCCGGCGTAAGTGCGCGTCAGGGTGTCGTCGGCCCGGAGCACGTCGAGAGTTTCTTTATCGACAAAGCCTTCCTGCGCCATATGATAATTACCCACCTGGGTAGGGAAAGCAGCAAGAGGTGATGCAAGAGGGGTCGACTCGCCATGTGAGGCCGAGTAGAACAGTGCCGCCTGGACCAGCAGGACCACAGTGAGAACGCGAACGTAGTTACTGCGCAGCAACTGGATCATGATGAGGGGCCTTCGGCTCTAAGAGTTTCGCAATGCGGACCAGTACCTGGTGCAGGAGTGCAAGGATTGCAAAGGCCACCATAAAGATGACCCAACCCTGGGCTTCGTGGAAAAGGCCTTCGGCCAGTTCCGGCTTGAAATCCGCGATAATGCCGGTCAGTGTCACACGACCCGCGTTGGCAATGATGGCAATCGGGATTGTCGAAAGAAAGAGTACTACCCGAATCCAGATCCTGGTTTCGGCAAAATAACCGTATACCAGGGAGAGGAATGTCAACGTCAGGAGCGAGCGGATACCGCTGCAGGCTTCCACGACATTGAGCTTTTGCTCAGCCAGTTCGAGCACATTGCCTTCCCGGATGACCGGAATGCCGATGTTCGTGATGGCAGTCTCGGCGACACGGCTGGCAAGCAACTGCAGCGGAAAAGTGATCTGGTTATAGATGATGGCCGGAATCGGCACCATAAAAAACAGGAGAAAAAGGGGAAAACCAAAGGTTTTGATGTATTCGGTGCCACCAAGCAGAAGCACGGCGCCAATAATCGAAAAAACAATGGATGTTCTGGCAAGAAACAGTTCCGCCCCCAGAGTTGCAATGTAGAGCTGAAAGCCGGCCCATATCATGATGACGAGGCCCCACCAGTTAGGAACCGGAGCCTTGTCGGCAATGCGATCTTTTAGTTGCCAGGCAATATACCCGGCGATGGCAGGGACAAAGAAACCATGTCCCATGTCAGGATCGTTATACCACTGAGCCACCAGTCCCTTGAGCACCGGCGCGTAACAAATAAACAGCAAGGCAGAAACCCAGGCGATGGCTGTCCAGGAGAAAGGGGTTTTGGTCGACGCGGACCCGGTGGGCGAGGGGGTCATGAAATTTATGCTTCATGATAGCACTCCTGTCGGGGGCCCTTTGCGGGATGTAAAGACTACACTAAGAAGGTGAAGAACCGGGTCCTTCGTTTCACAGTATTGCTGGCGGTTGTGCCTCTCTGCGGCAGCGCGGCGCTGTCCATCATGCCGCTCGGGGATGTCCGTGCGGGGATGCGCGGAGTCGGTCGGACCGTTTTCAACGGCAACCAAGTGGAAGACTTTCAGGTCGAGGTTCTGGGGGTCCTGCAAAACACCGGGCCAAAAGAGTCGATTATTCTGGCTCGTCTTTCGGGCGGCCCCCTTGAACATACGGGTGTGATGCAGGGGATGAGCGGGAGCCCGGTCTATGTGGATGGCAAGCTGATCGGGGCTGTGGCGCTGGCATTTCCGTTTGCGAAGGATCCGAT
>JBBQDH010000300.1:0-6746 GCA_038319515.1 Bryobacterales bacterium
GGATTCGAGCACGAGGGGGAGGTCACCGGCGCGACCGCTGCCGGCGATGGCTTCATCGAGAACGGTGCGGCCCTGCATTTCTTCCACGTCCTGGCGGAAGTAGCCGATGGTCATCTTTTTTGGGACGGAGACTTCGCCTTCGTCGGGCGACTCTTCATCGACAATCATGCGGAAAAGAGTGGTTTTGCCGGCTCCGTTGGGGCCGACCAGACCGACCTTGTCACCGGGGTTGAGCTGGAAAGAGGCTTCGACGAAGATGAGTTGCCTGCCGTACTGTTTATTGATGTTGGAAAAAGAAATCATCCGAATCAACCAGGCTAGCAGACGCCCCACCCTGCGCGGTTTGGTACGTTGAAGGACTTGCCTTTGAAAACCATTGGGATTGACTTCGGAACCACCAATAGTTCGGTTGCGCGGGCGGCGGAAGACGGTGCGGTAGAGGTGGTGGCGTTTCCGATGTCCGGCGGAACGACAGAGGCGTATCGCTCCCTGCTTTACCTGGAGCAAGTGACAGAGGGGACCGCGAAGCTGGTGAAGGGGTGGAGCGGGCCGGAGGCAATTGAGCGATATTTGGGGTCGGACAATCGCGGCCGGCTGATTCAGTCTTTGAAGTCATTTCTGACGAGCGAGAGCCTGAAGAGCACGGAGGTTTTTGGGCGTCGGCGCACGCTGGAGGAGTTGATTGCGCGGATTGTGCGGGATCTGCGGGAGAAGGCCGAGGCGCATTTCGGGCACGCGATCCGGGCGGCGGTGGTGGGGCGGCCGGTGCAGTTCGTGGGGGCGGAGCGGGAGGAACACAACGTTCTGGCGGAAAAGCGCCTGCGGGAGGCTTTCGGGATTGCGGGTTTTGAGCGGATGGAATTTGAAATGGAGCCTGTGGCAGCGGCTCATTTCTACGCTTCGACTCTGGACCACGACGAACTGATTCTGATTGGGGATTTCGGGGGTGGCACCAGCGATTTCTCGCTAATTCACGCGGGGCCAACAGTTCCGCAGCGGCTGGTGGGAAATGCAGGCGTCGGGCTGGCGGGGGACGCGTTCGATTCGAAGATTGTGCGGCATCTGGTTTCGCCGGCGCTGGGGGCGGGAACGGAAATGCGGTCGATGGACAAGATTCTGCCGGTGCCGATGTGGGTGTATTCGAAGCTGGAGCACTGGCATCATTTGTCGTTTCTGAAGGCGAAAGACGTGATGAACATGCTGCAGAGCGTGCGCGGTCATGCGTTTGAGCCGGGTCGCATTGAGGCATTGATTCACCTGATTGAGGAGGATCTGGGCTACCAATTGCACCGGGCGGTGCAGAAGTTCAAGATCGAGCTGTCGAGAAATCACGCCGCGCGGTTTCAGTTTTCAGATGCGGATGTGGCGCTGGACAAGGTTGTGGGGCGGACGGAGTTTGAAGAGTGGATCGGGGAAGAACTGGGGCAGGTGGAACGCTGCATTGATGGTTTGTTGCTGCGTTCCGGCGTTGCCCCGGCGGAAGTGGACGTGGTGTTTCTGACCGGTGGCACGTCATTTGTACCTGCCGTCCGCCGGATCTTTGAAACTCGGTTTGGGAAAAACCGGATCCGGGCGGGCGGCGAGTTCACTTCGGTGGCCAGGGGGCTGGCGCTGAAAGGTTGGCGCTGAAAGGCTATTTGGCGCCGGGGATTTCGAGCAGTTCGATTTCGAAGACCAGTGCAGCGCCGCCGGGGATGCCGGGGCGACCCTGATCGCCGTACGCGATGTCGGACGGGCATACGAGCAGGCTCTTGCCGCCGACTTTCATTTTCTGGACGCCTTCCGTCCAGCACTTGATCACGTTGCCGAGGGGGAACTCGGCGGGGGCGTTGCGTTTGTAGGAGCTATCGAATTCGGTGCCGTCGATCAAAGTGCCACGGTAGTGAACCTTGACGGTGTCTTCCGCTTTCGGGGAAGCTCCGGTGCCGGGGGTCAGTTCTTTATAGACAAGGCCGGAAGCGGTTTTCTCCGCATTTGCTTCGACGGCGGCTTTGGCGAGGAAGGCTGCGGAGTCGGCTTTTTGTTTGTCAGTGGTGAGGGCGGCGCGGGACGCGACGAGGCCCTGAATCTTCGGCCCCCAGGTATCGAGTTCCAGGGCGGGTTTGCCGGCGGCGGCATCGGTGAGCGCCTGTTTGCAGATTTCCAGCTCAGCGGGGGTCAGGTTGAACTGGGCGAGCGAGCGGCTTATGGAGAGACCGAGGGCGTAGATGATTTTTTGATCGTCTGTCATAACTTTGGGGGCGGCCGGCTTGACCGTGGTGGCCGACCGGGCGGCGGGCCTTGCGGTGGCGGGTTTGGCGGCACCAGGGACCGCAGGTGTAGCGCCGGCAGGTTTCGGTGCTGCCGGTTTCGGTGTGATGACAGTGGCCGGTTTGGCGGGAGCGGCGGTGGCCGGTTTGGGGGCAGGGGTTTGAGCCCATAACAAGGCCGGGAGGAGAAAGAGAGTTACACGCATTTTTTCAGGCTAGCACCTCGCATGACGGGTGGTTCGGCCGGCCAACCCGGCAGGCGACCCGAATCGCCTGCCGGAAAAGAACTATTTGGTCTTTCTTTCTAACTTCTCAGCGCCCTTTTCGGTGCCTTCAGCGACCTTATTCACACCTTTTTTGGTGCCTCTGACCACCGCTTTAGTGGCCTTTTTGGTGCCTTTGGCGACGCCCTTGCCTACGTCCTTCGCGGCTTCTTTGGTTTCGTGACCGGCGTCTTTGATGTCCTGTTTGGCGGTTTGGGCCTGGGACGAGACGGCCAGGGTGAGCGCGAAGGCAGCGGCAGATAATGTACGTAAGAATTTCATGGTTGGACTCCTTGATCTCCGTATAAGCAACGGAAGGGCCAGTTTAAGTGATTTTCATCTGGCGGGCAAGCAGTAGGTATTTGGTACGAGGAGAGTGAGGGCGTCAGGGACGGTTGAGATGGTCGCAGGCACGTCGCCAACCGCTTCCCCGTCTGTCTGCACATAGATGCGGCTATCTTCCGGGCCTGAGACAGAGGCACCGGAGGAACGATAGATGGTGACACCGGGCGTGGTGTACAGGCGGTTGGTGATGACGGCTCCGAAGAAGCGGAGATAGTCGTGCCATTCATGATTCTGAAAGACGACGACTTCGAAATCGGGATCAGTGAGGCGGACGCGTTTGGCGATTTCGAAATCACCACCATAGTTTCGGACCTTGGTGATGAGGGCGAAGCTGGCCACATGGGAGACGCCATTCACATTGATGGTGAAACGGGGGACGGGGCGGCCCAACTGGCGGATGCCACCATGCCAATAGGCCAGTTTGCCGAGGCGTGCTTTCAGATTGAGATCGAGTTCGTAGACGATGCGGGCGTCGAGCCCGATACCGGCCATGAGGGCGAAATGGCGGCGGGGATGGCCGGCGCGGTCATAAGCACCGAGGCTGATGCGCGTGGGAATGGCATGCAGGAGTTGCGCGGCGGCGCGGTCCGGGCGGTTGCTGAGGCCGAGTTCGTTGGCGAGAACGTTGGCGGTACCGGCGGGCAGGGCGCCGAAGACGATGTTGGTGCCGGCGAGGCCGTTGATGGCCTCATTGATGGTTCCGTCACCACCGGCCGCGAGGACGAGATCGAAGTCATCGCCTGCCTTGCGGGCCAGTTCGCCGGCCTTATTCGGACCGGTGGTGGGGATGAGTTCGACCTTGCGGCCCGCTTTTTGAAACACTTCGACGGCAGCGTCCAGACGCGCGCGCCTTGAGCCCTTCAGGCCGCCGGCGAAAGGATTGTAAACGATGCCGATGCGATGGAGTGGGTGCGAGATAATTTTAGAGCCAGTGGAAGATTTTTTGAGTATACAAGCGGAGCAATTGCGGGAGGCGATCCGGCACCATGAATACCAGTATTACGTTCTGGATACCCCGGAGGTCTCGGATGCTGAGTATGACGTGCTGGTCCGGCAGCTGCAGCAGTTGGAGACGGAACACCCGGAACTGCTGACGGCGGATTCGCCGACGCAGCGGGTGGGTGGGAAGCCGCGGGAAGGCTTTCAGAAATCACCGCACAGTTCGCCGATGCTGAGCCTGGACAATGCGCTGGATGAGGGTGAGTTACGGGCCTTCGACAGCCGGGTGAAGGAATTGCTGGCAGGTGCGCCGTATCGCTATGTGGCAGAGCTGAAGATGGACGGGCTGTCGCTGGCGGCGCGCTATCGCGACGGAGTTTTTGAGCAGGCGATTACGCGGGGCGACGGCAGTATTGGGGAAGACGTGACGGAAAACGTGCGGACCATCCGGTCGATGCCGTTGCGAACCACTCTGCCTGGTGACGGGCACGCGGTGTTTGAGGCACGGGGCGAAGTGGTGATGAACCGGCGGGCTTTCGAACGCCTGAACGCGGAACGCGATGAGGCCGGGCTGCGCAGGTTTGCGAATCCGCGTAATGCGGCGGCGGGTTCGCTGCGGCTGCTGGAGACGGCGGTGACGGCGTCGCGACGGCTGGAATACTACGCCTATTTTCTGCTGAATGAGGTGGGACTGCCCATTTTCGACAGCCACTGGGAGTCGCTCGACTGGATGGCGGCGCACGGATTCAAGGTGAATCCGAAGCGGAAGATTTGCGAAAGTGTGGACGACGCGCTGGCATTCTGTCAGGCCTGGGAAGCGCAACGTGAAGCGCTGCCTTACGAGATTGACGGCGTGGTGATCAAGGTGGACAGCATCCCGCAGCAGCGGCAGCTGGGATACACGGCGCGGGCTCCGCGGTGGGCGATCGCGTTTAAGTATGCCGCGCGGCAGGTGGAGACCGAGGTGACTGACATTCTGGTCCAGGTGGGCCGCACGGGGGCGCTGACGCCGGTGGCGGTGCTGGCTCCACAGGTGGTGAGCGGGGTGACGGTGTCCCGCGCGACGCTGCACAATGAAGACGAGATTGAACGTCTGGGTCTGCAGATCGGCGACCTGGTGGTTGTGGAACGCAGCGGTGATGTGATTCCGAAAGTGGTTCGGGTAAAGATGCAGGGCAGCACGCGCCGGGCGTTTAAAATGCCGGTGGAATGCCCGGTTTGCGGTGGCCGGATTGTGCGGGAGGAAGGCGAGGCGGCCAGCCGGTGCATCAACATCAGTTGCCCGGCGCGTCTGAAGGAATCCATCCGGCATTTTGCCTCGCGGGGCGTGATGAACATTGACGGGGTGGGCGAGGCGCTGATTGATCAGCTGGTGGATGGCGGGAAGGTAAAGAGCGTTGCGGACCTTTACGACCTGACTTCGGAGTTGTTGCAGAGCCTGGAGCGAATGGGCCCGAAATCGGCGGCGAACATTGTTGAGAATATCGGGCGGTCGCGGTTCATGCCGCTGCCCCGGGTGTTGGGCGCGCTGGGGATCCGGTTTGTGGGTGAGCGCACGGCGGAATTGCTGGCGGAGCAGTTCGGCTCGATGGAGAAGATAGCGGGTGCGAGTGTGGAAGACCTGCAGGAAGCGCAGGAGGTGGGACCCAAGGTGGCGGAGAGCATTCAGGCATTCTTCCGCGAACCGCAGAACCAGGAGCTGGTGGTGCGGCTGAAGCAGGCGGGGCTGATGTTTGACCACATGATTCGGCGACCGGCGGGCGGGCCCCTGACGGGTCTGACTTTTGTACTGACGGGAACCATGCCGAACCTGCGGCGGGAAGAAGCAAAGTTTCGCATTGAAGAGGCAGGCGGCAAGGTGGCGGCGGCGGTGAGTAAGAAGACCAGCTTTGTGGTGGCGGGCGAAGAAGCCGGCTCGAAACTCGACAAGGCGCGGACGCTGGGTATTACGGTGATCGGCGAAGAAGATTTGTTGGCAATGCTGCCGGAGCTGGAATGAGAAAAGTCGCACTGTTGGTGATTTTGCAGGCGGGATTCATGCAGGGCCGGACGCAGGGGCAGGATGGCGGACCGGTGCTTCGAAGAAGCGGTGTTTCGGTATAGCTCCGGTGCGGCGGTGCAATCGGCCATCCGCCAGATGAAGGGCCACCCCGTTTGGAAGTTAGCGCGCCTTGATGGTTGTCGTGATTGCAGTGCGATCACAGGGGAGCTGCTCCCTTACTTACTTTCTATGCAGCAATCCTAAGGAATCTTCCCGATACTGACGATAAGGAGTTCATGCGCGATGTGCACTGAACCGCACCCGGAAGCAGGAGGGATCACCCTCTGACCCACGGTCACTTTCTGTGGGAAAGCGGATTCCGTGCCCCGGTCAATCGGGAACACTGACCTTCGCCTTCGTTGGAATAGTTCGAGAGACTTGCCTATGTATCTGGAAGGAATCACCGAAGCCGGGTCTTTGTCGGACGCTGTGATCGCGACATTGCAGCGTTACGAAATACCTGCAACGCCCGATAATTATGCGCTCTGGTACGAGTACCATGCCGGGCATAGTCCTCACCTGCAACGGACCATCGACGTCATCGTTTCCAATAATGTCGGGTTCGATGAAAGGACTCTTCACGATTTGTATACAACTTTTCTCTCGGCGGAAAAAGAAGAGCGGGCCGTCCGGGAAACCTCGCTGCGCGTTCAGGAAACCTTGCAGGATGTAATCGGCCTCGCCGACGGGGCGCGCTCCGACGCTCGTCAGTTCGGTGCCACATTGAGTGGCGTGGCATCGGGCGATTTCGGAAAGAGCATAGACAATCTTAAAGAACTGATCCAGCATCTGGTCCGGGAGACGCAGCACATGGCGGGTCGAAACGAATACACAGGGCTTCGTTTTCGCGAGTCCGCCGACAAGATCGAAACTCTGGAGCGCAATTTGGAAAACGCTCTTCGGGATGCC
>JBBQDH010000301.1:0-6716 GCA_038319515.1 Bryobacterales bacterium
CAATCGCGCATTCCGGCGAAGATCTTGGTAAGCCCGCCGAATACACCAGAGAGCAACTCAATCTGGTGAAGCAGATGATCAAAGACATTGCCGACCAGACGATGGGCGGGATGGCCAACATTGTCAAGAAAGGCGACAAGGTTCTCATAAAGATCAATACCGTGATTCCGGTGCCCGCGAATGAGGGTTTCACTACCGATCCGCGCATGCTGGAGGCGCTGATTGAACTGGTGCAGGAGCAGCAGCCCGCGCAGGTGTTGATCGGTGAGCGTTGCGCCATGGGCGGCGATACGCGCAACGCCATGGAAGTTTGTGGCATCGCCGAAGTGGCGGCCCGAACCGGTGTCGAGCTGTGCCCGTTCGACGATGTGCCGTTCGACATGTATAAGATCGACCGGCCCATCAGCTTCAATGAATTCCCGGTGCCGCGGCCGGTGCGTGATGCGGATGTCTACATTGGCCTGCCGAAGATGAAGGTGCATGTTCACACCACTTTTACCGGCGCCATGAAACTGCAGTTCGGGAACCTGCCGGATTACGACTGGATGGTGCGCTGCCATCGCGACGACATTTACCAGAAGATCTGCAATCTGACGCGCGCGGCGAATCCGACCTGGTTTGTGATGGATTCGCTCTATGCCTGCCAGGGCAACGGGCCGTTCAGCGCGTATCGCGACGATCTGATCAAAGATTTCAATACCATCTGCGGAGGGCCGGATCCGGTGGCGGTCGACACCATTTGTGAAGCCCTGATGGATTGGGATTACCCCGGGACGAACGTGCCCTCCACGGTGCTTGGCCACGCCGAAGGACTGGGTACGAATAAGATGAGTGAGATTGCGCTGACCGGTGCGGATCTGGACAAGGTGAAGCGCCGCTTCCGTCGGCAAAGCACTGTGCTGCAGGGGCCGTTCCCGAACGTTAATGTGGTGATGGGTTCCACCTGCGAAGCCGGCTGCAAAGCGATCGTTCGCATGCAGCTGGATCAGGCGCTGGAAGACGGTACTCTGGCGAAACTGACCCGCCCCCTGCACGTCTTTACAGGCCTGCAGTTCGAAGAGATCAGGCCGGTGGATGGCGACGTGATTCTGGTGGGTGACTGCGCCAAACCCCTGCTGGAACGCTTCCCCGATGCAAAGTACTGGGGCAGTTCTGAGGAGTTTCCGAACTGTACGCCGATCTGGGCGAATATCCCGGCGCGATCGATTTCCACCTATATCCGGCAACTGGCGGAGATTTCAAAGTAGATGGAGCCACGGTCTTCGCTTTTCCGGCGCGGCATTCTGAAACTGCTCGAAATCAAGGATTCTGACGTCAGGCTCGCCACGCTGGAACAGTGCAGGGATGCTGCTGACAAGGGGCTGCACGCGGGCGGGGCTTTCTCTGCAACCATCCCGCTGGTAGCCCTGTTTTACGGGGGCTTCATCGATATTGACGTGGCGGACCCGACCCGCGCCGGGCAGGATCTGTTCGTGCTGAGCAAAGGCCATGCCGTGGCAGCGCTTGCCTCCATCTATGCGGACCTTGGCTATTTTGATCGTAGTGTTCTGAAGAATTCGCGTTCGTGGCAAAGCATTCTGAACGGGCACCCGGGTCCGGTGCTGCCGGGCATTCAGATTGCCACCGGGCCAATGGGGCAGGGGCTATCGGTGGCGGAAGGGTTCGCGTTTGCGGGCCGCACCAATCCGAAGTTCGATTCGTATGCCGTGACCGGTGACGGGGAGCTGCAGGAAGGCACCATTTGGGAAGCCGTCATGTTCGCCGCCCAGAAGAATCTGGATAACCTCTGTGTCCTGGTGGATCAGAACAACGGTCAGCTTGATATTGCGAGCCGCATGGTCTTTCCGATGCCCCGACTCGAAGACGTATTTGCGTCCTTCGGCTGGCGTGTTCACAGCGTGGACGCCACGCAGTACGACGGTGTTTATGCAGCGCTCGAAGAGTTCCGCTACGGCCCTCGCAACGGCAAGCCGACGGTGATCGTGTGCCATGGGCAGAAGGGCTTCGGGGCCTGCTCGGACTTCATGAATCGCCACAAGGTGGTCGTGCCTGATTCGCTGATGGAGCAGGAGCTTGAGCTGCAGCGCGAGCGCAGGGCGATCCGCGTGGAAGAGTTTGAAAGGCACTGCCAGAGTGTGGATGCCGATGTTTGCGGCGAGTTGCGGGCTCTGGCCGCGCGCCGTCCCGAACCCCTCACGAGGCGCGTCCCTGTGCGCGACAAAAAGATTGATTACAGCGCTGCGGCCCTGCCGAAGGTTGACGCCGCGAAGGAGTATGCATCGTCCGACATCGTGACCGCCGCGATGAAGATTTTCGCGCGCGATTCCCGTGTGATCTCCATTGATGCCGACCTTGGCACCACCAGCGGTCTTGAGGCCGGCATCGCAGCAGTGGATCAGAAGCGGGCGCTCAATGTGGGCGTGGCTGAAGCCAACATGATGAGCATGGGAGAGGCCTTTGCAGCCCTGGGCCGCAATACCTGGGTCAGCACGTTCTGCCCGTTCTTCAACTGGCAGGTGCTGCGGCGCATCGCCGTGGGTCATCAGGAACGTCTGGAAGCCATCGAATCGGCTACTGGCTGGCTGAGTGAAGGCCACGGTCTGGACCTCACTTTCCTTGCCACGGGCCCGGATTTCGAAACCCGCACCAACGGTGCAACCCACATGGGGAACGACGACATTACGATGTTCGATGGCGTGGCGCACCTGCGAATTGTGAACGTTAGTTGCCCGCGTCAGCTGCTCTCCATCATGCAGTGGATCATGAACGGCAACCGGGGGTTGCTCTACCTTCGTGTGATGCGTACGGGTTCCCCTGTTCTCTATCCCCCGGACTATCAATTCGAATTCGGCAAGGCGTGGACCCTGCGGGAAGGGCCTGACGACCGCGCGGTGATCGTGACCAGCGGTCGTGCAGTTCATGAAGCCCTTACGACATCGGATCTGTGCCGCGCGAAGGGTATCGGCGTTTCGGTAGTGGACATGCCATCTGTCGATGAAGACTTCCTGCTGCGCCTCTGCGATGCCGGTAATCTTGTCGTCTTTGCCGAACAGAACAATGGCTTCCTGTGGCAGAACTTCGCGCGGGTCGCCGTGAAGAATGGTCGGGCACCGGGTAACGCAGTTGCTGTCAACGCGCTGGACTCCGCAGGTCGCCCGCAATTCATCCACTCCGGACTCTATGAAGAGCTTCTCGACGCATTCCAGCTCTCGCCGGCTCTGCTCGCGGACCGCATTCTGAAAGGACTCAACGCATGAGTGTCCCGGTGATTCACGAAAGCGACGCGGCGGCCCTGGACCTCCCTGGTCGCAGTCTCCGCTGGCTGGTCAACGCTGATCTGCTGGGGGCGCAGCATCTCTCCATGTGTGTGATCGAAGTGCAGCCCGGCCAGACGGTACGGCCCGCGCATTCACACCCGAATGGCGAAGAGGTGATTTACATTCTGTCCGGCACGGGTCGCGTGATGGTGAGCGGTGAAGTTTCGCCTGTCCGCGCCGGCTGTGCTGTTCTTTTCCCTCAGGGCGAAATCCACATGCTGCAGAACAGTGGGGACATGTTGATGAAGGTGGCCTGCTTCTTCGCTCCCGCCACCAGCCTGGATAACTACAAATTCTTCGAAAAAGTCCAATTCCCTGCTGGTTAGCGCTCCTGTACAATCTGACCCGAAATGAGGTTCCGGAAATGACGAATAGACAAGTTCTTCTGTTTGCTGCAAGTGGTGCCGCCCTGCTGATACCGCTGTTCGGTGTTGGCCCGAGCTTCCTGCCGGAAGGCCGCTTCAAGGGCTCCGCGCTTACGGGCTGGCACTCGCTCGGCAACGCGACGTGGAAAGCTGAGAATGGCGAGATCATTGGAACGCCGAAGTCCGTGGACGGGGGCTGGCTCCTGATGGACAAGCCGCTGCAGGACGCTGCGATCTACGCTTCGTTCCGCTGCACAGGCGGCTGCAAAACCGGCATTTTGATGCGCGCCGAGAAGACCGCCGATGGCATGAAGGGCCAGTTCGTCTCGCTGAGCGATGCTGATCAGTCGTTGCAGCGCATCACGCTCGACGCGAAGGGCGCGGAGACGCATCGTGACAGACTGCGCCCCGCTGCTTCGATGATTCGCTTCGGCCAGCCGGCCACCGCCCCTGCGTCACCTGCCGGGCGTGGTCTTGGTCGCGGCCCGCTGATGATCCCGAATGACTGGAACACTCTGCAGGTCATCATTGACGCCGACATTCTCCGCGCCAATCTGAATTTGCGGGGCGGCCCGGGTGCGGGTGTCACAGAAGATAACTCCACGGGCTTTGGCCCCATCGCGCTCTACGTGGGCGGAACCGGTGAAGTGCGGTTCAAAGACATCGCCTGGAAAGATCTTGCGGTGAAGGACGAGGAACGGGAGAAGCTCTCATCCAATTTCAGCATGCTTCGTGTGAACGATTACTACTATTCCTGGGGCATCGCGGCGGCGGATATCAATCACGATGGAGCGCAGGACCTGGTGGCGGGCGCTTATTACTACCTCGGCCCAGACTACACGAAGAGGCGAGAGATATACGCGGCCTCTACCTTCAACCCCAGTACCCAATACGCGGGGACGTCCTGGCTCAACTTCGCAGCGGATTTTAACGGCGATGGCTGGCCGGATGTGGTCATGACCGGTGCAGGGCGGGTGACGACGCTCTACATCAATCCGAAGGGTGAGCCGCGCCGCTGGGATGCCTATACGGTGTTGCCAAGGAGCAATACCGAAATCAGCCTGCTAAAAGACATGGATGGCGATGGTCGGCCGGATCTCGTATTGGGTCTGGATGGCGTTCTTTCATGGGCGAGTCCTGATCCTGCAAATCCCACTGCCACCTGGATCATCCATCCGATTTCCGGCCCGGCGGGCGTGGGCGCACACGGTATGGGAGTGGGTGACGTGAATGGCGACGGTCGCCCGGACGTGACCACCGCGACCGGTTGGTATGAGCAGCCTGCGAAGGGGAGCAGGGAACTCTGGGCGTTCCACCCGGAAGCTTTCGCCAATCCCGGCGGTGCGGAAATGGCGATCTATGACGTGAATGGTGACGGGCTGAACGACGTCGTGACCGCGATCGCCGCGCACGGCTTTGGTCTCGCCTGGTATGAACAGAAGAAAGACAAGGCCGGAACCATCTCGTTCGTGCAGCACATGATCATGGACGATTTCTCGGCGAAGAATGCAGGCGGGGTGACCTTCACCGAACTGCATGGCTCCACAATGGCGGACGTAGACGGCGACGGCATCCCGGATTTCGTGGTGGGAAAGCGTTTCTGGTCGCATGAAGACAGCTACACCGATCCGGACCCCTACGGCCCTCCCGTCCTGTACTCCTACCGAACCGTTCGCAATAAGAACGCCCCCGGCGGCGCTGAGTTCGTTCCGGAACTGATTCACAACCGCTCGGGCGCCGGTTCGCAGGTTTTGGCAAAGGATCTAAACGGCGACGGACTGGTGGATGTGGCCACATCGACGAACCGCGGCACGTTCATTTTCTGGGGCAAACCGCGCCGCAAGTAGCGGTGCCCAGGGCCACCGAACTTGACATTGGGTGGGGTACGGCGCCAACGTCGCGGGCAAGACGTGGTTTACTGAAATTTAATGAAATAGTGAGAGAACGTTCTCGCAACAAACAAGGTCGGCCCCATCCGAAGCCGCCCGTTTCACACTTCAGGTTTTGCCCGATTGCGACTACTGGATCGCGACAGTCACTTTGCCTGGCTGGGCTGTCCGTTCACCGTGATCTGGACCTGAACGGCCGGGCCGACCGGACCGCCGTTCGGTCTGGTTGGGGCGTCCTTGTTTCAGATAGCTTCTTCCCTCTTACATTTTGGCAGAATGGCCGTGGTCGGCCTAATTACACTCACGCTCGGTGCTCAGGAACCAGTTGCTCTGGGGGCACCACAGGGACGCGGAGGGCGAAGTTTCCCTCCGGTGACGCATGGACTCTGGATGCAGGCGGCGGGTCGAGTCGAGTACTGGAACCGGCTTATGACAACGAATCCGCCGGAACTTCCCGCCGATCTGAAACCGGGCACGGCCTCCCAGGTGTCCAGCACGTTACCGAAAGTCTCCAGTCCGTAGAAGCCCAAGGACCGGCTTTATCGTGGATGGTCGGGCGCGCGACTCGAACAGTGACCCACTGTTCCGCCAGTTCTTTTCTCAGTTCCTGGCTTCCGCAGCAGGAAGTGCAAACGCGATATAGCTCTGCGAGATTGCGGGAGGCGTCACTCCGCCGGGTGGGATGTAGGCGCCGACGGGATAAGAGTTCCCGCCGGAAGCGGCCAGCAGAATGAACTCCCGGCCATTCGCCTCATAGACGGCCGGCACGCCCCGCGACCCGTTCGGCAGTTCCTTCGTCAATAGCACTTTCCCCGTATCCTTATTCAATATGTAGAGTTTTGAATCGTTGCCTGCGAACAGGACTAGTACCTAGTTGCATAAATCAGCGTACTTTTTCTTGGGTGCAGAGGGAAATACGACAGCTTTCCTCCATTCAAAAGGTGCCGCTTTTTGGTTGTAGGCGACGACGAAGTCGTCAATTGCCCGGCGGAGTTGCTGAGGCGAGGTAAAGCTTGCGCCCTGGAGCGCCTGTCGGCTCAGGATGCTGAACCAGCACTCTACCTGATTGAGCCACGAGGAATAAGTGGGGATGAAGTGGAAGTGGACATTCTTATGTCGCTTCAGCCAGCGGTCGTCTTTGGGTT
>JBBQDH010000302.1:0-6705 GCA_038319515.1 Bryobacterales bacterium
ATATCATTCCGAAATCAATGCTGGATTCCAGCGCGTTGAAAGCCCTGAAATATATTGCCGCACCCGGCGATTATTACCTCAACTCGGCCGGCAACGTTTCCAATCTTCCGAACCCGCGTCTTCTGCGTCAGAATGAGACCCGCTACACGTTCAAGGTGGACCAGGTAGTCAGCGATAAGAACCGCGTCAGCGTACGGTACACAGAGACGCCGATCGTAAAAAACCAGTACACGCCCGCCAGCACCACCACCGACGGCGCAGACTACAGCCGCGCCCGCCAGGCGCTGATCAGCGACACCCACATCGTCTCCCCGACCATGGTGAACGATCTCCGCATCAGCTACACCCACGGCCGTTTCAGCACCGTGCCTTCCGTCAAATACGATCCCTTCAGCGGGGCGAACCTCAACACCGAACTCGGGCTCCCGAACATCACCAAAGGCGGAGTGCCGCTGCTGCCCTTCATTGGCACCGGCGGTTCCAGCACGCAGGAAGACCGCGAGGAACGTTATGGCATCACCGATATCTTCTATGTCACCCACTCCAAAATGAGCTGGAAATTTGGAGTGGATATCAGCCACTCGCTGCAGAATGAAATCCCGCTGTTCGGAGCCACCGGCGGAAGATATAACTTCGATGCGCGCAACATTCTGACCAACCAGAACGGCACCACCACAGGCGCGGGCGGCAACACTTTTGCGCAGTTCCTGCTGGGTGTTCCCGATTCCGTCGACCTGCGCACTACCCTCGTCCCCTACTATTACCGTTGGGAATCAGGCGCGGCGTTCGTCCAGAACGACTGGAAAGTGCTGCCGAATCTGACGCTGAATCTGGGTCTCCGCTATTCAGTGAATCTGCCGCGCACCGAAAAGTACGATCACCAGGGTACCTATCGTCCCGACCTTGCGCAGTCCGTTCCGCTCAGCCCTCCCATCACGCTGCTGACGGGCAGGGTGGTGGATTCCGTGAAGGTGGTTCCCTTCGCATTTGTGGGCAAGGGCGGTCGTTCGCGCTACATGTACCCGGCCGACTATCTCGATTTCGAGCCTCGTTTCGGCTTCGCTTATGCGCCGGGGTTTGCCCGCGCTTATCACGTAGCCGTTCGCGGTGGGTATGGGATCTCCCACACTCCCCTCACCGGCGCCGCGCGTCAGCCCCGTCCCGATTTCAGTGGAACGCAGAATTTTAATTTCTCCACCGGCCAGAGAGATCCGAACTTTGTCATGCGCCTTGGAGAGAATCCCCCCGTCATTATTCCGCAAACCGTGGAACAGGCCATTGGTGTTCCGCCCGGCGATGGCATCACCTACCTGGGCAGCCTCAATTACAGCGGCAGCGGTTTCGCGGTTTCGCAGAACGTCAAAACGCCTTACTCGCAGAACTGGAACTTCACTATCTCGATGCAGCCATCGCAAAACTTCATCGTGGAAATCGCCTACCTCGGCAACAAGGGAACGCACCTGTTCCTGCCGGGATACAACCTGAACCAGAAGGATGTTTCGCTCCTCAGCGCACTCAACAACGCGAACATCAGCCAGACCGCCACCATTCCCGATCCGCTGGGCCGCGTCAATACGGCGGGCCGCGTCATCACCGTGCAGCAGGGAACGCTCGGCAGCCCGTATCTGGGGTTCACCGCGTTCAATCAGCTGTATGACGCCTCGGCGAACAGTATCCGCCATGCCGCCTATATTCGTGTGGATCGGCGTGTCGCGCGTGGCCTCACCTTCACCTCGAACTACACATTTGGTAAGTCGATTGACGATTCATCCAGCTCCGGCGTGGACAGCTTCGTCCTCAGTACCGGTCAAACCAGTGGCAATCTGGTGGCTGGTGCGGGCCGCCGCAGCGACCGTTCCGTTTCGCTGTTCGATGTGCGCCATGTCATCAATGCCACTTCGATTTACGATCTGCCTTTTGGACGCGGACGGCAACTGATGGCGAAAGCTCCCGCCATTGTGGAAGCCCTCGCCGGTGGATGGACAGTCTCGGGTGTGGCCCGTCGCCTGAGCGGCCTGCCGGCATGGGTCAGCATTGTGGATGGCAATCAACTTACTGACACCACGCACACGCTGCGCCCCGATGTAGTGCCCGGGCAGCCGCTGCTGAATCCGCTCTACGACCGTAACTGCCCACTGGGTGGAAACTGTCAGCCATACCTGAATCCTTCGGCGTTCTCCCGCCCCGTGCTGGGACAACTCGGCAATGCGCCGCGTACACTCAACGGCGCACGAGGCCCCTGGCAGCAGCTTTTCGACTTTTCGATCCAGAAGAACTTCCGCATTGGCGAGAGCGGCAAGCGCCGCCTGCAGTTCCGCGCGGATTTCTTAAACGCCTTCAACCATCCGATATTTGGCGTGGGCCCGAATAACACCTTTACCGATTTCAACAGCCAGCCCAATGGCGCGAACCTGACCAATGCCGATTACGATATCTGGGCCAAATTGAATAGCCAGCCGCTGTCCGGTACTGCACAGGGCGCCGCCGCGCTGACCCAGGTGAATGCGAACCTGACCGGCGCGAAAGTAAATGGCGTGCTGCCTACGAACTTCTTCTCGGTGCCAACGCCGAAGAACTTCTGGGGCACCGCGGCGGGCACTTTTGACATCACAACCCTGAGTGGACTGAAGCTGTTTCGACTGCGGCAGGCGTACAACACAACCTTCGGCGACCTCTACCAATCGGGCCAGCCGCGCTACATCCAGCTTGGCCTGAAGCTCTATTTCTGATCTCGGTTCCAGGGGTGCCGGTCAAGCCTTCGGCAACTGAATAGCTTCGGCAACATGCTTCGCTGAGAGTTCGCTGAATTGTTGAGATCCGCTCAGGAAAAAAGGAAGCACTAAGCCTCGACCTGTAGCTCCACCACCCGTTGCTACACCCCGTCAAGTGGCGCGGCCTCGTCCATCTCAGCAAACTCTCTAACCGCTTCATCAAACCCGCGGCGACGCCGTCAAAGTCCTCGTCCTCAACGCCGACTCCAAACTGAACGCATCGCTCTCTCTATCAAAGCCCTGCAAGGCCTGCACCAATACAAGACCCGCCCCACCAAAACCCGAACCCGGCCTCACCGACAAATAGAAACTTAGGTAGCCTCTGATGGGATTGTGCTCTGACTTTGTAGCCAGAATTGTAGCTGTGGCATTACAGTTCGGTGCGCATGGCGGCCGTTGACTGTCAGTGACGGCAATTACTGCGAGGTGACGGCGCTCGCCGCCACAATCCGCCAGGTTTCTGATTCGCGGCGTAATACGAAAAGTAGTGGGATGACTTCGGTGGGTTTGCCGGCTTCGAGGTATGTGAAAGTGCCGTACACGTGCGCCAGGAACGGTGTGATGAAGCGTGCTTCTCCTCCGACAATGCGGGGATTGATGATTTCCGGGACTTGCGGGAAATTCAGTTCCGCTTCGCCCCAGGGTTCGTGGGAGATGGTTACGGTCGGAGTTCCGGCAGTGGTGCCCAGGATTGTCTTGCGGCCTTTTAGCAAACGATCAATCAGAGGAAATATGACGCCTGTCAGATGTTGCGGCTGATTAAGCACGGTTATCGCATTCGCAATAGCTCTGCGGTCGGCGGTTGCGTCGGCTTGGGCAGAGATCGTTAAGACTACGAGCGGGAGGAATCGGCGCAGCCACATGTTGTCAGCCTCAACTACTACGATAGCGGAATTCAATCCGTTTCACAGACCGAATGTCCGCGCGGAGCCGCTGCGATCAAATCTTCCCTTCGGTTCCCGTCAGGGAACTGCCCTCAGTACGGCTGGCCCCCGAACGGGCACGACCGAGCTCGGTTCGCATGCACGACTACGATAGAACCTGACAAGCCGCGCCTGGAGCAGTTCCTGAACCACGCCAAGTTTCATGAATGAGCTCACTGAAAGCATTCGCCAACCGGGAGCCACCGACGAACAATATGGAGGCCTATACGATCAAATGCCAGTCCCGTGGATTGCTCTTCGTGCTCCGGAGCCCGGTCGAACTTTATGGGTCTGACCAGTTGTATGCTTCGGAATTCCTGAAATTGAGCAACCAATCCCCCCGACTTCTTGGCAGGTCGGCTCACACCGGTGAAATTAGATGCGGAGGTTAGGCGCGCCCGAAACCGGTGCTAACATTCCCATATATATCGACCCGAAGCATCGAATTGACCTCCGAAGCAGATCCGATTCTCGATTCCATTGCGGTCGACTACTTCGGCGACGCCGGCTTTGCGCTCTCCGAATTGCTCCTTGCCCACGCAACCAGCGAATCACCCATCGACGAACTTGAAACCGAACACGCCAGCGAACTGATTCGTCAACGCGACCTCGCTGTCCGCGATTTCGCCGCCGGTCGCGGCATCCCCTGGGCTCAGGTAAAACTCGAAAACGGCTTGTGACCCTCATCTTTGCCCCGGAAGCCCGGGAGCTGTTCGCCGTCCTTTCAGCCCGCTCAAGAAAAGGGCGGCACTAACCCTCGACCTTTTGATTTCTCATCCGTTGCTCCACCCCGTCAGGCGGCGCGGCCTCATGCGGAGCATCCGATACTTCCCGGTCTACGGAGTCCTCTTCCTTCTATTCCGTCTCATCCAAAATCTCCGCCCTCGCCGACAAATGGAGACGCAGATAGCCTCCGGGTTTCCAGAGAGACACTTCTACTTTCTGGCGATCCAGGCACTGATGACCACCGTACCTGGCTTCCGCCAAATACCCGGAATTACGCTCACTGTCTCGGTCCCGATCAGGCTGACGTTCAGCACCCTCGCTGCCTCGCCGGTTTTGAACTGCTTTACTCCCAGACTCTGAAAGCCTTTGCGGTCAAGCGATGACACGCTCTCGGCAGCGCGGCAGTCAAAAGCCTCGATTGATGTGGCTGCCCCTTGTCGCGATGCCTTAAACTGCACGATCAGCTGTTTGCCCGGCACGGTTCCGAATTCGGGAATCGTTTGGCACTCGCTGTACGCGTCCATCGGAACCCTGTAAGTTACAACGAATGGTTTGTCGGCCGCCGCCTTCCGAAGTTCCGCCAACATGGTCACCGCCGCAACCGCTTTTGTGGCCGCTGCAGCCGCGCTTTCTGCTACGATTTTGGCGTTGTTGGCTGCCGCCATTGCGTTCTCGGCCGCAGCCTTGGCGCTGTTTGCCGCCGCCGTCGTGGCCTCATTTGCAGCTTTGACTCCATCCAGTGCTGCGCCCGTCAACTTGCAGCAATCCGTGGCGTCTTTGCTCACCGGTTTTTCCACGATTATTCCAGGCACCGGCGCAGGTTGCTGGCAGCAACAACACACCTCACCATTGCCTCGATCCCGCTCGATTGCCAATGCCTTCAGGCTCTCTGTGACCTCCAGCAGTGCCAGTGAGATCAACTGCGGACCCACATCCTGAACTGGCGGATCCTGTCGATCGCCGGGGTTGGGCCACTCCACCGGGGGCAGCAACGCTGCGTAGGCCAGCATCTGCCCGTAGGGCACGCCACTCAGATCAAGCGCCTCGGCCCGTTCAACCAGTTCCCTGGTCAGTTCTAATTGATCCTCAATGCTTTGAAGCGGCCACGAATCGAGCTCTGCCGTTCTCCCCGTTCCTGTCCGGTGTGCTTCTTTCACCGCGTCGCGCGAGACCTCTTGGGCTTTCGTCTTCAGTCCCTCCGACGCCGTGCCCTTGGCTGGTGCCGCACTAATGCCTTGCAGCGCTACGAGAATCGTCGCAAGCAGTGTCGCTGTAGCAGATATCAGCTGGAAGACCCGATCAGGATCCCAAGTTCCGCTCTTCACATCCTTCTCGTCCAGCACTCGTCGAACCGAGCCGTTGAGAAACGCCCGAAGGCCGGTGCGCTCCTCGCCAGTCATCGTCGTCCCTGCTTCTTGGGAGCCTGCTTGGTTTCACTTGCCTTCGCCGCATTTGTGAAGGTATTCCGGATCTGAATTACGTTCTCCGTAAGTTTTTGCCGGTTTTCGATCAACAGGTCAACTTTGGCCTTGGCCTCTGTCACCGACTTCTGGGCATCTTTCAACTCGCTCGTGTATCTACTGGAAAGTCCGAACCCGGCAAGAGCTATCCCCGTGAGCACTACCATCACTACGTTATTCACGGTCGTCCGCAGTCTGAGCCGTTCGCGGACAATCGCTCGTACTTCGGACTCAAGAACTGCACGGAATTCAGGGTTTGCCAGCATGTCGTCGAACTGGAGCTTTTCGTTAGCCATAAATTAGTGTGCCATATTCTTAAGCGCAAATATTTCCGGATTCAGGACATGCAGCCCAAACCGCTATAATCAAACCGTGCGCCGAGCCCTCCTCTTCCTCCTCCTCACCCTGAATCTCGCCGCCGCCCTCGCCGCCGCCCTCAACCCGGACTTCGCCGAACGCCGCGCCAAATGGCGTAAAGACAACCCCGACGGCATCCTCGTCCTCTTCGGAGCCAAAGAAAGCGAAGACCTCCACTACGGCTTCTTCCAGGAACCCAACTTCTACTACTTCACCGGCTGGGAAGAACCCGGAGCCATCCTGGTCCTCACCCCTGATCCCGACAAGGAAGAACCGGGTCTGATCGACCGCACAAACCAACCCCGCGAAATCCTCTTCCTCCCCCAGCGCGTCCCCTCCCAGGAAAAATGGACCGGCCGCAAACTCGGCCCCTTAGACCCCACCGCCGCCGCCCTCACCGGCTTCTCCAAAGTCCTCCCCGCCGAACGCTTCGAAACCGAACTCCGCGCCCTCCTCGACCTCTACCCC
>JBBQDH010000303.1:0-6690 GCA_038319515.1 Bryobacterales bacterium
CCGAATTCGTGCGGTGGTGCTGGCTTCTGTCGCGCTGTCTGTGGCTCTGGTTGGTCTGGTGTTGTCGTACGCGCCGGGTCCGCCGGAGTATGCCCTGACTGCGCACGCGCTGGTCATCAAAGACCGGTTTTATCCTGCCACCATAAACGCCGCGGACGTGGATGTCGCGAATGTCCGCGTGGTCGGTGTCGAAGGCAGTTCGGAGTGGCGGCCAACGCTTCGCACCAATGGTTTCGGGACACGGCACTACCGGTCCGGATGGTTTCGCGTGGCAGGCGGCAAAACGGTTCGGATGTATCGCGCCGACGGTTCGCGACTGGTGCTGCTGCCGCCCAAGGGCAATGGAACGCCCGTCCTGCTGGAAGTGAAAGATCCCGAGGCGTTTGTGGAAGACCTTCGTTCCCGCTGGCGTTAGCGGATTAAATTGGCAGGTAGGTCCATACCAGAGCTTTCCTGAGATTTCGCGGCACGTCGCGCCTGCAGTATCGCCGAAAATGGCTTCAATGCCGAACTGACGGTGAACCGGCACCAGCACTCGAAACGTGGTTTTTCCCGGTCTCGATCAGGTCGGCCAGAACGGTGATCCTGCGCAGAGCATCCAGGAAATCCGGGTCAGGCATCAACACCGGCATAGCGCCTTGCTTCCATCAGTGTCTTACGGCCACCACCGTGGTCCACGCGCTGTTTCCCCGGGCGTCCCACGCTTTGACGACTACCGTATTGGTGCCGATCAGCAATGGAATTCCCTGCGCCAGCCACCTGTCAGTACCCGTGGCAGCGCCCGATGCTCCTGCCGCTGTTTGCCAGGTGACCCGCGTCACTCCAGTCCCGCCGGAAGCTGACCCGGCCACGTTGAGCGCGGCCGCGTTCACGGTCGTGACAGAGGATGTTGGGGAAGCAATTCTGATGGTGAGCGGAACGGTGCCGGCGGACGTCGTCCGGGCGGCCTGCAGGTCCACGGCAACGGTTTGACTGGCGCTTTTTTGAGCTGCATCGAACGCCGTCAGCGTGATGGTGTTCAGGCCGTTCACCAGCGAAACCGCGCCGGTGTTCCACGCAGCCCCCGCCGCGCCCGGATTCTGAATGGTGCCTTTTCCGCCGTAGCCCCGATCAGTTTGCCACTGGACCGTCCAGGGGGGGCTACCTCCGGAGACAGTCCCGGTCACCGCGACCGACGTGGCCTGGGTGGTCGTGGGCGGGGAATCGGCTACCAGGCGAAGGGTGGCGGGGGTGGGCGCCGGCGTCGACCCTCCGGGTGGCCCCCCCGAAGTCACCGGAACCACGCTGCCCCCGTTCGGCGCACCGTACAGCGTGCGCGCCGCACCGATGTCATTTGCCGAAAGCGTCGAGCGGCTCCGGTAGTAGGGATACATCACATCGCCGGGTTTATCCGAATGCCCCAGACCGATGGCATGCCCCGCTTCGTGCAGCGCGACGCTGTAGATATCGATATCGCCGCCCGCGTGCCAGTTCTCGTCCGCGTCCAGATGCATGTCTCCTGCGATCGGTTCGGAGTTGATCGGCACCGGGTAAAAGGTATGGCCGAGAATGCCGCCGGGCCCGTCAAAAGGATAGGGGTCGCCGTGCGCCCCGCTCACGAATTTCATCACCACGGTCCTGGGCGAGGATGCAAGCGAAGGCTGAAAGGTCACATTGGCGTACTTCGACCATTCCGTGAGCGCGCGCAGCAGTTCACTCTGCACCAGCGCGACAGGCACCTTGGGTGTAATGGACCCGAATGCATAGCCCAGATGTGCAGCGTGATCGGTGTCGAGATTCCAGCCGTGCACAATGTTCGCGTACTGGCCGATGGCTCCCGTCATGGTCAGCATGCCCGCGCAGGCAATCACGGCGGTGTCATCCATCAGCGCGGCGTCTGCCGGGAACAGGTAGGCCACCTCGTCATGCTCAGCCAGAGCGGCCAACTGCGCCTCGCTTGCCGTTACCAGCGCATGCCAGCCGCGCATGGCCGCTGTTCGCTGCAGCGCCACCCCTTCCGCCCCCGCCACTGTGTCCTGCTGACCCGTCGTGACGTCCGAATGAAACTCCACCAGTGCCGATACCGTCCCGGCCTCCGTGAACGCCCCGGGCACCAGTTGCGGACTGATCTTGTCGGCTGCGGGCAGGCTGCCAACCCAGCGAACGCCCGCGCGCGGGGGCACCCGGCCGCCTGGCGCATTCACCACCAGGGCATTGTCAGGCAGCGCTGCCAGCGCGTTGATGCCGTCGCGCAACAGGGCATCCAGATCTTCCACGCCCGGCTGGTGATCGAACAAAATGATCTTGTGGATTGCCGTGGTGTTCGTACTGCCCCCCGGCGCCGCGGCTTCCCCCGGATCCAGGGCCGGCGGGTGCCGGGCCGGCGGGTGCAGGGCCGCCGTGTTCAGTCCTGAATCAGTTCCGGGCGGCGGATCCGGTTGAAAGTTCCGCGTCTTGAAATGAATATCCTGCGCAAAAAGCGCACCTCCCACCATCAGGGCAAGAGATCCCGCCCACCTCCGCGTGCCACTGCTCATGGGCCTCTATCGGCAGAAGTTTGCGCAGCCTGCATACCCCCGCGTTAATCTGAGTGCAGTTGCCCCCCATCACACTGACTATCGCGGGATCGGACCCCAGCGGCGGCGCCGGAATACAGGCGGATTTGAAGACCTTCCACCAGCTGGGCGTCTACGGCACGTCCGTCATCACCCTGCTGACGGTGCAGAACACGCAGCGGGTTTCCCGGGTAATGCCGCTTGCGCCGGAGTTTGTTCTGGAACAGCTGCGTGCCGTGCTGGAAGACGTGCCGCCTGTTGCCGCGAAAACCGGGGCGCTCGGCAGCGCGGCGGTGGTGGAAGCTTTGGCCGGTCTGCTCGCTGGTCTTGATCGTCTGTTCCCGCTGGTGGTCGATCCCGTCATGATCAGCAAACACGGCGCGTCACTCATCGACGCCGATGCGCGCTCCGCCGTGCGTGAACGGCTGCTGCCCCTCGCCGCGCTCGTCACTCCCAATCTTCATGAGGCCGCTGAACTGGCAGGCATCCCGGTGGAAAATCCGCCCCAAATGCGGGAGGCAGCGGCGCGGATCGCGCAACTCGGCCCCGCTGCCGTGCTGATCAAAGGTGGACATCTGGATGGCCATCAGGAATGTGACGCGCTCGATATCCTGCTGCATCAGGGTACCTTCACTGAATACCGTTCCGCCCGTTTCCAGACGAAACACACGCACGGAACCGGCTGCACCTATTCCGCCGCCATTACCGCGTATCTGGCGCGGGGTCTCGCGATGGAACCGGCCATCGCCGCCGCCAAAACCTTCATTTCCGAAGCAATTCGCACCGCACCCGGGCTCGGCGCCGGCTGCGGCCCGGTGAACCACTGGGCCACGGGGGCCGGTTCGCTATAATCGGCTTTCCCGACATGACCAAGGTTCAAAAGACTTTCCGCCTGGAGCGCCCACTCGACGAAGCACTGATGCAGCAGATTGCTGACGCCAACGCCATCTACGGCATTGACTCGATCAAAATCTCGCCTTCCCGCGATTCGTTGCTGGTGGAATTCGACGCCACGCGCCTTCGTTCGTCTGACGTGGAAGCAGCCCTGCTGCGTGCGGGCATTCCCGCCGCCGCCCCTGCTTTTTAACGGGCAGCAGCGTCGAGTTACTGGTAAGACCTGATAAACCGGAACCGAAGTCGCACCCGCGGAGGTGTCAAAGCCCAGTCCGGCCACGGGGCTCTTCAACGGTACCGTCCTTCCGCACCCGGGGTTGATGCGCTCAATTACGAGTTCACTTTCTAAATCGCTCCAGCATGAAGGCGTACTCAAACGCCTTCTCCTTAAGTTTTTCGTAGCGGCCTGAAGGGCCTCCATGGCCCGCGCCCATGTTTGTCTTGATCGCGATGACATTGGCGTCTGTCTTCCGGTCGCGCAGTTTCGCGACCCACTTGGCGGGTTCCCAGTAGGGTACCCGGGGGTCGTTGAGGCCTGCGGTCACCAGCATGTTCGGGTACGCCTTTGATTCCACGTTTTCGTAGGGCGCGTAGCTGCTTATGTATTCGTAAGCCGCCTGTTCGTTGGGGTTCCCCCACTCTTCGTACTCAGTGACGGTGAGCGGCAGCGTTTCGTCGAGCATGGTGTTGACCACATCCACGAATGGCACATGCGCGACCACCACTTTGAACAGGTCGGGTCGCATGTTGGTGACCGCGCCCATCAGCAGGCCGCCGGCGCTGCCTCCCGCGATGGCGAGTTGTTCTGGTGTCGCATGGCCCAGTTCGATCAGGCGCTCGGCGCAGGCGATGAAGTCAGTGAAAGTGTTCTTCTTGTGGAAGACTTTGCCGTCTTCGTACCAGTAGCGTCCCATGTCGCCGGAACCCCGGATGTGTGCGATGGCGAAGACGAATCCCCGGTCAAGCAGGCTGATGCGTTCGGCGGAGAACGAAGGGTCTGTTGTGATGCCGTAGGAGCCGTAGCCGTAGAGATACGTCCCGGTGCGTTCGATGCCCTTGCGATAGACGAGTGAGATGGGGACCGGGCCGGCGAACACGCGCTCTGAAACATAGTTTGCCGGAACGTAGCCGCCCAGCACCGCGAACTGCTTTTTCAGCTCGCGGGCACGGGTGTCCAGGTCGTAGTCATACACGGTGCGGGGCGTGACGAGTGAGGTGTAAACGAAGCGGAACTTTGATGTCCCGTACACTTCGTTGCGCTCGCCGGAGATTGCATAGGCCGGTTCGTCGAAGCGGACGAAGTGCTCAGCGGCGGTGCGTGTGTCTGTGACCAGCAGGCGCTTCAGACCGTTGGCCCGTTCGGTGATCACCAGGTGGTTGGCGAAGCCCTCAATGCGCTCAATTGAGACATCCATGCGGTGGGGCGTGACTTCGGTCCACGCCGTGGGATCAGCCACGGGAGCCTGCATCAGCCGGAAATTGCGACCGGTGTCGTTGATGCGGATGAAGAGGGAATCGCCCTGATGCTCGACAAAATACTCGACGTCCTGTTGGCGTTCGCGGAGCAGGCGGAATTGGCCGGTCGGTTTCGCGGCATCGAGATAGCGTCCCTCGCTGGTGGTGTGGCTATCGACGCCCAGGAAGAGGAAGCCGCCGCTGCGGGAGCGGTCGATGGAGACGTTGAAGCGGGCGTCGGGCTCTTCGTAGACGAGCACGTCTTCTGCTACGCCCAGTTCGTGTCGCCAGAGCCGCCAGGGGCGCTTGGTTTCATCGAGTGTGGTGTAGAAGAAGGTGCGCGAATCGGCTGCCCAGGCGGCGGAGTAATAGACGCCTTCGATCACGTCCGGGTGGCCCTGGAAGCGCAGCGTGTAGACTTCGTCGCCGTCGTTGTTGGTCGCGTAGGCGAGGGTTTTACCGTCGGGGCTCATCAGGTCGAAAGCCATGGCGAAGTATTCGTGACCTTCTGCGAGCTGGTTGCAATCGAGCAGTACCTCCTCGGTTTCGGCGCTTTGAGCAACCCGGCGGCAGAGGATTGGATACTGGCGGCCCTTCTCCGTGCGCGTGTAGTATTCGAAGGCTCCCATGCGATACGGCACGCTCTGGTCGGTTTCTGCGATGCGGGCGACCATCTCGTTGTAGAGCTCGGTTTCGAGCGCCTTCGACGGCTCCATCAACTTTTCGGTGTAGCGGTTTTCGGCTTCGAGGTAAGGAATGGTGCCTGGGTGCGTGCGGTCCCGAAGGTAAAACCAGTCGTCCTGAACGGTTTCGCCGTGGATTGTCCGAAAATGTGGGAACTTTTCTGCTTTGGGCTGCACTTACAAAGGTTTACCGCACTCAACTCGCTGTGGTGATAAATTTCAGTTGTGCGCATCCTGATTGTGGATGACGACGAAGAACTCTCCAGCCTTCTCACGGAGTTGCTGATCCGGGAGGGCTTTCGCGTCGATACCCAGAACGACGGCCGCCGCGGCCTTGCAGCGGCATTGAATGGCGGGTATGACCTGATGGTGCTTGACGTCATGTTGCCCGGCCTGGACGGCTTCGAGATATTGCGGCGTGTGCGGCGTGAAGCCAAGCTGCCAATCCTCATGTTGACGGCGCGGGGTGAGGACGAAGACCGCATTATCGGCCTCGAACTGGGCGCGGACGACTACCTGCCGAAACCCTTCAACACGCGTGAGCTTGTCGCGCGCATTCGCGCCATCATGCGGCGCCTGGAAAGCCGGCAGCCCGGCGCTGTGCTGGAAGTGAACGGGATTTCCATCGACCCTGGCACGCGCGATGTGCGGCGCAATGGCGAGCCGGTTGAGGCGACCACTTTTGAGTTCGACATTCTGGAAACCCTGATGCGGTCGGCGGGGCGTGTGGTGTCCCGCGATGAACTGATGGAAGAGTTGTATGGCCGAAAAGCCACGCCGTTCGACCGGTCCGTCGACATGCACATCAGCCATCTGCGCAAGAAGCTCGAAACCGACAAGCCGCTGATCAAGACAGTGCGCGGCGTTGGGTACCAGTTTGTGAGATCGTTCGAAGAGGCCTCCGCATAAATGAATCGCCTGTTCACCAAAATCCTTTTGTGGTTCCTGCTGACCGTGATGGTGAGCATGTCGGCCAGCTTTTACATCTGGAGCGTGGTGAACCGGAACACGCCGCAGAGGCAGTTCAGCGGCATGAACTACGAGATGCGGGAAGCGCGGAAGGCCTGGGAAGCTGAAGGCAAAGTTGGCCTGGAACGCGTTCTGGCGGGCATCAAAGATGCCAC
>JBBQDH010000304.1:0-6640 GCA_038319515.1 Bryobacterales bacterium
GAACGCGCCGAAGGGCTGCCAGTTGAAGGGATGCGGAACAGCGGTCAGGTGGAAGGGCGTCAGTCCCCGAATCAGCAGGAGAAGCAGGAAGCAAGCGGCGGCGAAGCGGGCGGTTGCGGGCTTTGCGCCAACCGCGCTGAACAGGACGACACCGAGCATGGCTCCAATGAAATCGGCGGGCAGCGGTTGCCGGTTGACGATGAAGAATTGTGCGGGGATGAGAAGCAGCGACATTCCCAGCCAGGTGGTGACGGGTTTCAGGCCGGTTGCTTCAATTAACTTCCCTGCCACGAACCAGCAGGCGGCATCGGACAGAAGTCTGAGGGGCTGCAGGAAAGGGTTTCCTGTGAATAGCAGGAACTCCTCGCGATATGCATACAGGCTGGTGACCGGGAAGAACGGGAAGAGCAGAGAAGCTACCCAGCAGAAGAGCAGCGCGAGGGCGGAACGGTCGGTTTGCTGTGATCCCTTGAGACTGAAGTTGCGACCGGCGGCAATGCGGGCGAAGAGCATTCCAGCGACGACTCCGAGGGCCGAGCCGATGGTGTTGTTCAGCAGATCGAGCGCACTGCAATTGCGACCGGGCACGTAGAGTTGCAGCATCTCTATAGCTGCGGAAAGCAGCATTCCCAGGGCGACCGGGCCGATGACGCGGAACTTTTTGAGGAATATGCGCACGGTCCAGCCGCGCTGGTTGTTCCTGGCCCGGTCTGTGCCACTATCCGCGGCTCGTGCGCCTCTGAGCGCCAGATAGCCGGACATACCGAGTGGCACGTAGAGGGCGAGGTTGACCACGATATCGGCGAAGATGCGACGGCTGTAAGCGAGGCTCCAGGAGTGGAGCAGAATCCACAGGGGGCCGGCGGGCAGTTGACGCCACTGGAAATGCCACGGGTAAAGCGACCCGTAGATGATCAGGGCGACGACGGTGAGCAGGACTCCGAACAGACTTTGATCTTAGAACAGCAGTTCTGAATTGATATGATCGGCAACACTGATATGAAGCGAATTGTTCTTTCGGTTTTACTGGCTTGCAGTGCGGGTATGGCCCAACAGGGTCGGGGGCCGCAGAATCCATTGATGGCACAGGACACACAGACGCTGCCGTTGTGGCAGGGGCCGGCGCCGGGTGCGCAGGGCACGGAAGACAAAGATATCCCAACGATCACGGTTTATATGCCGCGCAGTTCCGCGCCGGGCATGACGGCGGTGATTGTGTGCCCGGGCGGTGGGTATGGCGCACTGGCGATGAATCATGAGGGTCGGCAGGTGGCGAATTATTTGAATGGGCTGGGGATTGCCGCGTTCGTGCTGAAGTACCGGCTGGGGCCGAAGTATCACCACCCGGTGGAGATTGGCGATGCGCAGAGGGCGATCCGGACGCTGCGTTCGCATGCGGCGGAGTGGCGGATTGCGGCGGATCACATCGGGATTATGGGTTTCTCAGCGGGCGGGCATCTGGCGATGTCGGCGTCGACGCATTTCGATGGCGGGAAGGCGGATGCGGCGGATCCCATTGACCGGGTGAGCAGCCGGCCGGACTTTTCGATTCTGGGGTATCCGGTGATTTCGCTGGTGGAACCGTGGACGCATCAGGGGTCGAAGAAGAATCTGCTGGGGGAGAATCCGGACGCGGCACTGGCGAAGAGTTTGTCGGGTGAGAATGCGGTTACGGCGCGGACGCCGCCCACGTTCATCTTCCACACGAATGGCGATACGGGAGTTCCGGCAGAGAACAGCATTGCGTACTTCCTGGCGCTGCGGAAGGCGGGAGTGGTGGCGGAGATGCACATTTTCCAGAGGGGGCCGCATGGGGTGGGGCTGGGGATGGATGACTTTGCGCTGGCGGAATGGCCGGGGCTGCTGGTGAACTGGATGCGGGTAAATACGTTCCTGAAGTAGCGATCTGAAGTAAGCTGAAGGCTGATGCCCGGAATACTGGATGGAAAGACGGCGGTAATCGCCGGAATCGCGAATAAGTGGAGTCTGGCTTATGGAATCGCGGAATCATTTGCGCGGGAAGGCGCGGCGCTGGTTCTCACGTATGTGAACGAGAAGCAGCGGGATACGATCGAATCGATTGTGGGCGGCATGCCCGTTGTGAAGCTGCTGCCGTGCGACGTGACGAAGGACGAAGAACTGGATGCGCTGGGCGTGAGCCTGGGCGAGCTGGGCAGGCCGATTGATGCGATGGTGCATAGTCTGGCGTTTGCGAATCGGGAAGATCTGGGGCGACCGTTTGTGGAGACGCAGCGGGACGGGTTCCTGCTGGCGCAAAATGTGAGCGCGTATTCATTTGTGGCGATGTCCCGTGTGGTTGCGCCGCTGATGACGAAGGGCGGGTCGATCATGACTCTGACGTATCTGGGGGCGGTGCGGGTGCGACCGAACTACAACGTGATGGGCGTGGCGAAGGCGGCGCTGGAAGCTTCCATGCGGTATCTGGCGAATGACCTGGGGCCGCAGAAGATTCGGGTGAATGCGATTTCGGCGGGTGCGGTGAAAACGGCATCGGCGCGTGCGGTGAAGGACCTTTCGGTGATGCTGGAGGCGACGAAAGAGATGTCGCCGTTGCGGCATGTGACGGAGGCCGGTGAGGTAGGTGATACGGCGGCTTTTCTGGCGAGCGATTTGAGCCGCGGTGTTACGGGGAATGTGGTTTATGTCGATTCCGGGATGCAGCTGCTTTAAAGTTTTTGCGCTGTTGATGGCGGTATTCGCGGGGTTCGCTGCGGACCCGCCAAGAGAGTCCACCGAGTGGACGGATGCGTGGTTTCCGCACACGAATGAGCAGAATCTGCCGAGGGTTTTGCTGATTGGTGATTCGATTACCCGGGCTTACTATGCGGGAGTGGAAGAGCAGTTGAAGGGCACGGCCTGGGTTGCGCGGATTGCCACGTCGAAGGCGATTGGCGATCCGGCTTTGCTTGCGGAGCTTGCGGTGTTCATGGGTGAGGCGAAGTTCGACGTGGTGCATTTGAATATCGGGATGCACGGCTGGTCGTACACGGAAGAGGAGTACGGTCGGGGCCTGCCTGCGTTGCTGGCTGCTGTGCGCAAGGGCGCGCCGGGGGCGAAGATTATTTGGGGGCAGACCACGCCCATTCGCGCGGACAGGGAGAAGGGGGCAAGCAATGCCCGGATTGCGGAGCGGAACCGGATTGCGCGGGAGTTTTTTTCCCGTGAGGGCGTGCCGGTGGACGATCTGCATGCGCTGATGTTGCCGCATTCGGATCTGCATTCCGATGATATTCACTTCGCGAAAGAGGGTAGTGCTTTGCTTTCAGCACAGGTCGCGGGCGAAGTGGAGCGGTTGCTTCCGAAGCGCTAACTGCGCCAGCGAACGCCGAGATCCAGATCCTTTTTGCAGTAGGCAAGACTTTGTTCCATGTGGGCCATTTGCTGTACTTTCAGGGCGTCCATGTATTTATCGCGAACGCCGTCGAGATCGGCCATGATGTGGGGCTTGTTCCAGGGGCGGCCACGTTTGGCGAGGGCTTCGAAGCGGGCGAGATCCTGCGAGCGGGCGTTGGGGAACCACTTCGTCCAGAACTCTTCTGTGTAGATGGGGAGGACGACGGGCGGGCGCGCGGTGATGGGCTTGCAGTAGATGTGGACGCCCGGGGACATGATTTCGGCGGCGCGGGCGACCAGGGCCTTGAAATCGTTGGTGCCTTCACCGAGCGGGACCCATTGGATGGCGATGCCGCCGGGTTGCTCATAGACGACGGAATCGCGCAGGTGGAAGCTGAGCGCGACAGGGCCGAGCTGTTCGATGGTGGTGAGCGGGTCTTCGGCGACGAAGACGGGATTGCCGGTATCGAGGTAGGAGCCGACGAAGTCCGTGCCGGCGGCTTCGATGAGTTGGCGGGTGCGCCAGGCCTGGAGGTCTTTGTGGTTTTCGATGCCGATTTTGAGGTTGGCGTCGAGGGTCTGCTGCCGGACCTCTTTGAGAATCTTCACGCCGATTTCGACCTGCTTTTCGACGGGGCCTGGGGGCATGCTGTAGCGGTCACTGGCGAGCAGGGCGCGGACCATGGTGGCTCCCATGGCTTTGGCGCGGTCGATGTTTTTACGTAGTGTAGCGACGGACTGCGGGATGCCGTCAGGAGTCTTGGGAAGCAGCGCGCTGCCGCCGGTTTCGATGTGGAGGCCGGCATCTTTAGTCCAGGCGCGGACGTCGGCCCAGTGGGCGGGGTTCATGACGCCGGGGTCGAGGGAGTCCTGGAGGAAGATGGCGTCGAGCTTTTCTTTGACACAGTAGTCGATGAGCTGGCGGTCGGTCATGCGCCAGAAGCGGAGGCAGTAGGTGTTGATGCCGAGTTTCCACTGGCGGGTTTGGGCGGATTGGGCGAGCGGGCTGAGGGCGAGGGCCGAGAGAGAGGCGCGGAGGATTTGGCGGCGGGTTTGCACGACTACTAATCTATAACGGTTCGGGTGGGCCGTAATAGAAAGGAGTTGCGCCGGAGCTTTGTCGGTTTTTGGGAATCATTATCCGGATGTTTTCGGAGCCGGGTGCGCCCCACCATGTTCCTCACTTTCATGCGTACTATCAGGAGGAGACAGCGGTCTTCTCGATCAAGCCCGTGGAGTTGATTGCGAGCTCTGTGCCGCTCCGTCAGCGGAGACCGGGTGAGGTGTGGGCAGAGCTTCACGAGGATGAACTGATGGCGGACTGGAAATTGCTGCATGCAGGGCGGAGAGCGGCACCCATTGAGCCTTTGAAGTAGATTGCTCATATGACGCATCTGATTTGCCGCGCTGGACGCCGAAGCGCAGACGCTGGTTTGGCCCAATGGCGCGGATTTCGATCCGGCGACACTGCACGACTGGCCGGAACGCGGGGCGGCATTTGTAGAGATGGTTCGGGGATGGGAGGCGGTCACGGCGTGAAGCGCGCGGTGAGGAGTGTGGCGGACCAGGAGAAAGCTCTCGCGAGAGCGCTGGCTCTCAGGGGTAAGTTGAGGCGAGGCGAAGGGACCCTCTTCGAGCCCGGATCAGCCGCATGCAGGCAAACCGGCGTTCACGTTCGGTAACCTTCGGGGTCAGATCAGCCCCGGCCCAGGGTTACTTTGTAAAACATTTCGATGGGCCAGCCTGGCCCAGGAACCCGATGGAAAACGGTGCCAAATACTCGTGCCCAAACCTGCCGGATTGCAGAGGGTTTGATATCGACTGGCCGAAGGCGAATCGGGCAACGCTCGCACCAGCGAATTAGACCGAAGTTTCCAAGGCAACTTGCCGCGATACACATCCGCCTTGCAACCCCGATTCCGGGCCAGTCGTAGTAGCTCAGACGAAGTCGACCGGTTCAAAAGCCATGGCAGAGACCCGGTCAATCCGGCAGCGCGAACGAATAAAGGACGTTGGCGCTGGATATCGCCACGTACTGCTTTCCGTCGACTGAATAACTGATGGGCGACGACGGGATTTCCGCGCCTGCCCCGAAGCGCCAGAGGGGCTTGCCGGTTTTTGCATCGAGCGCCATGAAGTTGCCTTCCCGCGAGGCAGCGAAGACGAGGCCTCCGGCGGTGGAGATCAGGCCGGGTGCGAGGCCGTTCTGGGTCAGTTCGAATTTCCAGACGACCTTGCCGGTTTCGGGATCGAAGGCCATCAGTCCTTGTGATGGCGGGGCCTGGCCGTTGGCGGGCGGGGGGCCGAAGCCTCCGCCCGTGCCGCGGCCCTGGAACTGTTTGCCGGGCTCATAGGGCGCGGGGCCGATGGAGTAGCGACCGGGGCCGTCGTAGTACATAAAATACATCCAGCCTGTTTGGGCGCTGTAGGACGGGGCCTGGAAGTTGGAGCCTCCTCCGAGGGATGGATAGACCGTGGTGCCCTCCGGGTTGGCGCGCCAGTTTTCGGTGGTGATGGGTCGGCCTTTCTCGTCGAAGCCTTTTAGCCAGGAGGCGCGCACGAACGGCGTGCCGGCGAGGAACTGGCCGGAAACGCGGTCGAGCACGTAGAAGACGCCGTTGCGGTTGGCCTGCATGAGCAGCTTTCGCTGTTGCCCGTGCCACATGCGGTCGACCAGCACCACGTCTTCGGTGGCATCCCAGTCATGCGTGTCATTGGGCGTGAACTGGTAGTGCCATTTGAGCTTGCCGGTATCGGGATCGAGCGCGACGACGGAGCAGCTGTAGAGGTTATCGCCCATGCGGACGTCGCCATTGATATCGGGGCCAGGGTTGCCGATGGTCCAGTAGAGCGTGTTGAGTTCGGGGTCGTAGCTGCCGGTGAGCCAGGTGGGGGCGGCGCCGTGTTTCCAGCTATCGCCCGCCCAGGTTTCGTTGCCGGGTTCGCCGGGAGAGGGAATGGTGTTCCAGCGCCAGAGGCGTTTGCCGGTGGCGGGGTCGTACGCGTCAATCCAGGCGGGGATGCCGAATTCACCGCCGGTCAGGCCCGTGATGATTTTGTCTTTGACGACAAGGGGTGGCGACGTGACACTGTAGCCGAGCATAGTGTCGGCCAGTTGTGTCTCCCAGAGGAAGGCGCCGGTGCGGGCGTCCAGCGCGACGAGCGCGGCATCCAGGGTACCGAAGAAAAGGCGGTTGCCGTAGACCGTTACGCCGCGGTTGATGCGGTTGATTTCGTATTGATTGACGACCTTCTGCCTGCGGTCATAGCGCCAGAGCTGGCGGCC
>JBBQDH010000305.1:0-6630 GCA_038319515.1 Bryobacterales bacterium
ATGGCTTGTTCGGCGCTTCGTTCGAAGTCCATCACAAACTGTGCTGTACCTGGCAATTTGCAGATTCGTATCTTCGTCGCCATTTCCGCTGCTTCGACTGGCACCAGCCTCACAATCTGCTTATTTCCACGGGCGATGACAACTTCTTCGCCCCGTTCTGCACTGTGGACCAGTCGGGAAAGGTTTGTTTTGGCGTCGTGGATCGAGCCTGCTCAGCCAGGCTGTAGAAGTGCTTCCGGAAGCGCCACTACACATTAAAGTGATTCAACAGCCTTGCGCCGGCTGGGGTGTGGGCCTGTCGAACTACTATCTATGGCAGTTGTCGCGGCAATTCGCTAGCCTGTGGAAATGTCCCCAGGAAAGGTTCGGCTACCCATCATCCTCGCCGCCCTGACCGCGATTCTGACCGCACAATCCCCCAACACCGCCACCATGGTGATTTCAGTTATTGACCAGGCAGATGGCGTCGTCGGAGGTGCGTAGGTTTCCGTATCCAACTCCGCAACGGGCGCAACTCGGGAAATCGTTTCCGGCAACGATGGTCGCGCGACCATTCCCGCCCTGCCACTTACCGGCGCCTATTCAGTGATGGTTTCGAAAGACGGTTTCGTGAACGGAGAATCGAAAGACATTGCCCTGCGAGGCGGTGAGAGTGCGGCGCTGACCGTCAAGCTTTATGTTGGCGCCGGCAAATCGGAGGTCACGGTCTACGGCACCACCGGCGGCGTACGCGCGGACGCGCAGATCAGCAGCCGGCTCGACACAAACCAGATCGACCTCACCCCGATTCCGGGCCGCAAAGCAACTTCCGTGCCGCTCCTCAATGCCGCTTTTCGGCAGGCCAAAGGCACGGGCGATCTCTTCGTCAACGCGACTTATTTTGTGACGGGCGTGGGTGGCCGACGCCAAACCACCGTTACCCTGGATGGTGCGAATAACGATGAGGGCTGGGGTCGACAGACGGCCATCGCCACCGTGCCGCTAGGGGCGATTCAGGAGATGACCATCCTCTCCAATGCCTTCTCTTCCGAATTCGGCTGGACTTCCGGCCCTGCCTTGAACATCGTCACCAAAGCGGGTACAAATACCTTCCATGGCGAAGGCCTCTATCTTTGGCGGCCAGGTGATTTGCAGGCAAAATCGTTTTCCATTAGGGGATTTTGTGCGCCCTCGGTTTCGGGTTGCACCACGCCCTCCACCCTGACATCCATCAGTCCGGTGGACATTCCGGACGCCTTGAAGCAGATTTCGGGGTCCGTTGGCGGCCCGCTTGTAAAAGGCAAATCCTTCTTTTTTGTGACCGGTGAGTACACCCGCCAGGAACGCACCGCGCTCCTCTCGGCCACGCTTCCAGCCTTCTTGCTGCCTGCCGATGGCCATCTTGAATACACCGGTCACTACCGGCAGACGCTGCTCAATGCCCGACTTGACCACAAGCTCACGGCCAATCAGACCGTCATGTTCCGCTTCAACGCGGACCGCTTCAGTGATGACAATCCACAGGACGCGGTTGGCGGGACGAACGCGCCCAGCGTGGCGCGAAGCTATGCGCGCCGCTCCTGGACCACACAGGCGAACCACACTGCCGTTCTGACCCCAAGCTTGCTAAACGAAGCCCGATTCTCCTGGCTGAACGGTGACCCGGTCACGAAATGGGATGCAAAGACGCTATCCACCGCATATACCCGCGCCGGGTCGGTGCCGTTTACCATCGGCCAGTCTCGTCTGTCCGATATTTATGGTCGCCAGGCCCAGTTCTCCGACACGTTGTCCTGGTCGCGCGGCCGCCACTATCTTCGTTTCGGCGGCAGTTTCATTCACCACACCTCCGGCGGCACCGGCAGCGAGCCAGGCACGGCTGTTCTGGGCACGTTCACTTTCAACAACACCACCACCGCGCCTTTCGATCAGCTCACGCTCGCCAACGTGCAGCAGTATACGCAGCCCATCGATTTCGGCATCAACAGCTATGAGCTTTCGCAGTGGCTCTGCAGCGCCTTCGTGCAGGACAGCGTTCATCTGCGTCGTGATTTGACGGTCGATCTCGGCTTGCGTTACGACCGGCAAACCATTACCAATGCGACGAAGAACTTCGCCCCGCGCATCGGATTCGGCTGGCATCCGGGCGGCAGTTCCCGCACGTCTGTCCGCGGCGGCTATGGCATGTACTATACGCAGATTCGGGCCAACGCCGTGGCTGGCTATCTGGTGAATGGGCTGGACGGCCTGACCACCTACACTGCGACACCCGGACAGTTTGGGTTTCCCACCTGCCTGACGGGCTCGTGTCTGCCGCTCGCCTTCGACCCCAAGGTACTGCTGCCCTCGCAACTGCCTGCGCGTGACATCACCATCGGGGCGGGCCAGCGGGCTTTCTATCAGGCGCAGTTTGTCAAATTCGGACTGAATTTCGACAGGCTGCCCAACTACCCGGATCAGCTGTTGAATCCGCGCAGCCAGGTAATCTCCATCGGCGCCGAACGAGAGGTGGTCAAGGGGTTCTTCGCAGGCGGCGACTATGTGCACCAGCATGTGAGCAATCTGGATCGATCCATTGACCTGAACGCTCCCTCGCCGTTTGATCGCACTGCCATCGGGCAGCTCCGGACGGTGGCCGCAGCCAATGCCACCCGTGCCATTTTGCCAGTGAACGGTGGTGTTCGGCAGGTGAACGTTGTTACCAATCTGGGCGTCGCGGACTATGACGGACTGCAGACTCAGTTCAGCTATCGGGGTCACTCGCGCATCTACGCTTCCCTCAGCTACTCGCTCTCCAAAGCCACTAATACAAGCGAGCCGGATGGCAACGGTATTGGCCCGAACGAGGCAAATATTGCGCGGCTGGGAGAAGTGGAGCGCGGCCCGAGCCTGCTTGACCAGCGCCATCGCGCGGTCATCACATTCAGCTACCGGCTACCGCTCAACATCACGGCGGGGACCGTAAGCCAATTCGCCTCCGCCCGCCCGTTCAATGCCACCACCGGCATTGATAATAACGGCGACGGGGCTAACAATGACCGACCCGTAATCGATGGCAAAGTCATCGCAAAATCCGCCTTCCGGGGAACGGCAACATCGGACGTCGGCATGTTTGTGGAAGGCCGGATCCGGACCTCCGAGCACACGCATATTCTGCTCCGGCTGGAAGGTTTCAATCTCTTCAACCATGGCAATTATCTGGGGCGTGCCCAGACGACCTATGGCGACACCGCCACGGTCAACTCCACGTTCGGCCAACTCGCCGCCGTTGGCACAGCTGCCACTGCGGCACCTGCCTTCGCCAATGTCGATCCGCCGCGCATGTTCCAGGTACAGGCGCGTTTCGTCTTTTGAAGGAACCCGACCGCTTTTCGGTCGGCGGCGGCGACAGCCAGGCGTTTGATCAGGCCCGTGTTACCATCACAATTTCTGGTAGAGGTGCGGTGGCCATCAGCAGGCGCACGCGATTTCCGCGATCACGGGAAGCGCGCCTGCAAGGGGTTTTCCGCCGAAATCGGCAAGGCGGATTGGCCTGACCGATTGGTGGCCCGGGCTAAATCCCGGACACTGTCATTCACGGCAATAAGGCCTGAATGGAGCGCTATCGGGATAGTGAACCGCAACTGTTCCTCACTCTCCTGCCTGCGCCATCTCTGCAAGACTGGTCTTAAACTTATGGACGTCTTTGAGCTGACGCGAACTTTAATCGACATCCCATCGGTAACCCCGGAAGAAGAAGCTGTCGGCAACTATCTCTACGACTATCTGGAAGCCCTCTGCAATCGTTTCGACGGCTGCGTGGAGCGGACCCGGGTAGAGGCGAACCGCTGGAATGTATTTGCCTGTTTCGGTGAGCCCGTGGTCACTCTGTCCACCCACATGGACACCGTGCCGCCCTTCATTCCCTCCCGCGAGGATGACGAGTTTATCTGGGGCCGCGGGGCGTGCGATACCAAAGGCATCATAGCCTCTATGCTGAAGGCGGCGGAAAGCCTGCTTTCACAGGGCATCCGCAACATCGGCCTGCTGTTTGTGGTGGGTGAAGAACGCAACAGCGCCGGTGCGTATCATGCTGCTGCCAACCCGCGCGGCTCGAAGTACATCATCAACGGTGAGCCCAGTGAAAATCTGTTGGCGCTCGGTTCCAAAGGCGCGCTGCGCTATGAAGTGGTGGGGCGCGGCAGGATGGCCCACTCGGCCTATCCGGAGCTCGGAGAGTCGGCTATTAACAAGCTGCTGGACGCGCTCGAAGCGATTCGCAAAGTCGAACTGCCGGTCGATCCAATTCTCGGCCCCAGTACGCTCAATATCGGCACGATTCAGGGCGGGCGCGCCCCGAACGTAATCCCCGACGAAGCGCGTGCGGAGATCTTCATCCGTCTGGTCTGCGATTCCGCAGCTACCCGCCGCGCGCTCGAAGCAGCCGTGGGTGATAAGGCTGAACTGAAGTTTGTTCTGGAAATCCCGGCTCTTCACCTCACTCCTGTAGCGGGACTTCCCACCACCGTGGTGGCCTACACCACCGATATCCCTGCGTTTGGCGGCAAGTGGGGGCAACCCCTGCTGCTGGGGCCGGGAACCATTCACGTTGCGCACACCAAAGACGAGCGCGTTCCGAAGAAGCAGTTACTGGAAGCAATTGAGCTTTACCAGAAAATCGTTATCCAATTACAGGCACAAGAGTCATGACGAAGATCCCCGTAGGCATCCTCGGCGCCACCGGCATGGTGGGCCAGCATTTCATTAAGTTTCTCGACGGTCACCCGTTGTTCGAGCTCGCGTGGCTGGGTGCCAGCGAACGCTCCGCAGGCAAACGCTACACCGACGCAGCCAAATGGCACCTGGGCGGTCGCGCGCCGGAATCTGCCGCCAGACTGACGGTGGAAGAAGCGAAGCCGGGCAATGCCCCGCAGCTTCTCTTTTCCGCCATGGACGCCTCGGTGGCGACTGAAATTGAACAGGCGTTCGCGTCTGCCGGTCATACCGTGGTTTCGAATTCCCGCAACCACCGCATGGACCTTGACGTGCCCCTGCTGGTGCCCGAAATCAATGCCGATCACCTGAAGATCCTCCCGCTCCAGCAGTCCCTGCGCGGCTGGAAAGGGCAGATCGTCACCAACCCGAACTGCTCCACTATCGTGCTGACCATGGGTCTTGCGCCGCTCGCGCAGTTTGGCATTACCCGCATTATTACCACGACCCTCCAGGCGGTCTCTGGTGCGGGCTATCCGGGTGTGCCCTCCATGGACATCCTGGGCAATGTGATCCCCTATATCGGCAATGAAGAAGAGAAGATGCAGGAGGAGACACAGAAGATCATGGGCACCTTCGCGGGTGACCACATCGCTCCTCTCGCCGCCAAAGTGAGCGCCCACTGCAATCGTGTTGCGGTGGTGGACGGCCACACGGTCACCATCTCAGTGGAGTTAGCGGCAAAGCCGACCGAAGCTGACGTCCGCAATGCTTTCGACACGTTCGCCAGTGTTCCTCAGCACCGCAATTTGCCCAGCGCACCGAAGCAGCCCGTGCAGTACTTAATTGAAGCGGACCGTCCGCAGCCCCGCAAAGACGCCGAGCGCGACCGTGGAATGGCGGCTTTCGTGGGCCGTCTGCGCCCTTGCCCGGTGTTTGACTGGAAGTTCGTCGCGCTGGGGCATAACACCATCCGCGGAGCTGCCGGGGCCGCTGTCCTGAATGCCGAACTGATGCAATCGGAAGGATTGTTGGGCTAATTTCATGATCGTGATGAAATTTGGCGGATCGTCCGTAGAGTCTGCCGCCGCCATCGAACGCGTCGCGGGTATCGTAAAGGCCCGTGTTGCGAGGAACCCCATCGTGGTTGTTTCAGCAATGGGCAAGACCACCAACAAGCTGCTGGCTATCGCGAATGCCGCAATTGCCGGTAAGCGCGAAGACTACCTGCGGCAGATCCATGACCTGCGCGATTTTCACTCGCGCGAGGCCCGACAGGTGGTGCCACTTCCCGAACGCGCTGACCTGGACCGAACGCTTGACGAACACTTTCAGGAACTCACGGAACTGGTGAAAGGCATCGCCGTCATTGGGGAACTAACGCCCCGCTCCATCGATGCTATTTCCAGCTACGGTGAGCGCCTGTCGAGCTATATCGTGACTCTGGCGTTCAATTATCACGGCGTTCCCGCCGTGCATTTAGATGCACGCAAAGTCATCGTGACGGACAAGCGCCACACGCATGCGGGGCCGATCTTCCCGGAGACCTACAAGCGGCTGGAAGCCACCGTGCCGCCGCTGGCGCTGCAGCGCGTCGTCGTGATGGGTGGCTTCATCGGCGCCACCGAAGATGGCGTAACGTCCACGCTGGGTCGCGGCGGTTCCGACTTTACTGCTTCGATTGTTGGCGCCGGTGTGCACGCCGAAGAGATCCAGATCTGGACCGATGTGGACGGTATGTTGACCGCAGACCCTACCATCCTGCCCGGTGGTCACCGAGTCAAGACGCTGTCATTCGCGGAAGCCGCTGAACTCGCGTACTTCGGCGCAAAGGTGTTGCACCCTGCTACGGTGATCCCGGCTGTGGAACGCAACATCCCGGTGATGATCCTGAACTCACGTCGCCCGGAGGTTCCGGGTACGGTGATCGTGGGCCACGCCGTGCCGTGTAAGAATGCC
>JBBQDH010000306.1:0-6492 GCA_038319515.1 Bryobacterales bacterium
CGAGGTGGAGCAGATCCTTCATCTCCCCCATCAGCGCCCGCAGTCCGCCCGCATAGAACAGATCCTCCATCAGAAAACGACCCGAGGGGCGGATGTCGGCGATCACCGGCACCCGGCGCGCAATGTCATCAAACAGTTTCAGATCGAGGGCAATTCCACACCGGCCTGCCATCGCGACCAGGTGGATGAACGCGTTGGTGGAACCACCAATCGCCATGTCGACTGCGATCGCATTTTCGAATGACCGGAGGGTCAGGAAGTCCGATGGTTTCCAGTCCTCCCAAACCATTTGCACCGCGCGCTCGCCACAATTAATCGCCATGCGGACATGGTTCGAATCCGGCGCAGGAATGGATGACGCGCCGGGCAGCGTGAAGCCCAGCGCTTCAGCAAGCGACGTCATGGTGGCGGCGGTTCCCATCGTCATGCAGAAGCCCGGGGAACGCGCGATGCCGTTTTCAATATTGATCCAGTCGTCGGCCGTGATGGTGCCCGCGCAGCGCTCGGTCCAGAACTTCCAGAGATCGGTGCCGCTGCCGAGTGGCTGCCCGTTCCAGTTGCCGCGCAGCATGGGACCGGCGGGCAGGAACAGGGCGGGGAGGTTCATGCTGATGGCTCCCATCAGCAGGCCTGGCGTTGTTTTGTCGCAGCCGCCCATCAGCACCGCGCCAACCACAGGAAGACTGCGCAACGCCTCTTCGGCGTCCATTGACAGCAGATTCCGGTAGAGCATCGGGCTGGGCTTGGCATAGGTTTCGGTGATGGAAAACGTGGGAATTTCCACCGGGAAACCGCCCGCCATCCAGACCCCTTTTTTTACCGCCTCAGCCCGTTCGCGCAGATGGGCATGGCAGGGATTGATCTCGCTCCAGGTGTTCAGAATCGCGATCACGGGGCGACCGGTGAAGTCTTCCTGGCGGAACCCGAGCTGCTTCATGCGGGAGCGGTGGCTGAATCCGCGCATGGTGTCGGGCCCGAACCATCGGTAGCTGCGGAGGTCTTCCGGTTTCTTCTTCGTGGACATTTTGCCCCACCATCATATCTCTGTCATAGCGGGGCCATAGCGGGGGCATACCGGGCGCTTTGCTAAGCTCGAATTTCAATCATCATGGCAAAACTTTCCATTAAAGACCTCAACCTGAAGGGCAGGCGTGTTTTCATTCGGGTGGACTTCAATGTGCCCCTTGCGAGCGGCGGCCAGGAGATCACCAGTGACAAGCGTATCCGGGCTTCTCTGCCTACCATCAAATACGCGCTGGAGCAGGGCGCGGGCGTTATTCTGGCGTCGCACCTCGGTCGTCCCAAGGGTAAATTCAACGCGGAAATGAGCATGAAGCCGGTGGCCGCGAAGTTGCAGGAATTGCTGGGTTTGCCGGTGACTCTGGCTCCGGATTGCGTGGGGCCGGAAGTGGAAGCAATGTTGCCCGCTCCGGGCGCTGTGCTGCTGCTGGAAAATCTTCGCTTCCATCCTGAAGAAGAAGCGAATGACCCGGCGTTCTCTGAAAAGCTTGCGAAGCTCTGCGATGTCTATGTGAATGATGCGTTTGGTTCTGCGCACCGCGCGCATGCTTCCACGGTTGGCATGATTCAGTTCTGCAGCCAGGCGGCGGCAGGGCTCCTGATGGACCAGGAGCTGAAGTATCTGGGCATGGCCACCACCAACCCGGAAAGGCCCTGCGTGGCGATTCTGGGTGGGGCCAAGGTGTCGGACAAGATTGAAGTGATTGAGAACATGGCGAAGGTTGTCGACAAGGTTCTCATCGGCGGCGCCATGGCCTACACGTTCCTGAAGTGTCAGGGACATTCAACGGGTAAGAGCCTCGTTGAAAACGACAAGCTGGAACTGGCGGCGCGGCTGATGGCGGAATATCCAGGCAAGCTGGTTTTCCCGGTGGATCACGTAGTGGCTTCCGAATTTAAGGCCGGCGCGGAACATGAGACCGTGACCGACATTCCCGAAGGCAAGATGGCGCTGGATATCGGCGAGAAGACGATCGCTCAATATGAGGCGATTATCAAGACGGCGAAGACCATCATCTGGAATGGCCCGATGGGCGTGTTCGAGATGCCACCGTTTGATCGTGGCACGGTTGCGCTTGCGATCGCGGTTGCCGAATCCGGTGCGATTTCGATCGTGGGCGGCGGCGATTCGGAGAAAGCGATCAAGAGTGCGGGCGTCACGAGCAAGATTTCCCACGTCTCCACCGGTGGCGGCGCGTCGCTTGAATTCCTCTCCGGGATGGTACTGCCGGGTGTCGCCGCGCTGACTGAGAAATAGTGCGATAGAGTAAACCGCATGAGCAGAAAGATCGCCGGCTTCTTATTGCTGGCCACATGCGCCACCGCTTCCGCACAGGTTCCCATGCTGACGCGGGAACAACTGATTCGATATACCGAGAGCTGGAAGGGCGAGCGTTTCGCGGACGGTCGCCCGAAGATCTCTGAGAAAGCCATGAAGAAGATGGACGGCCTCTCGGCTGAAGAGGTTTGGGCCGTGCTTCCGGGCGAAGGCTATAAGAATCAGTACGAGGGCGATTTTCGGATTCTGCACCCGGAAAAGAAGCTCATCGGGCGCGCGGTTACCGTGCAGTTCATGCCGTCCCGGCCCGATGTCAGGAACCCTAACGAGGCCGATGCGAAGGCGAAGGGCCTGCGCGATAACGGCAACCAGCGCGTGATTGACATGCTGCAGGAAGGCGACGTTCTGGTGGCCGATATTTTCGGCAAGATTGAAGGCGGCACACTGGTGGGCGACAACCTCGCCACTTACATTTATGCCGTGACCCATAAAGGCATGGTGGTGGATGGGGCAATTCGCGATCTGGAAGGGATTTTCCCGCTGGATATCGGTGCCTATTTCCGCGGTGTGCATCCGACGCCGATCTCGCAGGAAGTGATGATTACCGGCATCAACGTGCCCATCCGTATTGGTCAGGCAACGGTGTTGCCGGGCGATGTGGTGTTCGGGGACCGCGAAGGTGTCTACTTCGTCCCGCCGCATTTAGTGGATAAGATTCTGATTAAGGCCGACGAACTTCATATCCATGATGAGTGGACGCGGGATAAGTTCATTAATCAGACGAGTAAGTATAAGTCCAGCGATGTTTATGGAACGCCGCGCGATCCGAAGCTGAGGCAGGAATACCAGGATTATCTGAAGAGGAAACTGGATGAGCTGCATGCCAAAGAGGCGAAGCAGTAGACGGATCAGATACCGCCCCGAAACAAATGGACCAGTTCGATCACCAGGATTGCCACCACCATGGCTTCCAGAACAAATGATCGGGCCTGATAGAACTCACCCATCATAAACTCGTACAGTTCACCTGCAGTTCGCAGTTTGCGTTCCACCAGCATACGGTAATCCGGCACGCCCACGCGTGCTGCAGCCATCCGGTACGCGCGGGCATAGAACATGTCGCTGAGGAACTTGATGGAGTTATCCATGCGCTCGGTGAGTTCTGTCACGTCCAGCCGCATTGAGTTGAGGTGGCGAGCCTCGCTGGCCATTCGCCAACGCCGCAGCAGACCGGTCCTGTCGACCTGTTTGTATACGCGATTAAGCACAGCTGTGAGCGCTTCGTCATAGTGACGAAACTCCAGCAACTGAGTATTGGCGTATTCGAGTAACTGAATCGTGGGTTCCGCTCCATCCGGCGTGTCATAAACGAACGCGGCGACCCAACCCGCCACAAGCAGGTCATTCGGGTAGTAAGAAAGGCTCGCCTGCAGTGCCTCGCCGCGTTCGGCATCGCTCAGCGGTCTGGCTTCCCCGCGCACAATCTGCGCAATTTCGCTGCCGTGCGTTGCCAGAAGTTCGGTTGCAGTTACGGTGTTCGCATTCAACTGGATAACGTAATAGTCCTCGGTGAGCCATGCTTCATAGGGCTGCACCAGCGCCGCGCTGAGCGCGCCGAGGCGTGTCTTCGTCAGCTGTGCGGTGGCTCGTTCCATCTCCGTGGCAGAGATCCAGTGGCTCGAAACGCGCACCAGCTCTTCCCAGTCGGCCTCAAAAGGGCGTTCGAGTTCGACGCTGACCACGCCGTAGTCGAAGTACTTGATGCGGCACTGAAAGGGCTCGCCGGAAGAGAGCGTGATTGGGGCAGGGTACTCAACGACTGGAGGTCTTTCGAAGCGCACGTACTCCGGGCTGGGATGCTTGAAGCTGGGGCCGCGCGCAGGCTGCTCCCGGCTTCCGATCAACTCACGTAGTTTGGCAAGATCGATCTGTTCGGCGACATCGAAAAGCACCAGAACGCGGAACGAACCACGCAAAGCGGTCATGCCTCAGCTTAGGATAATCTGGTGCTGGTGACTACCGAGCCGTTGGTGCTTCTTCCTGGATTGCTCTGTGATGCGGCGGTTTGGGCGGAGCAGACCGGAGAATTCAATCAAGCTCTGGTTGTTGATTACGGGCTGGCCGACTCTCTGGTTCAGATGGCAGCGATTGTACTGTCCGTCGCGCCACCGCGATTCGCGCTGGCCGGGCATTCGATGGGTGGACGCGTTGCGCTGGAGGTGTACCGCCTCGCCCCGGATCGGGTACTCCGGATCGGATTATTTGATACCGGCAGCGGCGCGAAGCCTGCCGGTGAGGACGGGGAACGTGAAGCGCAGGGCCGTTACCGGCTACTCGATATTGCGCACCGCCAGGGCATGCGCGCCATGGCCCGGGAATGGCTGCCGCCAATGGTGCACCCCGTGCGTCATGGCGATACCGCACTCCTCAACGCCATTGTCGGAATGATTGCGCGGAAGACGCCGGAGATCCAGGCCGCCCAGATTAAGGCTCTGCTGGAGCGACCTGACTCGACCCAGGTTCTGCGCACCATTTACTGCCCCGCGCTGCTGCTCACAGGAGACGCCGATACCTTGAGCTCTCCAGCTGCGCACGCCGAAATGGCTTCGGTTGTTCGGGGGAGCAAACTGGTGATTGTGCCCGATTGCGGCCACATGGCCATGATGGAACGTCCGGACGAAGTTACGGCTGCGATGAGAGAGTGGCTTGCCGCTCCGCCAATGAGCGGGTAACGGTCGCCTTGTCGGGTCCTATCAGGATCAGCCGCCACGGCAGCGTGAACGGCGTTTTGCCTTCCCAGACAATATCGGGAACGCTGCCTCTGCGTATCAGCCTGGCCTGGATAATCTTGCGACCGGCTTCCAAGCGGTCGGCATCCACCAGCGCCAGATTCATATGAGGAAACGCGGGGTTGGGAACCTCGCTGACCGCCACCCAGCCAACACCCTTTTGTTCCGTGATATAGGGCACCGTAAGCGGAACGTTCGGCTCCATTGGAAGGTCGAACTCAGTGGTGTCGTCGGCAATCTGCAAACGTTCCAGGCCGGTTGAATCGCCGATGGTGCAACGAAACGCCACGCCATCGTTCGCCACCCGCACTTCCACGTCCAACAGGCGCGCCAGTGACCCGTTCTGCATGAACCGGGCACGGAGCGCGTTCGGAGATTTCTTCTCCGAAATCATGCCTGTATTTTCGCCCAGGAGCGGTTCCCAGGTATAAATATCGATTCCGAGGTAAGAAGTATCGACGAGGAGCTTACCCTTGTACCGAAGCTGGTAGGCAACGCGTGAGAGGTTACTGTTGGGCTGGCCATTGACGAACAGGCGAAACTCCACCTGCCCATCCGGAGAAACAACGCGGCGGTCGTCTTGTGCGACCGCCGCGCCTGCAATCAGTACTAATAACGCCGCGAATCTCACGCCCAGCTATAGCCGGCGTCAGCAAGCGGCAGCGACCGAACACGTTTGCCCGACGCACTAAAGATGGCGTTCGCCACAGCAGGCAGCACCGGCGGGAGGGCCGGTTCACCAATGCCGGTAGGCGAGAAGTTCGTCTTCAAATAGTGGATGTCGATTTCTGGCGGGGCCTGGGCCATGCGAACCATCCCGTGCTGATGATAGTTCGACTGCACAACCTTGCCTTTTTCCACCGTGATCTTCTGCGACATCATTTCGCTCAGACCATCGATCACTGCACCCTGACTCAGGTTTTCCGCGCCGCTCGGGTTGATGATCTGGCTACCCACATCGCCAACCACCCACACCTTGTTGATTCTCACCTTCTTCGCCGCATCAACGCTGACTTCGGCGACCTCGGCGAAATAACCGCGATGGCTGAAGTGCATACCGATACCGAGCGCAGTGCCCTTTGCCATGGTCCGTTTGCCCCAGCCGGAACGTTCTGCCACAGCCTTGACCACGCCCTTCATACGGTCAGCATCGAAGCCGGCCTGGACGTTACCCGCAGGTGCAGGTGCGCCATTGTCGAGCATCGCGAGGCGGAATGCCACGGGATCCTTGCCCGCTTCGTGCGCCAGTTCGTCAATAAAGCTCTGGATCACGAACGCGAACGCATTGCTTGACGGAGCGCGCAGGGCACCGGTCTTGACACCCAGCGGCTGCACAGAAGTGCTGAGCGCGTAGTTCTTAATGAACGGCTGCGGGAACTCGGTCGGTCCCATGCCGCCGGAAGC
>JBBQDH010000307.1:0-6414 GCA_038319515.1 Bryobacterales bacterium
ACTTCGACAGGCGCTGCGCTCAGGCCCCGTTTTGCAACCTCGGCATCGTAAACCGCCTGGGCGCGCGGTACCAGCTCTCCGCGCATTGTCGCGACCAGGGTCTCATCGGAAAGCAGTTCGAAGTGCTGCCGGAAGTCGTCAAGGCTGATGTCCACGTGGTTCCTCCACTCCGTAGTCTGTCATGCCCGCGATGGCGACGATTCCCAGAGTTGCGATGACCCACAAAGCGGCAATCCAGACCGGTAATCCCAGCCGCGACAACCCATGAAAAAACTGCCTGCCCGCCGCGTGGTTGCGCTCCACCAGACCTGCATAATAAGGCACCTGCAGCGCACCCGCACCATACAGATCCACCGCTGCCAACGCCGCGACAACGCCAAGGGAAAAGCGCCTCAGCCCGGCCACCAGAATCACCGCGATCATGCTTCCCATGGGCCACAAATACCAGCCCGGAAGGTTCGGAACATTCTGGGTGATGAAGTAGACCGCCACTCCGTAGGCCATGGCTGCTAGGTAGGTTCCCGTCATCACCAGGGGTGTCACCAGCGCGGTGTTGCGAGTCTTCAATGCGAGTGCCAGTGCGACCAGGCCCGTTATTTCCAGCGCCGCGTAGATCCAGGACTTCATCACCAAAAAACTCCACCCGCCGAACCACGTAAACGACTTCGCGATCACGTGCGCCGCGCTCAGCCAGTTGATGTGGAAGATCGCGGGCAGCATGGCTGCGGGGGCCGGATGCAGCAGCCAGCCGCTGAGCGAGCGCCCCAGCATCAGGTTGCGGACGTACCACCAGCCCGCGATTCCCAACGCAACTGTCAGTGCCAGAGCCAGATCCCGTTTTCGCCGCCACCAGACGACGATCAAGGCAGGCACCAGCGCCAGTATGTAGGCCTTCGTCAGCAAGGCCGCGCCAAGGCTGAAACCTACAGCACACCAGCCGCGCCGGGGCAGCAGCCAGAAGAGCAATGCGACCAGCGCAATGGCCAGGCAATCGTTCGCCACGCGGGAGACATCGATCACGAACCCCGGTGCAACCGCCAACAGCGCCGCGCACAAAACCGCAAGCCGCTCGCCAACGATACGGCGGGCCGCCATCCACGTCAGCGGAATCGCCGTGGAAGCGATCACCATGCTCAGCAAACGGAGCAGGAAAACACGCCACCAAAGCGGCCATGCGCCAATCCACCGCAGCGGCAGTGCAGCGATCCAATAGTAAAGTGGCAGTTGCTGCGCTTCATAAAAATCGAACTTGTGTGTTGCCGCCTGATGCGCCCATGCCGGCGGCAAAGCTGCCAGCTTCCCGACACGTTCCGCTCTCTCCGCCTCCGGCAACGCCCACCACTGCGGATGCGTCAAATAGGGAGGCCCGATCCACGCCAGTTCATGCGCCAGCGGTGTCAGCTTCATGGACTCGTCAATCTCGCGCGACATCGAATCACGGAAGTCCGGCAGCGTGCCTCTATCGACCCAGTGCTGCAGCCACGCGAAGTGGGCGTACTCGTCCCAGCCCTCCCACAGCGGCATCATGGCGCAATAGAATCCACCGCGCACCAGGAACAGTGCCCACAGGATCAGCGCCCTCCCAACATGGGAAGATAGGACGTCGGACCCGCCCATGAAAACCGCCCTGCTTTTTCTCGCCGCCATCCTTCTTCTGGCCTGCTCCCACAAGCCCGTCGAGCCAATCAAACAATATCCCATGCGGGGCGTTGTTACCCAGCTCGATAAAGAGACTCAGGTGGCCACCATCAGGCACGAAGACATCCCCGGCTTCATGCATGCCATGACGATGGAGTACGGTTTCCGCGACAGGAAAGAATTCTCCAAACTCAAAGACGGCCAGACCATCAGGGCCATTCTTTACGTGCAGGGCGACGACTATTGGGTGGGCGCGGTTAAACCGGAATGACCGAACCCAACGTGCATACCCAAATGCGGGCGGAGTGGAACGAACGCGCCCGGGAAGATGCCAATTACTTCGTCGCGTTTGGGCGTCGTGACCAGGATGACGAGGAGTTTTTCTCCACCGCGACCGATCTGGTTCGTGAGTTGGAGACAGAGCTCAAACGCCTGCCTGCCAGTGCGCCGGGTGAGCGCCGGGCTCTCGAAATCGGCTGTGGACCGGGGCGTTTGCTGCGCCCGATGAGCCGCCACTTTGCTGAAATCCACGGGATCGATGTGTCCGACGAAATGATTGCGAAGGCGAAAGAAAAGCTGCGGAACACGCCCAACGCCTTCCCGCACCATGCCTCCGGCAGCGACCTTTCGCAGTTCCCGGATAACCACTTCGACTTCGTCTATTCCTACGCCGTGTTCCAGCACATTCCCAGCGGGGACGTGGTGTTTTCCTATCTGCGCGAGACGGTTCGCGTGCTGAAGCCGGGTGGCGTGGCGCGGCTCCACATCAATGGGCTGCCAAAGACTTCGAAATCCTACACAACGTGGGAAGGTGTGCGCATCAGCAGCGCAGAGATTCACGCTTTCGCACGGGAGCACAATATCCGGCTGCTTTCTTTGACCGGCGCAGAGACGCAGTACATGTGGACCACCTGGCAGAAGCCCGCGGCCGTGCGGATTCGGTCTCTCACGAATGCATTTTCGAGTGAGCAGGCCGTGCCCGCAAGCGGTCGGATGGCCTGCGTCGCCCTCACCATTGAAGACCTGCCTGAGGCCTGCGATCTGAATTCGCTCACAGCCCTGATTGACGGGGTTCCGGGTACCATCTGCTACATCGGTCCGCGCGGAAATAACGGGCTTTCGCAGGTGAACGTGTTTCTGCCGAAAGCAGTGCGCACGGGCCTGCTGCCGGTGCGGCTCGAACTCTTCGGGCAGCGTTTGTGTCCCGATGCTTTCGTGCGTGTCATCCCGCCGGGCCCGGCCGTTCCGCGCCTTACTGCCCTGAGCGACGCCATCAATCTGCTGTCGCCCCCGCGGATCGAAAGCGGTCTCATCAAGGCCACCATGGAAGAAGTGGATGACATCGGAACGTTCCATGCGACCGTCGATTCAATGCCGGTTCACGATATAGAAACTTTCCGAACCGATCCCCTGGCTGAGCGTTGGGAAGTGAATTTTCGTGTGCCGGATTTGCCCAAGGGAGGCCATGTTCTGGAAGTCTCTCTCGGCAAGCGCCTGCTGGCCCGCATGGGTATCCTGTTGACGCTCGCGTTGTCGTCTCTGTTTGCAGCGGACCCGACAGAGGCGCAGCTTCGCAAGGCGTTCGAAGCGAAGACGGGTGTCATCACGCTGCCTGCGGGAGAGATTCTGGTATCCCGCGAAATACTGCTCGCGCCGGACGTTCACGATCTGGAGATTCGCGGCGCCAACACCACCATCAAAGCTTCCGATACTTTCCGGGGCCGTGCACTGCTGGTGTTGACAGCAGGCCGGAACATCAAAATTCATGATCTTGCGCTCGATGGCAACCGCGATACGACAGGTCGCATGATGGCGCTGCCGCCTGCGGGAACGATGTATTCGCGGGCCTTGCCGGGCAACGGAATCGTTGCGGAATCCGTCACCGGGATCGAGATCTATAACGTGAAGGCGCACCACATCCCTACTTTCGCGCTGCTGCTGAACAACAGTCACAACATCAAACTGCACGATGTGGAAGTCTCCGATTCCGGCGGATTCAGCCCGCAGCGCCGTAATAACGCGACGGGCGGAATTGCGCTTGAAGAGAACACCACGGATTTCGAGATTCGCCACTGCCGGTTCGGCGGCCTGCGTGGCACCGGCATTACACTGCGCGCCACTGACCGCGGCCGCCTGACCGACAATGAGTTCGCCGTCATCGCCCGCGACGGGATCCGCATACAGGACTCCAAAAACATCACCGTGGATACCAATCAAATCCGACAGATCGGCTTCCCTGCAGAAGAGCTGGATGGCCGCGCCACCTGCATCACTCTTGATCACGTGACGTCCAGTGAACTTCGCGGCAACACCTGCGCGGAAACGCTGCTCGGCGCGGTTGTGCTGCAAGGTTCCGGCATCAAAGTCAACGGCAATTATATGACGGCGCTCAACATCGCGCACCAGAATACTTCCGGCATTTACCTGGAACCCGGCACGCTGAATGTGACCATCGAAGGCAATGTCATCAGCGGATCCGGCATGGGGAACCACTGCGTCGGAGCCGCCCCTACGGTTGATCTGAAGTCGAGCCGGATTCTGAAGAATGACTGCTCGGATGAGGCGTCGGTGGCACTGGCATCGCCTGCCCCCTGGTCGTCTCCCCCTTCGCCACGCGCGACACTGCGTTAACCAGTTTGCGATACGGGATCTTCGCCCAGTCGTCCACCACCAGCATTTCGCCATCACGCCACGTCGAATAGAACCAGCGGGAAAGAAGCGCCAGTTGTTCCATGCGTTCGGCCCCGGTCACACGGCTTTCCGGTGCCGCCATGGCTAACTCTCGCAACCGCGAATCAAGCGATGCCACACGCCCGTCCGCAGCCGTGAATTCGAGGCGCGTGAAACCCTGCCAGCAGCCACCGCGCAGCCACCCCAGTTCCACCGCTTCGGGGTCAGCCGAAGGCACAATCGCAATGGCGTGCAGGCGCTCCACATCACGCGCCATCTCGTCGCGCAGGCCGATCACATTCCCAATGCGCTCCACGCGCTGGTGCATCATCGCCGCGCCCTCAAAATCCATTTCGACGCTGAGCCGGTCGCGTGCAGTGGTGGCAGGGTCCAGCAGTGACCGCCCGCCTGTGTGCAGGAATTCGGCCACACGCGCCGCTTCACCGCGATACTCATCAAGCCCCACCGCTTCCTGACAGGGCCGCAGGCACCGGCCCATCTCGCCATACATGCAGCCAGGGTGTTCCGGGCCCGGCACCAGATCTTCCAGGCAGCGACGCAACTGAAAGAGATCCAGGAATTCCGATTCAAACATCGCCGCTGTGGAACGGTTGCGGAATGGCCCGAAATACACGGCCGCCGCGCGCCCCAGCTGCGTGGTGACATGTGTGCGGGGGAACGCGTTGGTCAGCACCAGCTTCACGTACGGCGGCATGCGAAGCCGGATCTCTTCACGATAGTCCGCGCCCAGGTGCAGCCGCGCCAGTTCCCAAAGTACGAATTGCGATTCGAGTCGTGAGCCGGTCAGCCGGTATTCAACCCGCACCGCCGTCGCACGAAGATTGAGCATTCGCGACGGCTTGTCATGCGTACCAAGAAGCCGCAGCAGGCGTCGCCGCAACACATTGGTCCGCGCGAGATAAGGCTTTCCCTCGCGGGGCCAAAGCAGAAAAACCGCCGGTTTGTTCGGGATGTGTTCGATGGCGGAATCAAAGTCCCGAACGTCGATTTCTGTAGTCGTCAAGAGCCCTGTAACTTCGTGAGAATCGCTTCCACATTATCCCTCATTGTGCTACGATTTCCCTCGCATGCCAACGCCGAATGAGCAGATTCTCCAGATCGTTTCAGAGCCGGTGAATACCATCCCCGACGTAGTGGCAGCATTTACAGCAATCGACGCAGCATTGCCGCCATCGGACGGCCTCAAGTACTTCAACGCGCTTTATCTGAGCGTCACGCAATCCGTGGATCAAAGCGTCAACACCGTGCGCTGGAACAATCCGGTTTGGCTGTCGCGGCTGGACGTTCTGTTTGCCCGCTTGTATCTGGGTGCACTGAAATCCTCCCTTACACAGGGCCAGTCCGCGCCCGGCTGCTGGCAGGTTCTGTTTAGTGCCCGCCACAATGCCCGCCTGGCCCGCATACAGTTTGCCCTGGCCGGGATGAATGCGCACATCGACCACGATCTCTCCATCGCCGTCGTCGACACCTGCCGCGAATTTCAATTTGAGCCAGCGCACCTCTCGCCCATTTATCAGGACTTCATCAGGGTCAATGGGCTGCTCAACGCGCTGATCGACCAGACCAAACATGCGCTGATGGTGGGCCTGTTGGGCGACGCAATTCCGGACCTGGGCAAGCTGGAGGACATGGTGGGCGCGTTCGGCATAGAAGCCTCCCGAGAGGTTGCCTGGACCAACGCAGAGTTGCTGTGGCACACACAGCTCATCCCGACTCTGAGCCAACGTTTCCTGGCGGGTTTGGACCGCGCCGCCACAGTGGCCGGCACGGTCCTGCTGACGCCGATTATTCCCTGAACGGCTTGCCTTCGGGAGTGACGGCGATCTCAGACGACTTGCTGCCCTTCATGATGGCAGCTTCGTAGGCTACAACTTTACCGCCCTTGCTCAGCGCTTCGATCTTCGTAATCTTAGCCGTACCCGCTTTCTTCATAAGCGCATCGTGCGCCGCCGCCGGCATCGCCGACATCTCGATCTCTTCCTCCACACTGCTCACGGCCCCGCTCGCGTCCAGCATCATGTCGCGGGTCTTCCCGTTCAGTTTGGTCTCCACTTCGTACAACGTCTTGCCCTTCTCAACTTCCTT
>JBBQDH010000308.1:0-6397 GCA_038319515.1 Bryobacterales bacterium
CGCGAACGGTACGGGTGAATTCCTCCTGTTTTTCCGTATTAGCCGGCAAACCGGCGAAATCGACCTTCGATTTGGTCTGGCCGCCGAAAGCAGCGATGGCTGCGGCGCTGGTCGCGGTGCCGCTGCGCACGATGAATTCGGCGGGCGCGTCCGCTTTTGGCGGACCAGTCTCGCTTGCCAGAAGGTAGCCCAGACTTTGGAAAGACCCTGAAAAGGTTGGCCCCAGAATGCGTACCGGGTGCGGATCACCCAGTGCCTTCGTATAGGCTCGCGCGTTCTGAAACTGGACCGCATGGATACCCGAGGTGGGGGATTCACCCACCAGAAAGACAAAGAGCACGCTCTCATCAATGACTGGCGGCGATCCATTTTTTACCGTTTCCTTGTGTCGGAAGACTAACAGTCCAGGCTGCTCTTCCCGCTGTTGAATTAACGCGCGCTGATCACGGCGGCGCGCCGGATCTTTCTCATCGGGGTTCAGATTCTCGGTCCACGGGAGCCACTGCGTCGCGAAGTCCCAGCCGGCATCGGCTGCGGCTCGCTGAATCGCCTGAATGGAAGAGTCGGTGAACAGCCCCAGCCTGGTATGCAGCGGGTCCGGCACCGTGGCCAGCAGGAATTGTGGCGCAGCACTTCCCTGCATTCCGAACCACGCACTTATTTCCGCGCTGCAGGTTTTCGGCGATTCACAGACGGGCACAGAAACCGGGCTCAACGCAATCTCCCGACGGCTTCCATAGAAATATCGCGACGCGAGCCACGGGCCTTCTGCCTGCGCTTTACTGATGTTGTTTCCGGTTGATGTCGCGACAGGGCGCAAAGCACCGTTCGGCGGCGCACTCTGAGCGCCCTCCCCCGTCGGAAATGCGAGGTGAAATACCAGGGCCAGAACCGCGACCCAGTTGGCGGACGAACTCAGATCTGGTTTCATGCGAAATCCCCTCACCCCGATTACGGAGTGTTGTTACTGATAGCGGGATTCCGTTACAAAAGAGGACACTACCCTGCCATGAGGCTGTCACGGAATCCGCGCACCGCATCGCGGAAGACACCGATATCCGCGTTCAGACTGAGTGCCCGGAACCCCTGCCGTTTCCAGTGTGCTGCCACAGCCGCCGTGGGCGGGAGGAACCCGGGCGCGACGTTATACTTCGCGCAAACCTTCACCAGACTCTCCATCGCCCCCAGAAACCTGGCGTGTTCGAACTGCGCCGGAATCCCCATGGAAGTGGTCAGGTCGTAATGCCCGACCCATGCAATATCCACGCCAGGCACGGAGATGATCTCCTCCAGATTTTCGAACGCCAGTTCCGTCTCCACCATGATGATGACAACGGTCTCGTTGTTGGCTTCCGCCAGATAGGACGCTCTTGCGGGCTGGTACATGTCATGGGCCATGCCCATTGCCACGCCGCGCCTGCCCTGTGGCGGATATTTGAGCGCAGCCACAATCTGCTCAGCCTGCGCGCGAGTCTCCACGCGTGGAACCATCACACCCAGTGCCCCTAAATCCAGCACACGTGAGAGCGGAGCCGTCTCAACATCCGGCACGCGTACCAGCGGAGCGATGCCGGATCCCCTGCAGGACGCGATCATTTCCGCAACCAGCGGAATATCGCACCGCCCGTGTTCCATGTCATAGATCACGAAATCAAGGCCACAATTCGCCAGAAGAGGGCCGATGCCCGGCGTGAAAAACTCCATCACCATCTGGCCCAGCACCACTTCGCCATTCTTCAGTTTCTGCTTAAACGGATTCATGCGTTAATCCCCACACATTTTCGATAATTTTCCAGTTTAGTCAGAAAGCCGGGCCGTGTGAGCACCTCGCGGTTCACCACGTTCTCCGGAGCCCGCCCCTGCATCACCGCCAGTGCCCCCTCGCAATCGCTCCGGCCCATATCGCGGAAGAGTTCTTCCGTCCAGCCAACGGAATGGGAAGTCAGGATCACATTATCCAGTTCCGCAAAACCGGAGCCTTCCGGCAGCGGCTCTTTCTCAAACACGTCCAGAGCCGCACCCGCGATCCGGCGCGACTGCAACGCTTCCAGCAAAGCCGCCTGATCAACGACAGGGCCGCGCGCCGTGTTGATCAGCACAGCGTCTGGCTTCATCAGAGCAAGTTCCCTCGCGCCAATCAGGTTTCGGGTTTGGTCATTCAGGGGGCAGTTCACCAGCACATAGTCGGATTGACTGAGCAACACATCAAGACTGACCAGTTCCACGTCCGACGCAGATTCCACATAAGGATCAAACGCCAGCACCCGCGCCGGACCAAAGTTCCGCAGCAGCCGGATCGCCTCACGCGCAATGTTGCCATAACCAACAGTGCCGATCACGCGGTCACGAGGTTCGCGTCCCAATGCCCGTGTACTCTCCACCCATCGCCCCTCGCGCACCATCCGATCCTTCCGCACCAGATTGTGAGAGAGCGCCAGCACAAACAGCACAATCGATTCCGCCATCGGCTTCACCACGCCCTGTGGCGTAATGTAGACCGCTACGTCGTTCTCGGTACAGGCGCGCAGATCCACGTTGTCGTAGCCAACACCACATCGCCCGATCGCACACAGCCGCGTCACCCCTTGCAGCGATTGCGCAGTCACGCGGGGCTTCAGCGAAATCACCACGTCGTAGCCGCTCAGCTGTGCGGGTGAGTACTCCGGCAGATACCCGCCCATGAACTGATGCGCAAGCCCTGGCCGGTCGTTCAGCACACTCAGACCGATGTCGGGGAAGACCAGTTGTCCCTGCTCATTGAGAAAGTCGGCGGAGAAGCCGACGCGAAAGTTTTCAGTCATGCCTTAGTAAGACTATCGGAAGGCATAGAATAAGCGAAGCATGATCAGAACGGCAGCCGTATTTCTTGCAGCCATATGCACGCACGCAATGGCGGCGGACACGCCCGTCGAGTTCTTCGAAAAGCAAGTGCGCCCGGTTCTCTCGGCGAATTGCTACTCCTGCCACGGGCCGCAGCAGCAGTTCTCGTCGCTGCGGGTGGACTCGCGGGAGGCTCTGCTTCAAGGCGGAAATCGCGGGCCGGTGCTCATCCCCGGCGATGCCAAACTGAGCCTCCTCGCCAAAGCGATTCGTCATGACGGCTTGAAGATGCCTGCAGGCGGGAAGCTTCCTGCCGAACAAATTGCCGCGATTGAAAAGTGGATCAACGACGGCGCGGCATGGCCGGCCGGCGACAAGGTGAGCGCAGCGGGGCCCAAAGCCCCCGGCTTCTACGAACGCATCACCAAAGAGCACTGGGCGTTTCAGCCGGTCCGTGATAAAGCGCCGGAACAGATCGCAGGCGTGGAACATCCGGTGGACCGTTTCCTTGTCGCGGCCCTGCGCAAAGCCGGCCTGCAACCAGCCACGCAGACAGATCGCCGCACGCTGATTCGCCGCCTGAGCTTCGTGCTCACCGGCCTGCCGCCCACGCCGCTGGAAGTCGATCTTTTCCTGCATGACAGCGCACCCGGCGCTTACGAACGTCTGGTGGATCGCGGGCTCGCCTCACCGCATTTCGGCGAACACTGGGCGCGCCACTGGATGGACGTCATGCGCTTCGCGGAAACGTTCGGCAACGACTGGAACTATGAAATCAAAGGCTCCTGGCTCTACCGCGACTACCTGATCCGCGCCTTCAACAACGACGTTCCTTATGACCAGCTCATCCGCGAACACCTCGCCGGAGACCTGCTCCCCAAGCCGCGCATCAACACCCGGGAGGGAATCAACGAAAGCATTCTCGGGACTTCCTTTCTGCGCATGGGAGAGCTCGGCCACGATGACTGCATCCGCTTCCGGCAGATTCGGACCGACGTGGTCGATAACCAGATCGATACCTTAGGCAAGGCGTTTCAGGGCCTGACCATCGCCTGCGCGCGCTGCCACGACCACAAGCTTGACCCCATTCCGACCGCCGATTACTATGGTCTCTACGGCGTGCTCACCAGTTCCCGCATGGTGATGCGGAATGCCGGCCTGCCCTCCGGCTCCGATGCCGCGAAGCAGCAACTGCGAACCCTGAAACCGCGGATTCGACAGGAGTTGGCCCAGGCCTGGACGGAAGAAGCGAAGTCAATTCCTCAGTATTTGCTGGCCGCGGACCGGGCGTGGAAAGGCCAGACAACTGAGACCAGAGATCTCACCAACCTGTCGCTCGAAAAGGTACAGGCATGGGTTTCCCTGCTGGAACGGCAGAAGCCCCCGATGGAGGACCCCATCTCTGTCTGGACTCAAAAGGACAAATGGGGAGCACTCAAAGGGAAGTATGAGGCAGAAGCGAAGGCGCGGGCCGACTTCAACCAGCAGAACTACCAGCCCTTCGGCCTCGTCGCCAACAGCGGTTATGGCGGCTGGAACGCAGATGGCAACGCGCTGACGGACGGCCCGTCTGTAGCGGGCGAATTCGGCATCGCGGGCGAGGGCGCACAGGCCGTCACCGGCATCTTCCCCGCAGGCGTCTATACCAATGCACTTTCAGAACGCCTCAACGGTGCGCTGCGCTCCCCGCTCGTCCCCAAAGACAAGAAGTTTCTGAGCCTGCAGATTATGGGCGGCAAGCTGGGCGCGTGGAGAACCATTCTCGATAACTGCATGCTGAGCGAGGACTACCAGAATCTGGAGCACGATTCCCTGCAATGGCTGAAGATTCCCAATCGCACCGATCAGCCCACGCTGCCGTTCTATGTGGAACTTGTCACGAAGCAAGATAATCCGCGCATTCCTGACAGGCCGGACCGCCTGAAAGCCACACAGCAACAGGTGGATTCGCCGTTCTCTTATTTCGGTATCGCCCGCGCCGTCGTGCACGACGTGGATGAAGCTCCGCGTGAAGAACTCTCGCACCTGAATCCGCTGTTCGCGGGCAGCGCCGAAGAGCTCGCAACGCGTTACGGAAGCACCACCGAAGCCGCCATCCGGCGGTGGGCCTCAGGGCAGGCTTCTGACGACGACGCGAAATGGCTGGAGTGGTTGCTGTCGAACAAACTGCTCTCGAACTCGATGAATACCAGCCCGCGTCTGAAGACGCTGCTCGAAGAGTATCGCCTCACTGAATCTCGTATTGAGGCCCCGAAGACCTTTGAAAGCCTGGCCGATCTCGACCCCGGCTATGACTTCCCGGTACTGCCTGCGGGCGATGCGACCAACCCCGGAAAGATGGTCCCGCGCGGCTTCCTGCAACTGGTCGGCGGCAAGTTCCAGGTGGCCGGCAGCGGTCGGCGCGAAACAGCGGCCATCATCGCTTCGCCCGATAACCCTCTCACGTCCCGCGTGATGGCAAACCGCATCTGGCTCTATGTATTCGGGCGCGGCATCGTTCCCACTGCGGATAATTTCGGCACCTACGGGGAGGCACCGTCCAACCCCGAATTGCTGGACTTCCTGGCCACTCGCTTCGTTCGCGACGGCTGGTCCATCAAGAAGCAGATCCGCTTCCTGGTCCTTTCCCAGGCGTTCCGACAATCCAGCGGGACAAACGCTGAAACGCAAAAGATCGATCCGCTTAATAACCTGCTCTCGCATTACCCGGTCAGACGCCTCGAAGGCGAATCCATCCGCGATGCGATTCTCTCCGTGTCCAGCCGCCTTGACCCCGCGCTCTATGGCCCCGCCATCCAGCCTCACCGCGAAGAACCGAAAGACTACCGAAAGCTCTATCAGGGGCCTCTCGATGGCGATGGCCGCCGCAGCATCTACCTCAAGGTCACCCGTCACGAAGGCTCGCGTTTCCTGGAGCTCTTCGACTTCCCGAACCCGACCGTCACACGCGGCAATCGCGACTCCACCAACGTCCCGCCCCAGGCTCTCGCGCTGCTCAACGACCCGTTCGTGCTCAGCCAGGCCGCCTTCTGGGCCGAGCACCTGATCGCCCAAAAAGCCCCCACCGCCGGGGAGCGAATCGATGTCATGTTCCGCACCGCGCTGGGCCGCCTGCCGGACGATGCCGAACGCGCGCGCTTCATCTCCCTCGCCAATGAAACCGCCAGTTTGCACAAAATCGAAACCGGCAAGATGCTCACCAGCCGCGAAGTCTGGAAGGACATCGCACACGCCATGTTCAACCTGAAGGAGTTCATTTATGTTCGTTAGAAACCCCACACGCCGCGAGATGCTGCAGCGGGCCTCCAACGGCTTCGGGCTCATGTCGCTGGCTGCGCTGATGGCCGACCCTGCTTATGCGGACACGACCAGAAAACCCGACTTCCCGGCACGCGTCAAGAACGTGATCTTCTGCTTCATGCCCGGCGGCGTCTCGCATATCGACACCTTCGACCCCAAGCCAAAACTTGCCGAACTCGACGGCAAACCCTTCGACGGCTTTTATCAGATCGGTGCCAAGCAGGACACCAATCGCAAATGGGTAAAAAGTCCGTGGAGTTTCAAACAATACGGGCAA
>JBBQDH010000309.1:0-6280 GCA_038319515.1 Bryobacterales bacterium
CGCTGGAAGCGAAAGAACAGTACGCCACCATGAAACCCAAAGCGGCCGAATGCTGTGCCGCCGCGCCGCCGGTGCTTGAATTCAATGAAGCCGGCGATCTGATTGGAAGCTGGGGCGGCCCGGGTGAGGGCTACGACTGGCCGTCCTCGAACCACGGTATCGACGTCGATTTCAAAGGCAACGTGTGGATTGGCGGCAACGGCGCGGGCGCACAGGCAGCGCCTCTTCCCGGCGATGAGAGCCGCATGGGGGCCAATACTTCTGTTCATGACAGCATGGTCCTCAAGTTCACGCAGGCAGGCAAATTCCTGATGCAGATCGGCAAGCCGAACAAGAGCAAGGGAAGCAACGACACGGAAAATCTGCGCCTGCCCGCCAAGACCCTGGTGGATCCGAAGACCAATGAACTCTATGTTGCCGATGGCTATGGCAATCGCCGCGTGATCGTCTTTGATGCCGAAACAGGCAAGTATAAGCGGCACTGGGGCGCTTACGGCCACAAGCCTGATGACGCGCAACTGCCGCCCTATAAGCCATCCGATCCGCCCGCTCAGCAGTTTCGTACGCCGGTGCATTGCGTGACCCTTGCGAACGATGGACTGCTCTACGTCTGCGACCGCGTCAATGACCGCATTCAGGTCTTTAAGACCGACGGCACATATATCAATGAAGTGATTGTGGCGAAGGATACTCTGGGCGACGGCGCGGCCTTTGATCTGGCGCTTTCCAGGGATGCTGAACAAAAGTATCTGTACCTTGCGGATGGATCCAACATGAAGATCCACGTGATTGATCGCAAGACCCTGAAGGTACTGACCACCTTCGGCGACGGCGGGCGACAGCCGGGCCAGTTCTACGCGGTTCACAGCATTGCCACCGATTCAAAGGGCAATATCTTCACCACGGAAACCTATCGCGGGCAGCGTGTGCAGAAGTTCCTTTATAAAGGTCTGGCGACAGTGACGAAGCAGGATCAGGGAACGGTTTGGCCGAAGCGGACCAACTGATCGGGCTCCCGCAGATGGTCCCGGCCTGTTATTCTAAGGGGTCGCATGACTATTGACGAAATCAGAGAGTTAATCCAGCTGCTCTCAGACACCGGCGTGGCCGAACTCGAAGTGCAGCGAGGCGAGAATCGGGTCCGAATCCGGAAGTCTTTCGGACCGGCTTCGGGAAGTGGCGAGACCAACGTCTACCTGCCCTCCGCGGCCGGGGTGCCCGTGGTTGCGCAAGCTGGACCGGGGCTGGCTCCAGTGGCTCCTGCCAGGGCGGAACCCGCAGCCAACAGCAAGGATAATCTCATCTATGTGAAGTCCCCCATCGTTGGCACTTTCTACGAATCCGCCTCGCCGAGTAACCCGCCCTTTGTTCGCATCGGCGAACAGGTCACCCTCGGCAAAGTTCTGTGCATCATCGAATCGATGAAGCTGATGAACGAAATCGAGTCGGATGTTGCCGGCATCGTGGAGACGAAACTCGTCCAGAACGGTCAGCCGGTCGAATACGGAGAAGCCCTCTTTGGCATACGGCCCGTTTAGAAAAATTCTCATCGCCAATCGCGGTGAGATTGCGCTGCGCATCATCTGCGCCTGCAAGGACCTGGGTATACCGACAGTGGCCGTTTATTCGGAAGCGGATCGCCACAGCCTGCCTGTGCGATTCGCTGATCAGGCTATCTGCATCGGCCCGGCCAAAAGTGCCCGCAGCTATCTCGATATCCCCTCGATCATCAGTGCCGCCGAAATCACCAATGTCGACGCGATACACCCCGGCTACGGCTTTCTGAGCGAGAACGCACGCTTCGCCGAAGTCTGTGCCATGTCCGGCATTAAGTTCATTGGTCCGAAGCCTGAAGTCATCGCTTCCATGGGTATTAAGGAACGCGCCCGGGCCATCATGAAGGACTACGGCGTGCCGATCCTTCCTGGCTCAGAGGGCGTGCTCTCCAGCCCTGAGGAAGCGGTCGAGACGGCCAACCGCATCGGCTATCCGGTCATCCTCAAAGCATCGGCCGGTGGTGGTGGCCGCGGCATGCGCATCGTCAACTCGGCCGATGAACTTCCGGGTCTGCTGATGCAGGCGCAGCAGGAGGCGGGCGCTTCATTCTCCAGCGCCGATGTCTATCTGGAAAAGTACATCTCCGCGCCCCGTCACATTGAATTCCAGGTGCTGGCCGACGAGCATGGGAATGTCGAAATTCTGGGTGAACGCGAGTGCAGTATTCAGCGGCGTCACCAGAAACTTCTGGAAGAATCCCCTTCGCCGGCATTGCGCCCTGAAGTGCGTGAGCGTGTGGAAGCAAAACTTAAGGAAGCCATCAAGGCGATTGGTTACAGCAACGCCGGAACCGTCGAGTTCCTGATGGATGAGAAGGGCGACCTGTACTTTATTGAAGTCAACGCCCGTATTCAGGTGGAGCACCCGGTGACCGAAGCCGTGACGGGCATTGATCTGGTGAAAGCGCAGATCCGCATTGCGGCCGGAGAGACGCTCGCGCAGATTCTGGGCGGGCCGGTTACCCGTTACGGCCATGCCATCGAGTGCCGTATCAACGCTGAGAACCCGGAAACGTTTACCCCGTCGCCAGGGCGCATTACCGGCTTGAATTTGCCGGGTGGTGTTGGCATTCGTGTTGATACCCACGCGTTTCAGGAGGGCGTCATTCCACCCTATTACGATTCGCTGGTCGCCAAGTTAATCGCACATGGCCGCGACCGCAGCGAAGCGATCGCCCGTATGAAGCGTGCCCTTGATCTCTTCGTGGTGGAAGGCATTCACACTTCGATCCCCCTGCACAAGCGCATCCTCAATGAGGCTGACTTTGTGGATGGCAATTTCGACACCAATTTCATCAAACGCTGGATGCCGTAAGGCGGGCGAAGCCGCCTGCCGCACCTTAGTAAGGAACACAAAAACCACACGGGGTTCTTTTGCGTCTTCGCGTCTTTTGCGAGAAAACAACTGGATCCCGGGCGATGCGGATTTCTTCTGACATAACGGTGCATTGCGGCGCCGTTGATTTCACGGAAAAGCCGCGTTCACCGGGTCACCCGCAAACAGGCGGGCTAAGGTTGCCGGGGCTGTCATTCGTCGGACCGCCGTTGGCAAAACGATCGGGCATCAACAGGCAGATCACGTCGTCTGTCGTGATGCCCTGAAAACGACCGCCGGGCGGCAGCGTGGCTTCCAGAGAGAACGGGAACGTGATGGCCCCCGAAGTGGCTCTGACTGTGAACTGGTACTGCCCGGGCCTGGCGTTGCGGGGGGACGTCTGTGTCCCGGCCACCAGTTCGGTGGTTCCACCTTTGTCACGGCAGGGCCTGCAAGAAGGGCGGGTACAACTGCCAGCCAGGTGAACGGGAGCAGCTTCGGGAACACCCGGTCAAGGTATCACATTGACAGAAGACCCGCGCTTTGAAAGACTGGCTGATCTAAGCAAGCAGAACCTTTCCAAGGGAGAATTTTATGATGAGACACACACTTTCGCTTTTGGGCGCCGCACTCTGCGCCTCACCCATGTTTGCGCAGGCTCCGCCCGCTGCCCCGCCACCGCCCATGAGCTTTTTCGTCACCAGCGTCGGGCTGGGCAAAGGTGCTGACCTTGGTGGACTGGCAGGCGCCGACGCACAATGCCAGAAACTCGCCGCCGCCGCCGGCAGTACAAAGACCACCTGGCATGCGTATCTCAGCACCAGTGCCGCAGGCGGAAAGCCCGCTGTGAACGCACGCGATCGCATTGGCGCAGGCCCCTGGTTCAACGCGAAGGGTGGGCGCGTCGCCAAGGACGTTGCCGATCTGCATGGCGACACGCTGGAACTTGCACGGCAGGGAAACAACCTGTCCAAAGCCACGGCGCTCACCGAAAAGGGCGGCACGATTCAGGGCTTCGGCGACACCCCCAACCAGCACGACATTCTGACCGGCAGCAAGCCGGACGGAACCGCGTATGACGACGGCAAAGATCATACCTGCAACAACTGGACTTCCAGCACCACGGGCACCGCGCAGCTTGGCCACCATGACCGCACCGGGGGCGGCAGCACCTCCTGGAATTCGACGCATGCTTCACGCGGCTGCAGCCAGGAAAACCTGATCAGCACCGGCGGCAACGGCTATCTGTACTGCTTCGCCCAGTAGTTTTGTCAGCCCGCGGAGGGGTGCCGTTGGGGCGCGCCCTCCGCATATCTTCCAGGCGGCGTGAATGTCAAGTTGCCGAATGCCCCTGTGATGCAGCGGCTTGACCGCAATGTCAATTGTGACGCCTGGTTCCGGCTGACCCGTCATCCGTGTGCGGACGCACAATGGCGGCGTGAGCATTTCCAGCGCGGCGACGGCTTGATTCATGGTGGAATAGAGGCTGGAGATCACGATGGCAATTGAGTCAGTGCTGACCCCGGCCTCGCTTCTTTATAAAGAAGACTTTATCGCGTGGACTGAACTGATGTCCGCTGCGCTGGAACGTCGCGACGTTTCGGATCTCGACTGGGAGCACCTTGCCGAGGAGATTCGCGATTTGGGTATCAGCCAGAAACGTTCATTGACTTCGCATTTGGAAAACGTCATGCTCCACCTGATCAAGTGGGAGATTCAGCCGGAGCGGCGGTCTGGATCATGGGAAGATTCGATTTCTAATTCGAGGGGGGAAGTAGATTCCCTCCTCGATTCCATTCGGAGCCTGCGTGGCTGCCTGCTGGAAAGCTTTGATCGCTGCTATAACCGGGCTGGCAGGAAGGCTCTTCGCGAGACTCATCTGGAGAAGGCTGTATTCACGCGCTGGACTTTAGATCAGGTCCTCGATCCAGGCTTCCTGCCAGAATAGCTTAACTCTTCACACCCATCGCGAGGATGGTTTCGAACGCCGGAGCCTGTTTTTCGTGATCCACGATCCAGCTTTGAACGTTGTGGAACCCGCCCACTTCCAGAAAACCGCGTAATTCCACCTCGGAAAAGCCCATCCACGTGTCGGCGTAGAGCTCCCGCGCCTGCTCGAAAGCGTGCTTTTTCAGATCCAGGATCACGATCCTCCCCGTCGGTTTCAGCATGCGCCACGCTGCCTGAACCGCCTTCTGCGGGTGCAGTGCGTGGTGCAGGCTCTGGCTGAAGAACGCGAGATCGATGGAAGCGTCCGCAACGGGCGGGGCTTCCAGATCGCCCAGGCGGAATTCCAGGTTCGTGAGTCCGTTTTCATCGGCGAGACGAGCCCCGAACTCAATCATTTTCAGCGAGTTATCCACCGCAATGACGCGTTCGGCCCGCTGGGCAAGCAACTGCGAAAACGTCCCCTCCCCGGCTCCCAAATCCGCGATTGTCATGGGCGGCAGCAGTTGCAGCAGCGTTTCGGCCAGCCCCTTCCACGAACGCCCCGGAACATAATTTCGCCCGAACTTGCCGGCCAGCTCATCAAAGTAGCTGCGAACTTTGTCACGACGCTTTTCCAGAACCAGTTGCAACGCCCGCCGGTCATCGGCAACTTCGGGTATTTCTTTCTGTGCGGCCTGTAGTAATTCCGAAAACTGCCGATCCTTAAGACAGTACAGGCTATTCTTGCCCTGTTTGCGGTCCTCCACCAGGTCTGCCTGCTTCAGCTGTGCCAGTTGCGTCGAAATTCTGCTCTGCCCCATCGAGAGGATTTCCTGTAGTTCCGCGACCGATAGCTCCTCCAGTTCGAGAAGAAGCAACAAACGGAGCCGGGAAGGGTCGGCCAGCATGCGGAGAGATTTTAATATTGACGCCATGGGTCGCTTCAGTTAATATATCAACATATACGGATTTATTGATACAAGGAGATCGAAAACGTGCCTACCGCAACAATGACTGACTACAAAGTCGCCGATATGAAGCTGGCCGATTGGGGCCGCAAAGAGATCAACATCGCCGAGAAGGAAATGCCCGGCCTGATGTCGATTCGCCAGAAGTACGCGAAGAGCAGGCCGCTGGCCGGCGTTCGCGTGACTGGTTCGCTGCACATGACCATTCAGACCGCTGTTTTGATTGAAACGCTGGCTGATCTGGGCGCCAGTGTTCGCTGGGCGAGCTGCAACATTTTCTCCACGCAGGACCATGCCGCTGCTGCCATCGCTGCCGCCGGCATCCCTGTCTTCGCATGGAAAGGCGAATCTCTGGAAGAGTATTGGTGGTGCACGGACCAGGCGCTGAGCCACCCCGGTGGTCTCGGGCCGGAACTGATTGTCGATGACGGCGGCGACGCCACCCTGTTCATCCACAAGGGTTATGAGCTCGAAAACGGTGCCGACTGGGTCAACACCCCGTCCGGCAACAA
>JBBQDH010000310.1:0-6205 GCA_038319515.1 Bryobacterales bacterium
TGGAGCGCTTCGTCCGTCCATCGATCAAGAGGATCGCGCGGGGCTCCACCACGCCGCACAGATAGTAGAACTGATTGCTCTGGCGCAATGGCTGTTCACCCGGTCGTTCCGTCGTCCCCTGAATAATCGCCACGCCATCGCCGATCAGGGCCATCACCCTCGCCCGTCGCGCCGCGAACTCTTCCGGCGGGAATGAATCGGTGAAGACCGGCTGAGCCAGACACGCCGTGGCCATCACCACCGGAAGCAGGTATTGGGCGATCACGCTTTCGCATCCCGAGGGCGCAGATACCATTCGATCGACTCATCAATACCGAGTCCGCCAGGCTCGGCGGTCGCTTCAGGGTGCGTATCCCGAAAGCGCTTCAGCATTTCGTTCGAAAGCTTCTTCACCATTTCTCCATTCTCCGCCGCCACGTTCCGGAACTCACCTGGATCCCGCTTCAGATCGTACAGCCGGACCGTGCGCCCTGGCTTCGGATTGTCAGTCTTGTAGCCATCTGTCCGCTCACGCTTTCCGCTGCCATGGATAAGCTTCCACCCGGCAGTCCGAAGGAACGCTTCTTCATTCTCCAGATACTCACTGAACACCTGCGAGCGCGGCCTGGCGACGCGTTTCTTCTCCAGGTAAGACCGCAGGCTCTGACCATGCTGCACCGGCAACGGCCCCGCTCCCAGCATTTCCAGAATGGTGGGCGGCACATCCACTGACTCTGTAAAGTCCGTCACCACACCCTTCGCCACACGCCCCGGGTAACGGAACATCAACGGAACACGCAGCGCCGGGTCATACCCGCAATGTTTCTCAAACCGACCATGCTGGCCCAGACTGTACCCGTGATCTGCCATGTAAACCACCAGCGTGTCGTTCTCCAGGTTCAGCTGACGCAACTTGTCCAGCACTACGCCAACGTTGTAATCCAGAAAGTTGACCGATGTGTAGTACGACGCAATAATCCCCTGCTTGTCTTCGGGAGACAGGTCGCGGAAGATCAGCGGAATCTGGCCGGCATCCTCCGGCCCCACTCGCGGGACTTCGAAATCCGCAGCCCGGAACCTGTCGCGCCATTCCACCGGAAAATCGTAAGGCGAATGCGGCTCCTGAAAGCTGACCCACAGCGCGAACCGATCATCTTTGTGTTCCTCCAGATAACGGCTCGCCTGCGCCGCCACCCAGGTGCTTTTCATCTGCTCCTGTCGGCGCGGAAACGGCAGCTTCTCCGCATTCAGCCAGATGCGCGCGGGGTCCCGAAACGGCTTCCAGGCAGGCTTGGTGGCGATGCCGCCCAGATCCGGCGCAGGCCCCGCTTCCTTCATCCACCGCTGCTGCACCACGTCTTCCGTCCAGGCCATGTCGAACCCATGCATCCCCGCCTGCCCCGGACGGTTAAAGTGCATTTTCCCAATCACCCCGGTGGACGCGCCTTCACTTTTCAGCACCTTCGCCAGCGTCGCGCGATCTTCTGCAAGCGGTGTCCCCAGCACTGTCACTCCGGCGGAATGAGGCAATCGCCCCGTCAGGATGCACTGCCGTGAAGGCGTGCACACCGGCGAATTGCAATAGTTGGCCGCAAACCGCGTACCTTCAGAAGCCAGCCGATCCAGGTTTGGCGTCATCGCCTGCCGGTTCCCATCCGCCCCCAGCACGTAGCCCGCGTGGTCGTCCGCCAGAATAAACAGCAGGTTCGGCTTGCGGTCTTTCGCCCGAACATTGCGAACAATCGAAGCCCCCGCAGCTCCCAGCAGCGCACGTCTTGAAATCATTCCTGCCTCCAGCCAATAGCTTATGCCAGCCAGTTTCCAAATAAAAAAGGGCGGTCTGAGCCACCTGGCCCGACCGCCCCTTCTTAATTTATAAACCGAATCTTACAGCTGGTTCAGTTCAACGCCGTTAAAGAAATACGCCAGTTCCTCCGCGGCCGTTTCCGGCGCATCGGATCCGTGCATCGCATTGCGTTCAATGCTCTCCGCAAAAAGCTTCCGGACCGTGCCATCCGCCGCATTGGCAGGATTGGTCGCGCCCATCACTTCACGCAGCTTCACCACCGCGTCCTCGCGCTCCAGAGCCATCAGAACCACCGGGCCTTCCGTCATGAACGTGACCAGGCTGCGATAGAAGGGACGCGCCGCATGCACCGCGTAAAAACCTTCCGCCTGCGACGTGCTGAGCTTCGTCATCCTCAGCGCTACAATGCGGAAACCATTGTCCTCCAGCAGTGAGAGGATCTTACCCGCCTTACCGGAAGCCACGGCATCCGGCTTAATGATCGAAAATGTTTTTTGCATAAAAGTGATTTAAGAAAGTAGTTTCTGAATGCTCTCGCCGATTTGTGCGGGCGAATCGCAAACCGTAATGCCGGCCGCACGCATCGCCGCAATCTTATCTGAAGCCGCGCCCGAACCGCCCGAAACAATGGCCCCCGCATGGCCCATCCGGCGACCCGGAGGTGCCGTCTGGCCCGCGATAAATCCAACCACCGGCTTCTTCACAAATTCCTTGATGTAAGCCGCGGCAAGTTCTTCCGCATTCCCGCCGATTTCGCCGATCATCACAATCGCGTGCGTGTCCGGATCTTCATTCAGCAGCTTGATCGCATCTGTATGCGTGGTGCCGATAATCGGATCGCCACCAATCCCGATACAGGTCGATTGCCCGATCCCCAGCTTCGTCAGTTGCCCCACCGCTTCATACGTCAGAGTGCCGGAGCGAGAAACCACGCCCACATGGCCTTCCAGATGGATGTGACCCGGCATGATGCCGATCTTGCACTTACCCGGTGAAATCACACCAGGGCAGTTCGGACCGACCAGCCGTGACTTCGTCGTTTTCAGATAATTCCAGGCCTTCACCATGTCAATCACGGGAATGCCTTCCGTGATGCAAATGATCAGCTCGATCCCCGCATCCGCCGCTTCCATGATGGAATCCGCCGCAAACGGAGGAGGAACGAAAATCACCGTCGCGTTGGCGCCGGTAGCCTTACGCGCTTCTCCAACGGTATTGAAAACCGGGCGTTCCAGGTGAGTCAACCCGCCCTTGCCGGGCGTTACGCCGCCCACCACGTTTGTGCCGTAAGCGATCGCCGTGGAAGCGTGGAAAGTGCCTTCCTTGCCCGTGAAACCCTGGACAATCAGCCGCGTATTTTTATCAACCAGTACGCTCATTTAGTTTGCACCCCCGGCTTCGTGAGATTGGGCAGCCGCAACAGCCTTCTCAGCCGCATCTTTCATGCCGTCCGCCAGAATGAAATTCAGGCCCGAATCGGCCAGCACCTGCTTACCCAGTTCCACGTTCGTGCCTTCCATGCGGATAACAATCGGCACTTTAATACCCAGATCGCGCGCCGCCGCCACTACACCGGTGGCCAGCGTGTCGCAGCGCAGAATGCCCCCAAAGATATTGATCAGCACGCACTTCACAGCCGGATCGCCCAGCAGAATCCGGAACGCGTTCTTCACCTGTTCCGCACTTGCGCCGCCGCCCACGTCCAGGAAGTTCGCCGGCGAGCCGCCCGCGTACTTGATGATGTCCATCGTGCCCATCGCCAGACCCGCTCCGTTCACCATGCAGGCAATGTTGCCGTCCAGTTTGATGTAGTTGAGGTTGAACTTCGAAGCTTCCACTTCCAGCGGATCTTCCTCGTTCACGTCCCGCAGCTCCAACAGATCCTTGTGCCGGAACATCGCGTTGTCATCGAAACCGATCTTGGCATCGAGCGCGAATACCCGGTTGTCCTTCGTCAGCATGAAAGGATTGATTTCCGCCAGCGACGCGTCCAGTTCCAGACAGCACTTCGACAGCGCCATCATCGCCTGCACCGCACCCGCAATCGCCGGAGCCGGTATCCCGATGCCAAACGCCAGCTTGCGCGCCTGATACGGAAGCAAGCCAATACCAGGCTCGATCACTTCCTTCAGAATCGCTTCAGGCGTGTTGTGCGCTACCTCTTCAATTTCCATGCCGCCCGCTGCAGACGCCATGAAGATGATCTTGCCCGTGCCGCGATCCAGCACGATGCCGAGATACAGTTCCTTATCAATCGGCAGTGTTTCTTCAATCAGCAGCCGCTGCACCAGGCGCCCTTCCGGGCCGGTCTGATGGGTGATCAGCGTCATGCCGAGAATCTTCTCCGCCAGCACTTTCGCCTCAGCCGCATCCTTCGCGACCTTCACGCCACCTCCCTTCCCGCGGCCACCCGCGTGAATCTGCGCTTTCACCACGACGCTGCCGCCGAGTTCCTGCGCTGCCGCCTCTGCTTCAGCGACGGTAAACGCCACCTTCCCGCGAGGCACGGGGACATGGTACTTGGCCAGGATTGCCTTGGCCTGATACTCGTGGATTTTCATTTGGATGGTGCGAAGCGACTATGCTGAATTTGTAAGCCGGAACCCTAACTTTATCATGACCCCCGAAGCTTTATCATGACGATCGAACTCCTACATCGGGTTGTCGACGGCCACACCCTCACCGAACCACAGGCGGAACAGGCCATGCAATCCCTGTTGGCCGGGGTGTCGACGCCGGTGCTGACTGCCGCGTTCCTCACCGCCCTTCGTGTGCGCGGCGAAACGGTCGCCGAACTGACCGGTTTCGCCCGCGCCATGCGCGCCGTTGCCGCCCCGCTTCCCATCGACGATTCGTGCCGCCCCATCCTCGATACCTGCGGCACTGGCGGCAATCCCACTGCCGGATTCAACATCTCCACCATCTCGGCGTTCGTGGTGGCCGGGGCGGGAGTCCGCGTCGCCAAGCACGGCAACCGCTCCATCACCAGCAAATCCGGCAGCGCAGACCTTCTGGAAGCGCTCGGCGTCCGTACCGCAGTCACCCCGGAAGATGTGGCAAACGCAATACTTAAGGCCGGAATTGGGTTCGCATTTGCGCCTTCGTTCCACAGCGCCGTTCGGCACGTTCAGCCCATCCGCAAAGAATTGAAATTCCGCACCGCATTCAACTTTCTGGGACCGCTCACCAACCCCGCCCGAGCCGAAATCCAGGTGGCCGGAACCTGGTCAGATGAAGCAGCTGAGAAGATCGCCGGTGCCCTGGCGCTCCTGGGTCTGCAGCGCGGCTTCGTGGTGCACGGCTCAGATGGACTTGGCGAAGTGACCATCACTGGCTCTTCCACAGTCTTCTCGGTTCATTCGGGACAAGTCGAACGCTACACAGTAACCCCGGAAGATTTTGGAATCGAAACGCAGCCGCACGCCGACATCACCGGTGGGGACACGCCCTTCAACAAGGCCATCGCCGAATCACTTTTAGACGGCAAGAAAGGCCCGCGCCGCGATATCGTCCTGATCAATTCGGCGCTGGCCCTGGTGGCCGCCGGGAAGGCTTCTAACTATAAGGAGGGCGTCGCCCGCGCAGAAGAATCCATCGATTCCGGAGCCGCCAGGCGCAAATTGGAACTTCTCAGAAACGCACAGTGAAATGGTCCGGGAGTACCGGTACTATATCTGGCTACCAGCGGGAATAGTTATTGACGCGCCTGTTGCGGCGCGCGAATCTGGGTATGTAATGCAAAGATTTTCGAGACTCGCCTCAGCCGTTTGTGTCGCTGGCCTCACCGTGGCCACCTCGGCCTTCGGGACTGCTATATCTGATCTGAACCAGTTGACAGGTTCAGCTTTCTCCAACTACGCGTTCGTTGCCGGCGGCAGCGGTGCGCACAACCTCCAATTCACTTCCGACAGTCCGGCATTTGGCAATGTGGCGCTTGCGTCCGGTGTCGCCCTCCAGGGTGGTGGTGACGTTTTACACGGCAACCTGGATTTCGGCGGAACGGCGAACGGCACGGGTAGTGTGATCGTCACCGGGTCCACAACAGCCAACGTAGCCCAGGCGACGAATGCGGTTGCTGACGCGGTCAGCCTCTTTGCGGCGTACACGGCCCTGACGGGTTTCTCCGGCCTTCCAACCGTCAGCGGGACTTTGAACGTCGGCACGAACGGTGGTAATTCGAACGCCGGTAATACCCACGAGCATATTTATGACGTGACCACGGCCGGCTATGGCGGGGATCTGACAATCAACGCTGGAGCATCGGAATATGTAATCATCAACATCGGCAAGGGACTCAGCACGAATTACGATCTGAATGGTGCCGTCAACCTGACGGGTGGGATCACTTCAGACCACGTGCTGTTCAACATCGCGACGACAGGGAATTTTGGCTCTGCGAGTGCCCACGGCAAGACGATC
>JBBQDH010000311.1:0-6176 GCA_038319515.1 Bryobacterales bacterium
CGAACATCAGCTACGATGCCGTCCGGCTCATGCTGGACCTGGGGTTCCCGGTCGCCCACACCGAATCGAGCCACGGATACTCGCCGCTGCACAACGCCGCATGGTGCGGTAATGCTGCCGTGGTGGATCTGCTGATTTCACGGGGCCACCCTCTTGATCTGGTGGACCCGGGCTACTCCGCCACTCCGCTCGGCTACGCAATCCACGACTGGACTGGGGAGAATCGCCATCCCGAAGACGCTTTTTTCCCAGGTTGTGGAGTCACTCCTGAAAGCAGGCAGCCCCTGGGATCGCTCCACCTACCCTACCGGCAACCCGGAACTGGATGCAGTTCTGAGCAAGTTCGCAATCTGAGGCAAAAAAAGGGCCAGTCGTTTCCGACTGGCCCTTCTTTCATCGCACCAAATTATTGAACCGGTGGTGTCTCCGGCGGAGCTTCCGCCGCACCCTCTTCAATCAGCTTCTCATCGGATTCCGGAATCAGACTGGCCGCCGCAACCTGATCGCCTTCTTCCATGCGAACCAGCCGAACGCCCTGTGTGGAGCGGCCCGCCTGGCGAATCTCGCCGGAATCAATACGGATCATCTTGCCCTCGCGGGTCACAATCATCAGTTCGGAATCTTCCTTCACCGACAGAATGCCCACCACGTTGCCGGTCTTCCGGGTGGTCTTCATGTTGATGACCCCCTTCACACCGCGATTGGTCAGCCGATAGTCGGTCAGGTTGGTGCGCTTCCCGTAACCGTTCTCTGACATCGAAAGAATCAACCCGTCTTCGCCCACCACTTCGGCGCCAACGATGTAGTCTTTAGCCGCCAGATCCATCCCACGCACACCGCGCGCCGGCCGGCCCATGGCGCGAACCTGCGTTTCGTTGAACCGAATCGCCTGGCCTTCATGCGAACCGAGCACGATGTAGTCCTTGCCCGACGTGAGTCGCGCGGCAATTAATTCATCGCCGTCGTCCACACCGATCGCGATAATGCCGCGCGCCATCGGGTTATCGAACTCGGTCAGTTCGCACTTTTTGATGACACCCAGTTTCGTCACCATCACGATGAACTGGTCCGGAACAAACGCGTGAACGGGCAGGAACGCCTTCACGGTTTCATCCGGCTGCAGCGCGATCAGATTGGAGATGTGCTTGCCCTTACCGGTCGTCGAAGCATCCGGAATCTCATATACCTTGAGCCAGTAAACACGGCCCTTGTTGGTGAAGATGAGCAGGAAGTTGTGGGTGGAAGCAACGAGGAAATACTGCACGAAATCTTCCGTGCGCGTTCCCATCCCGATGCGGCCTTTGCCCCCGCGCGTCTGACGCCGATACGTATCGACCGCCGTGCGCTTCAGGTAGCCCGCATGCGTCACCGTAACCGCCATGTCTTCCACGGCGACCAGGTCTTCCAGACTGATGTTGCCCAGATCTTCAATAATCTGCGTACGGCGCTCGTCGCCAAAGTTCGCTTTGACTTCGTTCAATTCTTTGACGATAACGGCGCGCAGAATCTTTTCCGAACCGAGGATTTCCAGATACTCACCAATGCGGCGCTGAATATCGCCCAGTTCATTGGCGATTTTCTCCTGCTCCATGCCGGTGAGGCGTTGCAGCTGGAGTTCAATAATGGCCTGCGCCTGGCGCTCACTCAGTTGCGTGAGCGGCCCTGTGGAGCCGGCGGCCCGAAGATACAGGTCATTGAAGATGAATTGCGTGGATGCCGCAACCAGCGAGTCGCGTGCTTCACGCGGCGATTTCGCGGCCCGGATGATGCGGATCACTTCGTCAATATTGTCCAGCGCCAGCCGGAAGCCAAGCAGGATGTGCTCGCGTTCACGAGCTTTGCGCAGTTCGTAATCGGTACGGCGCCGAACCACGTCGACACGGTGTTCAATGAAGTACTTGATCGTGCTGATCAGCCCGAGTTCGCGCGGCTGCCCATTCACGATCGAGAGGTTAATGATGCCGAAGCTGATCTGCAGCTGCGTGTACTTGTAGAGGTTGTTGAGGATGACCTCTGCCTGCTCGCCGCGCTTCAGTTCGTAGACGATCCGCATGCCATCGCGGTCGCTTTCGTCACGAATTTCAGAGATGCCTTCGATGCGCTTTTCGTTCACCAGCGCCGCGCAGTTTTCCAGCAGACGCGACTTGTTGACCTGGTACGGAATCTCCGTCACCACAATCATCTGCCGGTCTTTGCCCATCGGGTGGATGCCGGCCTTGGCGCGAATGCGCAGGCTGCCCCGCCCTGTGCGGAATGCGTCGAGGATTCCCTGACGGCCGAGGATGTAACCGCCGGTCGGGAAATCCGGACCCTGCACAATCTCGCAGATGCGTTCGAGCGTGGTCTCCGGCTCTTCAATCAGCAGAATGGTCGCGTCGATAATTTCGGTCAGGTTGTGCGGCGGAATGTTCGTCGCCATGCCAACCGCAATACCCGACGAACCATTGATCAGGAGGTTCGGAACGCGCGTCGGCAGAACTTCCGGCTCGCTCTCGCTCTCGTCGTAGTTCGGGCGGAAATCGACCGTTTCCTTGTCGAGATCTTCGAGGAGGTAGGTCGCGATCTTCGATAGACGCGCCTCGGTGTACCGCATCGCGGCAGGCGGGTCGCCATCGACGGAACCGAAGTTCCCCTGACCATCAACGAGCGGGTAGCGAAGACTGAACGGCTGCGCCATGCGGACGAGAGAGTCGTAAACCGACGCGTCGCCGTGCGGATGATACTTGCCGAGCACTTCGCCGACAATCTTGGCGCACTTACGGGTGGGGCGGTTGGGCGTCAGGCCCAGTTCGCTCATGCCGAACAGGATGCGGCGGTGGACGGGCTTCAAACCGTCGCGAATATCGGGAAGCGCGCGGCCCACGATCACGCTCATGGCGTAATCGATGTAAGACCGCCGCATCTCATCTTCGATATTGATGGGGACGTGACTTCCGCCGCCTTCAATACCAGCGGGCGCGGGAGGTTCGGGGGGCGCGGGAGGACCCTGTGGTGGTATGTCCTGGTCAGCCATGTTTTGTCGGTTAACTCCTAGTATAGCAGGGAGTTAGAGGGCCGCGGGGGCCTGGCGGCGACGAACGCGAGACTGTTTGGGTCGTCGTCAATTCCATAGCCCATCGTGTCGGCAGCGTACGACAACATCGGCAACAATCGACGGCATCAGCTCTCAGGCATACGCCAATCCCGCAAGCCCCGGTCACAAACCTCAGGCCCACGCCACGAACCGCGGCAGCATCAACACCACCTTTATTGAGAATTCTGGCCTCTACATCACTTTGTGGTGCCGGCTCGTTGTGGTCGGGCTACACACTCCCTCCCACTTCAAGCTCAATACCTTCGCCTATGCGCCGAACTATGTAATTTTATTTTTCGCCCGGAGTAGGGGCGACAGCCTCGGCGGTCAGATTACGTTTCTACTGCACCGGAACCTGGAACCACGGCGCTCCCGGGTGCAGAACTGGCACTCGCTGCCGGATTCCGCCGCCGCATGACTCGCCAGTCTCGGCTTTACCACGCCCGCTGGCGGCGGTCCACGTGGGAATCCAATGCGACTTTGGCCTTTCGGTATTTGTGCGGATTCTGTTTGCCCGCACTCTCAAATAGCCCGTACGTGAGGAGTCCCCCGATTGCCCGGGGAATCTGAGCAGTCGGCCCCTCAGGTGCGTCGAACTGCCGGCTCAGACCCGACTCATCGCGAAAGGAATCTTTCCAGGCAAACCTTCCAAGAGGCACTGGGCAGTACGGCAACCCCTGCTTTTGCGATTCCAGTTCGCTGATATCCGCAGTTGTGTGTTCCGCATCCCAGGCTGCGAGACACCGAATATAGTCGAACTCGTCAAAGAGTTGGTCGTACCGGGCATCGTTAAGCTGTAAATCTTTCAACCCTTGTTTCAGTACCTCAAACATGTGAGTCAGCAGTGGCGTAGAGTAGCCCACGTAACCGGGCAGGCCGCGCTGAATTCCAATATCCAGACAACGATCATCATTCAGAAGCAGGCAGGCGGGTTTCTGTGGCTTATTTGGATCGAGTACAACTGGCCAGGTAAGGAGTTCGGCCAGCAGACGATAGTTCTCGTTCGCGAGCGAAGCGATTCCAGCAATATAGAACAGCATCAGACACGGATACAACCGCAGCGAACCCCAAGCATTGTAGCCCGAAAAGAAATGCGGATATGCCTTCAGTTCGGTAAGCAACGACAGCAGAAGCCGATCCTGCTCAGGCGTGGCCCAAAAAGCGGTGACCGCCGCAAGACGGAGTAGCGGTAAACATTCCGCCTCGTACTCTTGCAGACGACGCAAAATTGCCTCAGCAGAACATGCCGAGTTTAGGGAGAAACGCTCTCCGCCCAATGCCAACACCGTACGGTGAACTTCTTTCGAAATCAGATCATTGAGTGAAATCCGGTGCACAGGGTCCGGAAGATAGCGTTTCAGGCGGGCAACAGCCACGTCCGCCGAGATTGGCTCAGTGGCAACGTGGTTCTCGAGTGCAATGATGTTTTCGTCTAGTTCGCTGAAGAACGCATTGGCATCCGTAATTGGTATTGCGGAGGCTTTCCGCAAGTCCATCAGGCCCTGCGCCTCGGTGCCGCTGGACGATCCGAACACCGTCCAGTAAGGAGTAAATCGGCGGCTGGGAGCACGTTCCATGGCTCTGCGCAGGGCCGGGTCCCACGCTGCCGACCATCCGCAAACGATCAGCCCGTACTCATCAAAAACTCTATCCAGGATCCGATCAATCTGTCCCGGGTAGTCATCCAGTTCCGCAAAGGTATTCTTGAGCCGCGTGTCGAGGTAGTCGCCGTGAACCTTTACAATCGTGCATTGCGAGTGGGCGAGTGGAATCGCCCCGCTGACAGCGTCCGCCGAAGAGATCACGGTCGCGCCAATTCCAATCTGAGCGAGCGCCTGCTCCAGCAATCGGTCAAAATTAGTGGTGATAATTACCCGAACATAGCCCCTGCTGACAAGGCTGGCAATTCTATTGTGTGCGACCGTTGGAAGCTTGAACCCCTGCAATCTTTCTTCGGGTGTGGGCTCCATGAAAGTTCGGAGTAATTGGCTGCGTTCGGTCGGAGTTCCTGTCACCTGTTCCAGCACTTCTGAATAACCGGGTTCAAGACCGAACGTCTTACGAAACCAATCATCGGGGTTTGCGCCGCAATCCTCGCGCTTGATCCGCGCCACACGCCTGATTAGCTCCTGAGAAACCTCCCAGCCGGTCGGAATACCGGATGCTCGGGAGATACCCGAACCCACCAGGAGCGCGTACACCCCCTTGTTGCTGTGCATTGAGATGGCAAGACTGAGATTTGGATTGATCACACAGGTATTACCACCTCCGCGTATGTCTTCGGCTTAGCTGAATCAACGGCCAGTGCGATGGTCTCAAGCCGTTGCCGCACAGGGCGCCAGCGGCCTACGCTTTACGGGCACAATCTCCACGGCCGAACACAGCGCCCAATCGAGAATTGCGTGGTCGTCTGCCTCCCTGTTTAGAACATGTCAAACGGGAGGCGCACCAAAAAGGACGCCTCCGTCCTGCATTAAATCACCTTATCCAGCAAATCACTCACCGCCCGGCTAAACCGCACCGGATCCGGCAGTTCAGAACCTTCAGCAAGAAGCGCCAAACCCAGCACCATATCCGCCGCGCTGGTCAGCATCGGGTCGTCCGGCGTCGCCGCCTGCCGCTGCTGCATGCGCATCACCAGTGGATGCTTCGGATTCAACTCCATCACCCGCTTCTGCATCGGCGCATCCGCTCCGTTCTTATGCAGCGCCCGTTCCAGCATCGGGCTGTAGTCGTGATCTTCCACCACCAGACACGCCGGTGATGTGGTCAGGCGCGATGACAACCGCACCGTCCGAACACTCGCGGCGAGATGCTTCTGCAGGAAATCGATCAGCGGCTGGAACTCTTGTTTTTTCGCATCCAGCTCTTTGTGCGCCTTTTCCTTCTCCTCTTCCGTGCCCAGTTCCAGCGCACCCTTGCCGACGGACTTCAGCTTCTTGCCCTCAAATTCATTGAGGTGCTGCAGCATCAGCTCATCCACGGCATCCACCATGAAGAGGACTTCGTATTCCTTCGCCCGCACGGCTTCCAGATGCGGCGAGTTCTCAATCATCGCCCGGTTCTCGCCCGTCAGGTAGAAGATCTGCTCCTGTTCCGGCTT
>JBBQDH010000312.1:0-6138 GCA_038319515.1 Bryobacterales bacterium
GAAACAAGCCGAAGTCAGCTTCCCCAAAGCCGGAAAAATCGCCGGACCCCGCCCCCAAACTGATTCAAAGAAGGACCCGTTCTTCGCAGCCACCTGGATCGAAAACGGCCCCGCCTCCCGCACCAAAGGCGACTTCATCAACGCCCTCCCCGCCGAAAAGGCCACCGAACTCCGCACCCTCCTCGCCACAACCGACGCCCTCGCCAAAACTCTCCCCACCCAGGAAATCCCCATGGCCTGCGCCGTCAAAGAAGGTGCCACAGAAGACCAGAAAGTCTTCGTGCGCGGCGATTATCACAATCTCGGCGACAAAGTAGCCCCCACCGTCCCCTCCATCCTCGCGCTCAGCGCACCGGCCCCGCCCGTCACCACCAAATCCGGTCGCCTCGAACTCGCCAACTGGATTGTCGACCCCCGCAATCCCATCCCCTCCCGCGTCATGGTTAACCGCCTTTGGCAGGGCCACTTCGGCGATGGCATCGTCCGCACTCCCGACAATTTCGGTCGCCTCGGCGAGCGCCCAAATAACCCCGAACTCCTCGACTACCTCGCCCGCACCTTCATAGAGAATGGCTGGTCCATCAAAAAGATGAACCGCCTCATCATGCTCTCGAAGACCTACCAGATGAGTGCGGCATTCTCTCCTGAAATTAAGATAAAAGACCCCGAAAATCGCCTCCTCTCCCACTTCCCGCGCCAGCGCCTCTCCATCGAAGAAATCCGCGATTCCTACCTCGCCATGGGCGGCGACCTCGACCTCACCATGGGTGGCACCCTCGATCCCGGCGTCGGCACCGACGGCGAAACCAGCGCCAGCCGTATCTCCATGAACCCCGAGTCCACCAATCGCCGCAGCCTCTACCTCCCCCTGCGCCGCTCCAACCTGCCCACTCTTTACAGCCTCTTCGATTTCGGTGACGCCACCAGCCCCGAAGGTAAGCGCAGCGGCACCACCGTCGCCACCCAGGCGCTTTTCGTCATGAACAGCCCGCTTGTCATCCGCGAAGCGCAGTCCCTCGCCAACACCATCCTCAAACAGGAAAAGCAGGACCGCCGCCGTATTGAAGCCCTCTACCTCCGCGTACTCGACCGCCGCCCCGATGCAAACGAAATCGACAAAGGCCTGACCTACGTCCAAAGCCTCCACCGCAAGTGGAACGACATCGACGAATCCAAAGCGTGGGGCAGTCTCTGCCATGCCCTCATGGCTTCCAACGAATTCATGTACGTGTATTAAAAGGACTCCACCATGAACCTCAACTCCTTCCTCACCAAAGCCCCCCGCATCGACCAGATGTCCCGCCGCGCCATGCTCCGCGCCGCCGGTTGCGGACTCGGCACCCTCGGCCTCCAGTCCCTCATGGCGGAAGTCTCCAACGCCGCCGCTGACCCGCTCGCCCCCAAATCGCCGCACTTCCCGGCCCGCGCCAAACGCGTCATCTTCCTTTTCATGCACGGCGGCCCGTCCTCCATCGACACCTTTGACCCCAAGCCCTACCTCGATGCCAACGACGGTAAACCCCTCCCCATCAAACAGCCCCTCACCTTCGCCGCCGGAAAAACCGGTGGCCTCATGAAGTCCCCGTGGCAGTTCAAAAACTGCGGCCAAAGCGGCATACCCATCAGCAGCCTTCTCCCCCACATCCGCGAATGTGCCGATGACCTCTGCGTCGTCCGCTCCATGGTCGGCGAAGGCGTTGACCACGGCGCCGCCCTCCTCCAGACCTTCACCGGAACCTTCACCTTCACCCGACCCAGCATGGGCTCCTGGGTCCTCTACGGGCTCGGCTCGGAAAATCGCAATCTCCCTGGCTACATCACCATCAAGCCCGCTCTGTCCCATGGCGGCGCCAAGAACTGGGCCCCCGGCTTCCTCCCCGGCTCCATGGCGGGCACCGCCATCGGCCACGCCGGCATGCAGGTCTCCGAAATTCAAAAGGAGCCCATCGAATACCTCGTCAACCAGGGCCTCAACCGCGAGCAGCAGCGTTATGAGCTCGACATGATCCAGGCCATCAACCGCAAGCACCAGGAAATGTGGAAGCTCGATGACGAACTCGAAACCCGCATCCAGTCCTTCGAGATGGGTTTCCGCATGCAGGCCGAAGCCTCCAAGGTCTTCGACGTCTCAAACGAATCCGCCGAAACCAAAAAACTCTACGGCCTCGACGACCCCAAAACTGCCGACTTCGGCTGGCAGTGCCTCCTCGCCCGTCGCCTGGCCGAAGCCGACGTGCGCTTCATCCAGTGCACCCACAGCTATAAGTGGGATCAGCACTCAGACCTCTTCGCCAAACACAACGAAAACGCCGCTGAGGTTGACAAGCCCATCGCCGGTCTCCTCAAAGACCTCAAAGCCCGCGGCCTTCTCAAAGACACCCTCGTCATCTGGAGCGGTGAATTCGGCCGCACCCCCGTCTCCGAATCCGGCAATGGCCGCGACCACAACCCCTACGGCTACTCCCTCTTCATGGCCGGAGGCGGCGTCAAACCCGGCTTCGCCTACGGTGCCACCGACGAATTTGGCTACCACGCCGCCGAAAATCGCATGCACATCCACGACTTCCACGCCACAGTCCTCGCCCTGTTAGGTATGGATCACCAAAAACTTACCTACCGCTACTCCGGCCGCGACTTCCGCCTCACCGACACTGCAGGCAACGTCCACGACGGCATCTTCGCATAACCAAATCCGCGTACTGACCGCCAGGCTCGGGACTTCATCTTCACGGGTACCGCAGGCAAAGTTCACAACGGCATCTTCGCGTCACTTTAGCCGACTTGCCGCACAACGCGCCCACAAACAGATCGCCAAATAAAAATTTTCCAATCGTGGACCACTTTAGTCCTCGATCATGTTACTCTTTTATTTTGCAACTCAGTTGCAGGTAGCTCCCGGACCACTCCTGGACGGATCTTCCGGGAGCCACCATATCGCCGCGAACAGGTAACAGCTCGCGACCTCTCCATTCCAGTCGCGATTCAATCCCGCTTGCGCAGAAATCCCGCTTCCGCTTGCGCAGAAATATGGAGATGTGTGTCTATACGACGAAACACCTGTGCCCTCCGGGGCCGTTGGCTTATGCCATTTTGGGCGGCGGTTCTGCTGTGCCTGGCCGCACAGCCGTCACCAGGCGCTGAAGGGCCTTTCTTCATTACTTACACGCACCAAATGGAAGAGCCCGGTAATCTTGAACTTGCCTTCAAATCCGTTTCCGGTCACCCCGGCGGGAATGGCAGGTTCTTTGCCACGGTGGCCGAGTTTGAATATGGGGTAAAGGGTTGGTGGACAACGTCCGTTTACCTCGACGGACAGCCCACCAGGGGTGACAGCACGCTTTTTACCGGCTTCCGATGGGAAAACCGATTCCGCCTGCTTCCCCGCGAACATTGGATTAATCCAGTGCTCTATCTTGAGTTCGCCAACATCAATAATGCCGATAGATCCTTGCTGGAGGTCGTCTCTACCGATGGCGAGGGAGATCTGGTCGGGTACAACGACGATCATCGCAGGGAGAAGAAGCGCGAGTTGGAGGCGAAGCTGATCCTGAGCAGTCACTACAAGGGCTGGACGATTGCCGAGAACTTCATCGCTGAGAAAAACCTGCGGCATGCCCCTTTTGAATTTGGGTACGCCGTGGGTCTGAGCCGCCCACTCGCGCTGGCCGCTCGCGCCGAAACATGCCAGTTCTGCCCGGAGAATTTTCAGGCAGGCGTTGAGATGTACGGCGGCCTGGGAACTCACGATTCATTTGGGTTGCACGATACCTCCCACTACATCGCTCCGACACTCGCGTGGACGTCATCCAATGGCACTTCGCTGCGTTTTTCACCGGGCTTCGGCATCACCAGCGGCAGCGCTCCATTCCTGCTGCGCGTCGGACTCTCGTATGAGATCTCCCAGTTCGGGCGTCGCGCTCAAAATCTTCTGAGAAAGACCGGAGGCCGCCTGTGAGAAGACTTCATTTCCTGCTCTTCACGTTTGCACTCGCTGCATATGCAGGCGACCCTCGGAGTCTTCTTCAGCGCATACCCTCCCCGCTCCCGGAAAGAACCAATCCCGCCGCCTCAAGCCGGGACGCCGCGCGGGCGGGACGCAAACTCTTTTCCCGCCAATGTGCCTCCTGCCACGGCCGGATGGGTGAGGGAATCGGAAAAGCTCCGCCCCTTGCTTCCGCTGAGGTCCGGAATGCCTCCCCGGCCGCGCTTTTCCGGGTCCTGCGAAATGGCTCGATGAAGCAAGGCATGCCTTCCTTTTCCCACTTGCCCGAACCGCAACGATGGCAGATCATCACCTGGTTACAAACCGGAGACTTTCAATCTCCCTTGCTCCGGTAAGGTTACGGGCAACACTGTAATCGCCGCCACCACAACCCCTCCCGCTATTCGATAGTCATGGCCGGAGGCTCTCACAGCGATGGACTGCCACGTCTTCCTCACCGACATCGCCAAACCAGCAAATCTCCAGGCCTCCCGGGATGCGATGGGCGTCAGCCCCTCGACCGTCGGCAATTTGCGGCGCTGACCAGCTCCAACAACGTTCGCCCGCCGCACCGCTACTTCTTACGGCTGCCCGGGATCCCCCGCCGCCGTGCCGCTCCCCCAAACCGTCGAAGACCCCCACACAGTGGATGATCCCCAAACCGTGCTCGACCCCCAAACCGTGCTCGACCCCCAAACAGTAGAACTTCCCCAAACCGTCGACTGCCCGCTCCAAACCGAACTCCCCCAAACGGTCGATGAACCCCATACTGTCGACGAACCCCAAACGGTTGACGAACCCCAAACCGTGGACTGCGGCACATCGTTCGCCACCGCAATCACCGGGGCGCCGTTCGCAGTCTGAGGCTGTTGCACCGCCGTCGGACTGGCCGCATTCATCCCCGCCGGGCTCTTCTCATTGCTGGCCAAAGCCGCGTCCAGATTCACGTATCCGGCGCCCACCGTGAACAGGTCGTACTCCACGAAGAAGCTCTCGCCAGTCGTTGCATCAACAATTGTCGAATTCTTCGGAAAACTCTTCGACGCAGTCTTCATCAGTCTCGCCTTTACCTGGTTCGGTGTCAGGTTCTGGCTTGCCAGCAACACTGCCACAGCGCCGCTCGTCGCCCCCGCCGCCATGCTCGTCCCACTCTGTACGAAATAATTCGACACCTGCCCCAAACCTGGCGCCTTCATATAGCTGTCCGGGGAAGCCACACTGTCCGGATGCTCCCGATCCAGCGTCGAACCCGGTACCCGAATCGAATAGATTCGGTTTCCGGGAGCCACCACGTCCGGTTTCACCACATGGTCCATCGCTGTCGGACCCTTCGAACTGTAGCTCGCCATGATGTCGTCGGCCCGGTTCGCCGTGCCCATCGTGTTCATCGCGCCCACCGTGATTACCAGTGGATCGTTCCCCGGCGCAGTAACCGTTCCATAGCCGTGGTTTCCCCTGCTGTTATCACGTCCGTTGTTCCCGCGGCCACCACCACCGTGATGCCGTTCAGCCATGCTCTCTCCACCGCCCGACACAGCGGATCGGTCTTATAACTTTCGTATATAGGTCTCCCCAGAGAAAGGTTAATGACCTTGATGTTGTAAAGGTATTTCAGCTCAATCGCCCGCTCGATCGCCCGTATTACTGCGGCGTCGCTGGAGCCGCCGTTCCTGTCCAGCACCTTCAAACTGATCACCTTCGCGCCAGACGCAATTCCGTGAATGCTGCGCAGGTATGCCGGCCCCTTCGAATTCGCGCCATTCCCCACAATCGTTCCCGCGATGTGCGTCCCATGCCCGTAAAGATCGTCCACCCCTTCACCCGGAACAAAACTCTCGCTGTACACCACTTGAGGGAAGATCGATCCCGGCAGGAACATGGAACCGTTCCCAATCAGATCCCAGCTCAGAAGTGCCACGCCGCTGTCGATCAGCGCGACTCCGATATTGTTGCCCGCTCCCGGATTGGCCACGGCAACGTTGCCGGCCACTGGTTGCAGCGTTTGCGGCGTGTAGTCGTAACTGCCGGCACCCGTCGCCCAAAGTGGATTGTTCAACGAAATATGCTCCACTTCAGCACTCGCCGCCAGCGCCAATACATCGCTGACCGCCAGCGTGCATTGCTCGCCCAGCGCGACCACGTTCGCCGTAAGCCCC
>JBBQDH010000313.1:0-6062 GCA_038319515.1 Bryobacterales bacterium
CGGGAAACCGGCGTGCAGATGCGGGAAGCCGCGCTGCCCGATTTCCCGTATGGACCGGTGGTTTCTACCGTGATCGGCTGCGAAGCGGCTTCCATCTTTGAATCCCTCATCACCAGCGGCAAGGTGGATCAACTGGCCGATGCAAAGCAGATTGAAGGCCTCAGGGCGGGTCTGGAAATTCCGGCCAAAGACTATCTGAAAGCCATGCGGATCCGGTCGTTGATGAAAGTGAAGTTCCGGGAGCTGTTCGGCAATATCGACATCCTGGTGGCACCGGCACGCTATGGAATCGCGACAAAAGTAAGCGAGCCGCTGGACGCTCCGTCCACCCGGTCCCGGCCTTCGCTCAACGGACTGAGTGCGCTGATCCCTGCCGGGAATCTTGCCGGTCTGCCGGCGCTCTGCATCCCCTGCGGCTTTGCCGACGGCATGCCGGTTGGGCTACAACTGGTGGGCCCGGCGTTTAGTGAAAACAGCCTGCTTGCCCTTGGATGCGAGTTTCAGCGCCGCACGGACTGGCACAAGAAGCGCCCACCCGCATGAACGTCCGTCAGATGACCAGCGGGGACCACATCAATCACCCCACTTACTTTCTGCAAAGCTCCTTCACGCCGGATGGCGCGCGGGTTCTGTTCACCTCGTATCGAACCGGCTCGCCACAGCTTTTCGCGGTCGGCTTTCCGCACGGGGAAACCGAACAGCTGACGTTCGGTGCGCCAATCCACCCGTATTCCACCGCCATTCGCGGTGACGCGGTCTTCTTCGTGCGCGGTGGGGAGATCTGGCGCTATCGCCTCGACACACGGGCGGAAGACCGCGTCGTTTCTTTTGAAGGGCAACTGGGCGAAGTCTCTCCGGATCCGACCGGGGACTGGCTGGTGGCGGCCATCAAGTGCGCGGCCGGGACTGGCCTCGTTTGCGGACGCAGCAACGGAACCGGCTGGCATTTCATTCCGTTCCCCCGCACCGTGATTCATCCGCAATTCCATCCCCTGGAGCCGGAGTGGATTGAATTTGCCGGTGATCCCGCGCCCCGCATGTACCGTATCCGTCGCGACGGCTCCGGCCTGGAATGCCTGTACGAACATGGCAACGACGAGTTCGTGGTGCATGAAACGTTCCTTGGCCATACCGGCGATCTGGTGTTCACGGTCTGGCCGAACAAGCTCGCCCGAATGGACTGGACCACCCGCGAAATTCGCACCATTGCCGATTTCAATGCATGGCACATCACTCCGAACCGCGCCGGTACCCAGGTGCTCTGCGACACGAACCACCCCGATACCGGAATCTGGCTGGTCGATGTTGCGAGCGGTGAGCGGCGCCTGGTGTGCCTGTCCGAATCGAGCAATCAGGGTACCCAATGGCGCAAATCAACCTACGCGCTCAAGGAAGATTTTCTGGCTGCGCAAAAGGGAAACCTCAGCTGGATGGAGACGCCGACCGATTCCGTCTACGGCCCGCAGTGGACACATCCCCACCCTGCCTTTTCCCACGACGAGCGCCATATCACTTTTACCAGTGACAAGACCGGAATCCCGCAGGTATACGTGGCGGACTTGGTATCCTGAGGCTATGGGTTGTGGATCCGGCATTAATCTGAATCAGTCCGCTCCGATTCCTGAGGGCGCGCGCAGAGTTTTCTGCGTGAAGTTCCAACAGGAAATGGAAGGCCTCACCGAAGTTCCGTTCGAAGGCCACCCGCTGGGACAGCGGCTCTATGACAGCGTTTCGAAAGAGGCGTGGAAGATGTGGGTGGAGCATATGAAGATGCTCATGAACGAGTACAGGCTCAACCTGGGCACGCAGGAATCCCAGGAGTTCATCATCCAGCAGATGGAGCAATACTTCTACGGAGAGGGCGCGGCGCTGCCACCCGATTTCAAGCCGCCCCAGCAGAAGTAATTGGTCACCAGCGCGGAGCGCAACAACTCTGAAAAAAGACGAGCTCTGATTATCGGGGCCGGGCCTGCCGGGCTCACCGCGGCTTACGAACTCCTGAAACGCACGGATATCCAGCCCGTGATTCTTGAAAAGAGCGAGGAGATTGGCGGAATTTCCCGTACCGTCCGTTACAAAGATAACCGCATTGATATTGGCGGACATCGTTTCTTTTCGAAATCCGACCGGGTCATGAACTGGTGGATGAAAATGATGCCGATTGAGAGCCCCGCAGGCGGTTCTCTTGATATCACCTACCAACAGCAGAGCCGTGAGCTGGAGTTGCCCCAGGGGCCCGCCCCGGATCCGCGCACGACGGATCGCGTGATGCTGGTCCGCAACCGTAAATCCCGCATTTTCTTCCTGCGGCAGTTTTTTGATTACCCGATCCAGCTCAGTTTGGACACTCTGAAAAAGCTGGGTGCCACGCGAACCATTCGCATCGGTCTCAGCTATATCAAAAGTACGCTGCACCAGATCAAGCCCGAAACCACGCTTGAAACTTTCTTTATTAATCGTTTTGGGAAGGAATTGTACGGGACGTTTTTTAGGTCTTACACCGAAAAGGTGTGGGGTGTTCCCTGCAATCAGATCAGTTCAGAATGGGGCGCACAGCGTGTAAAAGGTCTCTCGATCACGCGCGCCATCGGGCATTTCCTCCGCAAGAAGTTCGGACAGGTGGCGGGCGATATCTCGCAGAAGAGCACTGAGACTTCGTTGATCGAGCGGTTCCTGTACCCGAAACTCGGCCCTGGTCAGCTGTGGGAGTATGTCGCTGACGATGTGCAGGCCGCAGGCGGCGTGCTGACCAAAGGCTGGAATGTGGAAAAGCTCATCACGGATGGTTTCCGCATTACGGCGGCGGAAGCAGTGCATTCGGTGACCGGCGAGCGACAGCGCCTGGAAGCCGACTTCTTCTTCTCCACCATGCCGGTGAAGGAACTGATGCAATGCCTTGACGCGCCCGTTCCCGCGAACGTGCTGGAAGTGAGCGACGGCCTGCAATACCGCGATTTCATGACCGTTGGCGTGCTGCTCACCAAGCTGGCGATCCGCGACGATTCCGAGCCCGGAGCGAAGCTGCTGCGCGATAACTGGATCTATGTGCAGGAGCCCGATGTGGTGGTGGGCCGGATGCAGATTTTCAATAACTGGAGCCCGTATCTGGTGGGTGATCCGGACAAGGTTTGGATCGGCCTCGAGTATTTCTGTTATGAGACGGACGAGATCTGGAAGAAGTCTGATGCGGACATGATCGATTTCGCCACCCGTGAGGTGGAAAAAATCGGGATCATCAATCGGGCAGATGTTCTGGATGCCGTGGTGATTCGGGTTCCGAAAACGTACCCTGCCTATTTCGGCATGTACGAGCGGTTCGGCGAAGTGAAAGAGTACATCAGTCGGTTTGAAAACCTTTTTCTGGTGGGCCGCAACGGCATGCATAAGTACAACAACCAGGACCATTCCATGCTGACGGCCATGACTGCGGTGGACAACATTATTGCGGGTCGCACTGACAAGGCGAATCTCTGGGCTCTGAACACGGAGATGGAATACCACGAGAGCAAAGAGGGCAAGTAGAAAGTGCCCGGGCCGCCCGACCCTGGGTGTAGTGACAGGGCCGGATGCAGTGTGGGAAACTGAAGAAGGTCCCTCAGCGGTGAGGTGGCAGAGTGGTCGATTGCGGCAGTCTCGAAAACTGTTGAACCTTCACGGGTTCCGTGAGTTCGAATCTCACCCTCACCGCCATAATAGAATCAATGGCTTAGCTCTGAAGGGCCTTTTTTCTTGAGTAACTTTGGGTAATGACTGCTAGAATCGAGGCTGTTATGGCCTTGAATATCTACCTCCGTCACGGCTCCAATTGCGCCGCCAAACAAGCCCTTCACGCGATGACCTACGAGGCGGATGAACACCGCCGAAACTGGAAGAACTGCGCGTGCCCGATCTACGCTTCCGGCACTATCGCTGGAAAATTCAAACGCAGGAATACCGAACGAACGGCGTGGCCTGAAGCCAGGCAAATTGCGACCGATTGGGAAAACGCTGGTTCCTGGTTGGACGCTCGCTCACCACAACCACTTCACACTTCTGCCCAGGGCGTGCCTGCTGTGGAGCAGAGCCCGGACCGAATCACAATCGCCGAGGCGATTGCCGCTTTCCTTGCCATACGCGAGGGCTCGGAGATCGCGTCCGCGACGGTTCGCAAATATAAGACGTTCACGAAGCAGCTTGCCGCGTTCGCAGACGCGCGCGGGTACGTGATGCTGGACCAATTCACCTCTGCCGACATCGACCTGTTCTACGGCCGCTGGAAGCTCGGCGCGCGGGCAAAGGGGAAGGCGCTCGGCACTCTCCGAGGGTTCTTCACTTTCTGCGTCAACCGCGAGTGGCTTCCCAAAAGCCCCGTGACGCGCGATTTGAAACCTCCTCTCGGCGCGAACAAGGTGGCAAACAAGATCCCGTTCACCGATGACGAATTGACCCGCATCATCAACGCTTGCGATCAATTGCCCGCAGTCTCCTGGTCAAACGGAGCGACACACGGCACGTGGGCGGGGGATGACACCAAAGACTTCATTTGGCTCCTTGCCTACACCGGTCTGCGAATTTCCGATGCTGCGCTTTTCGATATGGAAAGACTGCGCGGTAACGAGGTTTTCCTTCGTGCCAAGAAGAATGGCGGAGACGTATTTACCTGGATTCCGGATTGGCTATGCAATCGCCTGTTCGCACGCGCGAAACGGCACGGGCACACTCCGTTCATGGTCGGAAAATCCGAACGTCTGGATACTGTCACGGATCTTTGGCGTCGCAAGGTCAACAAGGTATTTGAGCTCGCGGGGAAGTTCGACGAGACTCCGACTCCGCACCGCTTTCGGCACACCTTCGCCCGGATACTGCTCCAGCGTGGCGTGTCGCTCGCGGATGTGGCGGATTTACTCGGGGATGACGAAAAGACGATCCGCGTACACTACGCGCGGTGGGTCCCGGAACGGCAGGCGCGCCTGACCAAGATCTTGCAGGATGCATTCGATGACAAACCAAAACCGAAGCTCATCGCGTTACCCGCAAGAACCGCATAGAAAAACCGATAACCGCCAGGAATACTCCCGCCGAAAACGGCCAGTCGACTAAATTAACTATGGTCGATGAGTCGCTCGATTTACATACAGCACTGTACTGTATGTACGCAGCGCGTTGCTGCCGTGCACATCGGGGCAGTTTTTTTAATCGGTTTTTAGTCTGTATAGACTAGACTAGGCTAAACCGCGATGGGAGTTTACCGATTCCTGCTGGTTGAAGCGGCCGCACGGAGCCGAAAGTTCACACAACAACGTTTAGCAATCGCGTGTGAATTCGCCGCGCGACCGACTCAGGCACGCTGTATCTGGTATTTGCCTTCTTCTTGCCGATTCGAAGTTTTAACACGTCAGGTTCGTCTTTCACGAGTTTGCGCACGGTCTCGCGGCCGCCACGTCGAACTCGACCTCGCCATCCGCGACGCCTACGGCTGGCAGACCCTCCCCCTCGACCACGACTTCTACGAAGTCGAAACTCTCGCCGAAAACGACCGCGTCCGCTACACCATCAGCCCAGCCGCGCGCAAGGAACTCCTCCGCCGCCTGCTGGCGCTGAACCACACGAGAGCTGAAGCAGAGAAGGCCACTGCGAAACCTACCAAACCGAAACGTAGCGAGAATGCGGCCACGCCCCAAGACCGTCACCTGCCAATGTTCGCGGACGAAGCCGAAAACCAGTAATGCCAGAGGGCCCAAATTGACAAAGAATGTTGCGATCCGAATAGACCAGCAAAGTTGGACCACCGCCAGCCCGGTATTTCGCAAGCAGTGCCCGTTTCCGCAGCCGACCCAGATCTCAGCCGTGAACTTCGGTCGAGCGATGCTCTGGGTGGGGATGATGTCCGTTTCATCAAGGATGCCCCAGTGGTGGGCAGCGTCCCTGTGGGCGGTGGTTCGATACTTCGCGGCGGTAGACCAGGGCGTACCACAACTTCAGCTCCACGAATTCATCGAGGATATCGACAGCAATCCAAAACGAGTGCTAAGTGACGACTGGGGAACAGGCGTTGCCGTCGAATGGCTCGATTCAGAATTCAG
>JBBQDH010000314.1:0-6046 GCA_038319515.1 Bryobacterales bacterium
GTAGCGGATGCTTTTCCGGGATACGCTCCTCGGTTCGTCCGTAACTGAATAACTCCGACTGCTGATTGTCGCTGCCTCGCATCTCTCCAGGATTGCAAATAAACAAGTTAGACGCCAGGAGTTTTTCAGCAGCCTGCTAGCCGGCAATATGCGCTATTCATGAAATGTGGGTAAATTGCCTTGTTTAGAGTTTGCCCCGAATAATCTCCACCTTCTCAATCACATCGCCTTCCTGCACGCGGTCCATCACTTCCAAACCCTGACTCGTAACGGCGAAGACAGTGAAGTTGCGGTCCAGATTAAAATTGTCGACCAGGTTGAAGTAGATCTGGGCGTCGCCAGTGTCGCGGCCTCTTGTGGAGATGCCCATGGTTCCGCGCGCATTGCGGGCGAAGCCGAGCTCGTCTCGCATGAAGTCGCGGGAGAGCGGGTCGTATTCATCGGCTCCGGGGCTGCCGCCCTGGATGACGAAATTCGCGGCGATGCGGTGGAAGGTGAGGCCGTTGTATTTGCCCGCTTCGGCGAGTTGCACAAAGGTGGCGACGGTTGCGGGGGCGTCGTCGCTGAGAAGGTCAACGGTGATAACGCCGAGGCCGTGCAGAGTGATGCGGGCTTTAGCGGGGCCGACGGCGGGCGCGGCGGGGGGAACCGGGAGTTGGGTGGTTTGCGCAGGTTGGTTCAGGGTTTTCCCGGCGATGGCGGCGATTTTGGGATCGTGGTCACTCAGTGCAGCCTGCAGGATGCCATTAGTGGAAGGGTCACTCACTTCGCTGATGCGGGTGAGCAGGGCGACTCGCGGGTCACGCCGGGTGATGGCGCCTTCGGCCGTCAGGCGCTTGTACGCGGCGAGAAGTTGGGGGAGACGCGCCTTCAGATCGGGCGCATTCTTCAGCTTGTTGGCACCGGCCAGGACGAGTCCGTAGTGTTCTGAGGAGAGTGCCCGTGTGGCGTCTTCAGAGGTGGTCATCGCTTCGATGGCGACATTGGGATAGGCATCGTGAGCGAGAAGGGCCAGGGTTTCAGAATCCTTCAGGATCACTGCCGCTTTGGCAGCATAGACACGCACTTGCCAGATGGGATCGGCCTTGATCGCGTCCAGACCTTCCGGGCGGCCCACCCGAGCAAGGGAAACCACTGCATGAGCGCGGGTGCGCCAGGATTTACTCGCGGCGAGTGGGGTGATGAGCTTTGCGTTGCACTTCAGCGTGCCCAGCAGGTCGATGGCAAGCAGCGCGACATGGTCGCTGCGATTGCTGAGAGCAGCCGCGGCGCGATCACAGGTGGGTTCGGCTTTGAGGGCTGCGTATTGCACGATGGGGTCCCGGTCGTTAACCCATTTGCCCGTGCCGAGCACGGCCAGACGGCGCACCTGCGGGCTGGCATCTTTGAGGGCTATCGAAAGGGTCGTCGCGTCCCGATCCTTGACCGTGTTCATTGTCATGAGGAGCAGTTCGCGAATTTCCTCCCCCCGGTTGGCCGCCACCGCCGCGTGGAGAGCGAGGCTGGTGGCCGGAGCGGGGCGACGATTTTTGTTGAGCCGGAACAGGTTCTCAAGACCACGGGCGGCTCCCGCCCGGGTCGCCGGGTCGGGATCGGAAAGGCCGCTGACGAGCAGGGGCTCGGCGTCATCGGAAGCTGGAGAGGCACGACCGATCGCCTCGTGAATGCCGGCACGAACGACCCCGTCTTTCTCCGACCGCAGCATCCCGGCGTAATTACGGGCCTGTCGGCCCTGCGCCAGTTCCCCGACCGCGACGCGACGGGCGTTCGGATCCTGCGCCAGCAGGGTTAGGAGGAGAAGCAGCATATGGCGGCGAATGATTGGGGATCAAGACTCGCTCCGCCGACCAGAGCTCCGTCGATATCCGCTTCCGACATCAGCCTTGCAACGTTGTCCGGCTTCACGCTGCCGCCATAGAGGATACGGACTGCGGCCGCCGCGTCAGGGCCAAACTTCGCGGCCACTTTGGAGCGCAGAAACCGATGAGCATCCTCGGCGATTTCAGGGGTAGCAGTCTTGCCGGTGCCGATGGCCCAAACAGGCTCATAGGCGATGACAACCTTCATGACCTGCTCCGGCGTGAGGGGCGCGAGCCCGCCGTCGAACATCATGCCCAGCACTTCTTCGGTGCGACCGGATTCGCGCTCTTCCAGACGTTCCCCGACACACACAATCGGCGTGAGGCCGAATTCCAGCGCGGCTTCAATTTTGCGTACCACTTCCGGCTCGCTCTCGCCGAAATACTGTCGGCGTTCCGAGTGGGCGATGATCACGTACCGGCAGCCGGTGGCCTGCAACATGTGTCCGGAAACTTCGCCGGTGACCGCGCCTTCCTTGCCCCAATAGAGGTTCTGCGCACCGATGCCGATGTTGGAATCCTGCGTTTCGAGGACCGCCGCGTAGAGGTTCGGAAACGGCGGGCAGATGGCGATATCGCAGTGGGATGCAGCGGCGACCAGAGGCTTGAAGATCTCAAAGAATGTGTGTGTGTCGGCGGGCGTCTTGTACATCTTCCAGTTGCCGGCCATCAAAGGTTTTCTCATGTTATATCGGGTAAAAAACTAATTCCTTTCGAGATCGAAGTATTGAAAATATTCGCCACGGTCTGCCCGATATCACTCAGGGTGCCGCGCAGGCCGAGGTCCACGCCCGGCCGCACGTTCGGGCCGAAGACCAGCAGCGGGGTGTATTCGCGGCTGTGGTCAGTGGAGGGGGTGGTGGGGTCGCAGCCATGGTCGGCGGTCAGAATGGCGAGATCGTCGGGGCGTAAAGCGGCACGGAATTCCGGGAGCCAGCGGTCAAACTCTTCGAGCGCGGCGCCGTAGCCTTCCACATCATTGCGATGGCCGTACTGCTGGTCGAAATCGACCAAATTCGTATAGATCAGGCCACCTTCGAACTCGGCCGTCGCTTCGAGGGTTTTTTGCATGCCGTCGGCATTCGATTTGGTCAGGACATGGTCCGTGATGCCGCGCCCCAGGAACACATCGAAAATCTTCCCGACGCTGAAAACCTTCACGTTCTGCGCTTCCAGTTGATCGAGAAGGATGCCGCGCGGGGGCGGGACTGCGTAGTCGTGACGGTTGGTGGTGCGTTTGAAAGCCCCGGGCTCGCCTTCAAACGGTCGCGCGATAACGCGACCCACTTCGTAGGGACCGGACAGAATTTCGCGGGCGATCTCACACATGCGGTAGAGTTCCCAGAGCGGGATCACTTCCTCATGAGCGGCGATCTGGAACACGCTGTCAGCAGAGGTGTAGACAATCGGGGAGCCGGATTCCATGTGCTGCTCACCCAGTTCGGCGATGATTTCAGTACCTGAGGCCGCTTTGTTACCGAGAGTGGAACGACCAATGCGGTCTTCAAACTCCCGCATGATTGCAGGCGGAAAACCGTTGGGAAAGAGCGGGAAAGGCTTGTCAAGATGCACGCCGACCATTTCCCAGTGGCCGGTGGTGGTGTCTTTGCCGGGCGAGGCGAGGGTGCAACGCCCGTAAGACCCCTCAGGCGAAGCGGCTTTCGGCAGTTGCGGGATGGGCTTCAGATTGCCGAGGCCGAGGGCGCAGAGATGGGGAAGGTGGAGGCCGCGCAGACGGGCAATGTTTCCCAGGGTGTCGCTGCCGACGTCGCCATAAGCCGCTGCGTCGGGCATTTCGCCCACGCCAACGGAGTCGAGGACAATCCAGATGACTCGTTTGAACACTATACTTAATGGTAACTCCCATGCAGACACGCAGAAACTTTTTAGGCAACGTCGCGACCGGTCTCGCCGGCACTTTGGCGACAGGACGCGCGATGGGCGCGAACGACCGGATCCGGCTGGGAATTATCGGGATTGGCGACCGGGGGACGCAGATTGCGCGCGAGGCAATTGGTTGCCCGAATACGGAGTTTGTGGGGTTTGCCGATATCTACACGCGGCGCCTGGAAGACGCGAAGAAGCTTGCACCCGATGCCAAAACCTATCTGGATTACCGGCATCTGCTGGAAGACAGGTCGATTGACGCGGTGCTGATCGCCACCCCTCAGCACCTGCATGCCGAGCACTTTACAGCGGCGCTTGACGCCGGCAAGCATGTCTACCAGGAAAAGACGATGGCGTTCACGGTGGAGCACGCGAAGGCGATGCGGGCGGCGTATGAGAAGGCCGGGAAGCGGACGGTGCAGATTGGGCACCAGAGTTGCTCTTCGGGCCAGGTGACCGATGCGGCGAATTATCTGGCGAGCGGAACGGTGGGAAAAATCACGGCGATCCATGGCCACATGTACCGCAACACGCCGCACGGGAAACCGCAGTGGGCGCGGCCGGTTTATCCGGATATGACGCCGGAGAATGTGCTTTGGAAGTCGTTTTTGGGCGGGGCTCCGGAGCACGAATTTGATGCTGAGCGGTATATCAACTGGCGGTATTTCTGGGATTATTCGGGCGGCAACGTGTATGAGAACATGTGCCACCAGATTGCGTTCTGGTACAAGGTGATGGGCCTGCACATTCCGCAGGCGGTGAACATGACCGGCGGCATTTACCTGTGGAAAGACGGGCGGGAAGTGCCGGACACGATGAGTGTCTCGATGGTGCATCCCGAGGAGATTTTGTTCAGCTGGGATTCGGCGTTCGGGAACAATCAGCTGGGGTCCACCGAGGATGTGCTGGGCACGGACGGGACGATTTCGAAGGGTCAGCAGATTCGGTATTTACCGCAGAAAGTGAATCGTCCGGACGGAGTGGAAGTGCTGGGCCAGACGCCGACGCAGCCGCGCGCGCACATGCAGAATTTTCTGGACTGCGTGCGGAGTGGGAAAGAGACGAACTGCCCGTTTGAAGTGGGTTATCGGGTGTCGATCGCGTGCCGAATGGCGGTGGAGAGCTACCGGACGGGGCGGACCATGAAGTGGGACGCGAAGAAGGAAGAACTGGTTTAGTCAGGCACGGTGGCGTTGGCGGTCTTGCCGCCGGCAGGTTTTTACAGGGGCAATCGGGCAGGCGGCCAAAAACCAACGGCCTGGTTCTGTCTGTGGGAGAATCTCCCCATGAGCGCAAGCGCCGAACTGCACCCGCTGCGGGACCCGGGACTCTTCAACGAAGACCTGGCTCCGGTACCGGCCCACAAGCGCACATGGGGTGTCTACAGCTACGCTTCGCTGTGGGTGGCGATGAGCGTTTGTATCCCCACCTACATGCTGGCTTCAGGCCTCATCGCAGGCGGGATGAACTGGTGGCAGGCGGTTGGCACTATCCTGCTGGGCAACCTGATTGTATTGGCGCCGATGCTGCTGAATGCGCATGCGGGCACGAAATACGGGATTCCGTTCCCGGTCTTCGTGCGGGCGTCTTTTGGCGTTCGGGGCGCGAACCTGCCGGCAGTTCTTCGGGCTCTGGTGGCGTGCGGATGGTTTGGGATCCAGACGTGGATCGGCGGGCAGGCCATTCATTCCATGCTGCAGATTCTGTGGCCCGCGGCTTCCAGCCCCTCGTTTGTGTGGATCTGCTTTGGGGCATTTTGGCTGCTGAACATGGCGGTGGTGTGGCGCGGGATCGAAACGATTCGGGTGCTGGAGGGGATTGGCGCACCGTTCATGTTGGGCGTGGGATTGCTGCTGCTCTTCTGGATTACGGGCAAGGCGGGCGGGTTTGGACCAGTACTGAGCACCCCGGGTAAGTTCCGGACTACCGGCGAATTTCTGAAGTTTTTCGTGCCCAGCCTGACTGCCATGGTCGGCTTCTGGGCCACGGTCGCGCTCAACATTCCTGATTTCACACGTTACGCGAAAAGCCAGAAGGCGCAGGCACTGGGGCAGGCTCTGGGACTGCCCGCTGCCATGACGCTCTATTCATTCATCGGAGTGGCCGTGACGTCGGCTTCGGTTGTTCTGTTCGGGGAACCGATCTGGGATCCGGTGGTGCTGATCGGGCGTTTTCACCAGCCGGCAATCGCGCTGGTGGCGCTGGTGGCGATTTTGATCGCCACGCTGAATACCAACGTAGCGGCGAACGTGGTCTCGCCTTCCAACGACTTTTCCAATCTGAACCCGCAGCTCATCTCG
>JBBQDH010000315.1:0-6042 GCA_038319515.1 Bryobacterales bacterium
GCGATCCCGAGAAGCAATCGGTCGTCCTCACTACACCCGGCATCATTTACAAAGACCTGCTGATCACGGGCGGGCGACTTCCCGAATCGCTCCCCGCGCCCCCCGGCGACATCCGCGCCTATGACGTTCGCACCGGCAAACTGCGCTGGCAATTCCACACCATTCCCCACCCCGGCGAGTTCGGCTACGAAACCTGGCCAAAAGATGCCTGGACCTACACCGGCGCAGCCAACAACTGGCCGGGCATGGCCGTCGATACCCGGCGCGGCATCGTCTTCGCCCCCACCGGCTCTGCCGCCAGCGACTTCTACGGCGCGGACCGCCACGGCGACGGCCTCTTCGCGAACTCCCTGCTGGCGCTGAACGCTGAAACCGGCCAGCGCATCTGGCACTTCCAGGCCGTCAAACACGACATCTGGGACCGCGACTTCCCTTCCCCACCAACTCTGGTCCAGGTCCGGCGCGAAGGCAAGCTGATCGACGCGGTTGCCCAAACCACCAAGCAGGGCTTCGTGTATGTGTTCGAGCGGGCCACGGGCAAGCCCCTCTTCCCGGTGGAGTACAAGGCCTATCCGGCCAGTGACGTTCCCGGTGAAGTCGCCGCCACCACACAACCGCTGCCCACCAAACCCGCGCCATTCTCGCGCCAGATTCTGACGGAAGACATGCTCACCAACCGCACGCCTGCGATGCACCAGTGGGCGCTCGATCAGTTCAAAGCCTTCCGCAGCGCCGGTCAGTTCGTCCCCTTCACCACCGGTAAAGAAACCGTGATCATGCCCGGTTTTGACGGCGGCGCCGAATGGGGCGGATCAGCATACGATCCCCAAACCGGTATCCTCTATGTAAACGCGAACGATGTCGCCTGGACCTCCAGCCTGGCCGCCAATGCAACCGGAAACTCCGGTCGCCAAACGTATCTCACCAGTTGCGCGGGCTGCCACGGAGACGCGCTGCTGGGTGCGCCGCCTTCCATCCCCGCGCTGACAGACTTGCGGGGCAGAAAGACCGCGGACGAGATCAACGCGGTGATTCGCAGCGGGGCCGGGCGCATGCCCTCGTTCCCCGGCCTGAAGCCCGAAGAAGTCGCCTCCCTCTCGCAGTACCTGCTGAGCGGTGAAACGAAAGAGCTGGAGAGCAGTGCCCCCTCCCCCACGCGACCGAAATACCGCTTCACTGGCTACCACAAGTTCCTCGACCCCGATGGCTACCCCGCCGTGGCGCCTCCCTGGGGCACGCTGAACGCGATCAATCTCAACACCGGAGAGTATGCCTGGAAAATCCCGCTCGGCGAGTATCCCGACCTTGCCGCGAAAGGCATAAAGAACACCGGAACCGAAAATTACGGCGGCCCCATCGTAACCGCCGGAGACCTGGTTTTCATCGGTGCTACAAACTTTGACAAAAAATTCCGCGCCTTCGACAAGCACAACGGAAAGCTGCTTTGGGAGACAACTTTGCCCCTCGCAGGCAATTCGACACCGATAACCTACCAGATTGCGGGCCGGCAGTACATAGTGATTCACGCGACAGGCGGCAAGAGCGGACGGGGTGGCGTATCGGGCGGGGTCTACGTGGCCTACGCCCTGCCCCAAACGCCTTGACTTTAGTAACGGGAACGAAATATAGTGCCAGTAATCTCGCTCCACATAAGGTGATAATAATGACAGAAGTTCCAAGCCCGCAACGTGCCCCGCAACGCGCTCTTCGACGCGCCCTGGCTCCCCTCCTGATGTTCGGGCTGACATGCTCCATCGCATGGGGACAGGCCCAAACGGGGTCGCTCTCCGGAAACGTAGTGGATATCAATAATGCCACCATTCCGGGCACAACCATCGACGCCACACTCGTCGCATCCGGCGTGACACTCCACACAGTTTCTTCCGAAGCCGGGCTCTACGTATTCCCCAACTTGCAAACCGGTATCTGGACCATCACGGCTGAAAAAGCCGGGTTCAAGAAGCTGATCCGCAGCGAAATTCAGATCTTCATTGCACAGCGCCAGGCGCTCGACCTGCAACTGGAAATCGGCGATGTCAAGCAGAGCGTGGAAGTCAGCGCCGGCCAGACGCTCCTCGACACAGAAACCAGCGAACGCGGCCAGACATTGACTCCCAAGATGTACCGCACCCTGCCACTCTGGTCAGGCGGGCTGCAGAACCCTTCGGCGTTTCTCGGCTTCATGGCCGGTGTGAACTCGGGCGCTGAAACCAGCATCTCCGGCTCCACGGGGCGCGCGCGCGAACAGCTCATTGACGGCACCAGCAACGTGATCCCGGAATCGGGCGGCACGGTGTTTAACCCGCCATCGGCTGAGTCTTTCAGCGAAGTGAAGCTTTTGGCCGGTACCTACACAGCCGAATACGGTCGCGTCGGCGGTGGTGTCGAAATCTTCACCACCCGCTCCGGAGCCAACGACCTGCACGGAACGTGGGCCTACAATATGCGCCGCGACATCTGGAACGCAGCGGGCTGGAGCGTCAATCAGAACCGCAATAACAAGCCTGGCTTCCGCCCCAAAGATCGCCTGAACGCCACCAGCGGCGGCGTCGGCGGACCGGTCTGGATTCCCAAAATCTACAACGGCAAAAACAAGACCTTCTTTTATTTCTCCAGCGATCACGATCTTCGTCCGGTAAGCCCGACTTCCATCGTGAACACTGTGCCTGGCTCGGCTCTCGTCCAGGGCAACTTCAGCGGTATCGCGCAGGTGATCTACGATCCCACCACCACCGTGGGCGCCGGCTCGACGGCAACCCGCACGCCGTTCACCGGCAATATCATTCCTTCCAGCCGCTTCAGCAAGATCTCGGGCAATATCCTGCCCTTCATCGAGGCTCCAACCGGACCGGCTCTCACGAACAATCACTCGTTCGTCAATACCGCCCACGTAATCGACCACGTGTACGCGTTTAAAATTGACCATAATTTCAACGACAAGCATCGCATCGCGTACTTCCAGTCCTGGGACAAGCAGCTGACCGATTCCGTCGGGGATTTCAAAGGCCCGCTCGGCACCGCTCTCGGCAATCAGTTCCAGAAACCGCACATCTACCGCATCAACCACGACTGGGTCTTCTCCCCCACCGTGCTGCTGCACACCACATTTGGCTACTCCACCACGGTCCAGCTGTGGCAGGTGGCGGCGCAGGGTGGGTTCGCGTCGAAAGTCGGCTTCCCCGGCCTGACCGGCGATTCCGATTCCACCCCGTATATCTCGTTCGCGGCGACCGACGGCTACACCAACTGGGGCCGCGCAGACGGCAAGGTGAATAACGGCGGTCAGGATAACTACACGCCCCAGCTCGATTCGGCCCTGACGGTAGTCAAAGGCAAGCACGAATTCAAGATGGGCGGCGGTTACCGGCGTCCACAGACGTTTAGCCACGATCTGGCGACCACCAACGGTCTTTACACCTTCGCGCGCAACGAAACAGCCAACCCTGCGGCAACCGCAACCAGCGGCAACTCTTTCGCCAGCTTCCTGCTGGGCCTGCCCGATGCCGCCAGTGCAGCCGCCACACCCGTGCAGGATGCGCACATTACTTACCAGTATTACGACTTCTTCTTCCAGGACAACTGGCGGATCAAGCCCAAGCTGACGCTGAATCTCGGCTTCCGCTACGAAGTCCCGCTGAACTGGTCCGCACCGACCATGGGATCAGTCAACCTGACGGCTCCGAATCCGGCTGCAAATAATGCCCCGGGCGCTTACGTTTTCCCCGGCAGCGGCCCGAACCGCCTCGGCGTGAACCGCTTCTGGCCGACGGACTACAGCAACATCGGGCCGCGCGCCGGCTTCGCCTATGCCATGAATCAGAAAACCGTGTTCCGCGGCGGCTTCGGCATCTTCTATCAGGCCACCAGCAATGGTGGATGCGGCTGCACACTCGGAGCCAATGGATCGTTCGCTCAGGTCTCGAATGGCCTCACCGCTCCCTTCCAGTGGGACGGTGGCATACCGAAACCCGCCGGCTACCAGCCGCCTCCGTTCCTGAGCCCCAACGTCGGCAACGGCCTGTCTGTTGACTACCTGGGACCCACGTTCGGCAAAGCTCCGCGCGTCTACAACTGGAGCTTCAGCGTCCAGCGCGAAGTGAAACGTTTCCTCATCGAAGTGGAATATTCCGGCAATCGCGGACGGGGTCTGAATTCCACCGTCGATCTGAACCAGGTGAATCCGTCGTATCTGTATCTGGGACAGCAGGGTTTGCTGCAGAGACAAATCAGCGATCCCCTGGTTGTTGCAGCCGGCTTCAAGAAGCCCTACGCGAACTTCCCCGATGGCGGTACGCTGGCCCAGTCCCTGCGGCCCTTCCCTCAATATCTGAACGTCTGGAGCCGCAACAGCGGTCAGGGAAAAACCTGGTATGAAGCCGCCACGGTGAAAGTGGTTCGCCGGTTCGGCGACTGGCAGTTCCAGGCGTCGTACGTTCGTTCGAAGACTCTGGGCCTGCTCACCTTCCGCCAGATCTTCTCGCAAAGCCAGGTATATCCGCAGGACTTCTACAACCTGACCCAGCCGAAGTCGTATCTGCCCTTCGATCTGCCGAACGTCTTCAACTTCCTGAGCAGCTATGATCTGCCGTTCGGGAACGGAAAGCGCTTCCTCGGTGGCCACGGACGTCTGGTGAATACAATCGTCGGCAACTGGACCATCTCAGACACCCACAACTACCGCAGCGGCGCTCTGCTGAGCCTCGTCTGCCCGAACACGCTGGGCAACGGTGTGCTGTTCACCAGTGCCCGCATGTGCAACGCCAATGGTGGCCAGTTGCTGACAGGCCAAAGCCGTGACACGCTCGACCCGAATAACCCCGGCAGCCTGTATTTCAACTCTGCGCCGTTCTCCATCCCGTCGCAGTTCTCGTTCGGAACTTCGTCGCAATACAACGGTCGTTTCCGCCAGCCCCCGGTTCTGATCGACAACATTGCGATCGTGAAGCAGGTTGGCCTGTGGCCTACCGGCGACGGTACCAAGGTTCGGCTGCAGCTTCGTGCCGACGCCTTCAATCCGTTCAACAAGACCAATTTCGGTGTGAACGGCACCGTAGGCAACGCCAACTTCGGGCGCTCCACTGGCCCGCAGTATGGCCCGCGTTTGATCACCATGGGTCTGAGACTGTACTTCTAGTCCAGATCAGTCCGCCAGGTGGTTGGGGGCGTTTTTTCTTCCGCGAGGAAGGAAAGACGCCCTTTTCCTTTTATTGGGCCCGGTCAGCCGGCGCGGCTCATTGACGCCGCCTCATTGACCAGCAGACCCATCTTCGGATGGCTCGGTTCGAACGTGGCCTTCAAGCCGTAGTCTTCCAGCGTTTCCGTGGTAGTCGGGCCGATAGAGCCGATAAAGCAGGCTGCCAGGGCATCGCGAACCTGTTTTGCGATCCCTTCTTCCTCTGCAATCCGAATCAGATTCACCAGTTGCATCGAAGTCGTGAGCAGCACCACATCCACCTGACCAGTCGCCAGACGCGCCGCAGCTTCCCGCAGCGGAGCCCTATCGACAGGCAAGTCCCAGCCGTAAATCCGCACTGGCGAGACCGTACGCCCTTGCGCCTGAAGCCCCGCGATGAGCTCTGGATTGGACTTCCCGTACTCCTGCAGCGCGACGCGTTTTTCCGGTCGGGGTTCCATAGTGACCAATAATTCCCGCCAGGTATTCGGCTCCGGCACCTGCACATTCGGAACCATCCCGATCTCGCGAATCGCCGCCGAAGGCTTCGGCCCGCGAACAATCACCGTCAGGCGCTGCAGCGCGGCCTTCAGATCCGCTTCCTCATATCGGGTCAGGATCGTCTTCCACAGCAGCTTCGTGCCCACGCCGGTCAGCAGAATCACCCCATCAAACTCGTCATTCAAAAGCCGCGCCGCGAAATCGAACGCTTCTTCGTGCTGCTCCAGATACACTTCCCTAATGGAGGGCGCGTCGAACGGATCGCCACCCTGCGTCAGGATCAGGGTAGCCATCTACTCCGCACGACGACTTTCCAGTGAGAGTTCGCGATGACCATGGAAGGGCATGTCCAATTGTAGAAGCGCAAC
>JBBQDH010000316.1:0-6026 GCA_038319515.1 Bryobacterales bacterium
TGGTTTTGGTTTCGTCGAGATGAGCGACGACGGTGAAGGCGAACGCGCCATTGCCGCCATGAATGGCTACGAAGTGGGCGGTCGCGCCCTGAACGTGAATGAAGCGAAGCCCAAGACCGCCGGTGGCGGTGGTGGCGGCTATCGTGGTGGTGGCGGTGGTGGCGGCGGTAACCGCAGTGGTGGCGGTGGCGGCGGCTATGGCGGCGACCGGAAGCGTTGGTAGTCTTTCGCTGTTAATTCAGTAATAGAAACGGGGGCTGACCTGGAATGGTCAGCCCCCGTTTTTTTGTTGCCTGGAGCGTTTCGCGGAGAGTTCTTCGGTGGCGAAATCCGCTACTTTACGCATGAACTGAATCTCATCCCCGCAGATAGCTCCGGTGTATTCAACGCGAATGTCTGGAGGCTTTGCCGGTGACTTTCAATCCTTCCACCTTGCAACTCATATTTTTAATTCTGCCGGCCAACCTGAGTATCGAAGCCGGCTGTCCACTTTCCGGTGACGTCCGCGGCGAAGGCGGACATGGCAACGAAGCAAATTAAGGGTTTTGTCATGTGAGGTCCTGTGGCCGGATTGGCAGGCTGCGAATCCGCTTGCCGGTGGCCGCGAAGATGGCATTTGCAATGGCAGGCGCGAGCGGTGGAACCGAAGCTTCCCCGATGCCGCCAGGGTTGTTGTCCGTCTCCACAATATGCACATCGATCTGCGGCATTTCATCAATGCGCAGCACTTCGTAATTATTGAAATTGCTCTGCTGTACGCGGCCTTTGTCGATGGTGATCGCGCCTTTCAGGGACGCGGAAAGACCGTAGACGATGCCGCTTTCAATCTGCTGCACGATGATGGCAGGGTTGACCACGTGTCCGCAATCGACGGCACAGACCACCCGGTGAACTTTGAGCTTGCCCTTGTCGACTGAGACTTCGGCCACCATGGCGGTGAAGCTGCCGACGTTGTTGACCAGCGCCACGCCCTGATGCCGGCCCGCCGCAGGCTTGCCCCAATTCGATTTTTCCGCCACGCGGTCCAGCACGCCACGCAGGCGGGGCGAATTGCCCAGCAGGTGGCGGCGCAGTTCCACCGGATCTTTTCCGCCGGCTGCGGCCAGTTCGTCGATGAATCCCTCCGCAAAGAAGGTGTTCTGCGTATAGCCGACGGCCCTCCAGAACGTGGTGGGGATGCCGGGGTCTGATTTGCGCCAATCGATGTGGATGTTCGGAATAGTGTATTCCAGGGTGTGGATGCCTTCGACGGCGGTGGAGTCCACCGCGCCGGGTCGTCCGCCGAAGAACGAAGGGCAGGCGACATTCGCGGTCAGCGCCACGGGCCAGCCATCGGCATCGACGCCGCCCGCGAACTTCACGTACGAGGCCGGGCGATAAAGATCGTGCTGCATGTCGTCTTCACGCGACCATGTGAGCTTCACCGGTATACCGGGCATCACCTTTGCGACTTCAACCGCTTCGGAAAGATAGTCCACGCTCCCGCGCCGACCGAAACCCCCGCCAAGGAACAGCGTATTGAGCTTGACCTGTTCGGGCTTGAGGCCGGTAATCTGAGCCGCCGCGGAGCGTCCACCGGACTGCATCTGGGTTGGTGCCCAGATTTCGCAACTGTCGGCATGCACCACCGCCGTGCAGTTCATCGGCTCCATGGGGGAGTGTGACTGGTAGGGCGCTTCGTAAATTGCTTCAATCTTCTTTCTCGCGGACGAGAGAGCCTGCGCGGCATCGCCGGTCTTCTTCGCGACCGTGCCCGGTTGCGTAGCCGCTTCTGCAAACATGGCGCGGATGCCGGCGCTGTTCACATTCGCGACAGGCCCCTCATCCCATTTCACTTCGAGAGCTTTTCGGCCCTGCATGGCAGCCCAGGTGTTTTCGCCAATCACGGCGACGCCCTGCGGCACCTGCACCACGTTCTTCACGCCGGGTACAGCCCGGGCTTTCGAAGCATCGAAGCCGGCGACTTTGCCGCCGAATACGGGGCAGCGAGCCAGCACGGCAAAAACCATGCCCGGGACTTTCGCGTCCAGGCCGAACTGTGCGGTGCCGTTGACCTTGGCGCGGGTATCGAGTCGCTTCACGGACTTGCCGATAATGCGGAACTGCCTGGGATCCTTGAGCGGCACACCTGTTGGAACCGGAAGTTTCGCCGCTGTTTCCGAGAGACTACCGTAGCTCAGGCGTGCTCCGGAAGAGGGGTTCACCACGAAGCCGTTGTCTGTCCTGAGCGACGCTTTGTCCACATTCCACTTCTGCGACGCCGCCTCAATCAGCATGGCGCGTGCCGCAGCGCCGGCCTGCCGCAGCGGAGCCCACGTGGTCCGGATACTGGCGCTGCCGAACACACCCTGATTGCCATAGAGCGCGGGGTTAACCGGAGCAAATTCGGTGCGGACTTTGGCCCAGTCGCAATCGAGTTCCTCGGCCAGTAACTGCGACAGGGAAGTGACAGTGCCCTGGCCCATTTCCGCTTTAGTGATTTGGAACGTAACCGAATCATCCGCGCCGATGTGAATATATGCGTTCGGATTGACGGGTCCGCCACCCCGGCCAAAACCCTGTGCGGCAAGCCGTGCGCTTTGAGGCAGAAACAGACCCAGCAGCAGCCCGGAACCGGTACGGAGGAAGTCCCGGCGATTGGCACCGTTAGTCAGATTGACGATTTCGCTCATGCCTTCACCCCTGCTTGAATCGCCGCAGCCCGATGGATCGCTTTGCGGATCTGAGTATAGGTTCCGCAGCGGCAAATGTTGCCGCGCATGGCCTCATCAATATCGGCGTCGGTTGGTTTCGCCGTCTTCGCAAGCAGAGATGCCGCAGCCATTAACTGGCCCGACTGGCAGTAGCCGCACTGGGGTACGTCTTCTTCGATCCACGCCTGTTGCACCGGGTGCGTGGTGTCGGCGGAGAGTCCTTCGATGGAGGTGATGGTCTTGCCCGCGACGCTGGAGATGGGGGTGATGCAGGCCCTGATCGCATTGCCGTTCAGGTGAACGGTACACGCGCCGCACAATGCCATGCCACAACCGAACTTGGTCCCGGTCAGTCCCAAAGTATCCCGCAGAACCCACAACAGCGGGGTCTGCGGGTTTACGTCGACGGTTTGCTTACCGCCATTCAGAGTGAACGTAATTGCCATCGAAAGGAAGCTCCTTGCCCTTGTTCAGCGGGTTTACTTTGCAGTGAGTGAGACGGACGCGACATGGGAGTCCCAGGCCAGTTCGAGCTTACCCTTGCCGCCGCCTGCGTCGCTCAGCGTGAACTTCATCACTTCGATGGTTGCCGCCGGTTTGGACATCGTCATCCTGACCCGACCGAGATCCAGGCCTTTGTCATAGGTGAGACCCCACTGCCCGGTCTGCTTGTTGATGATGAGCTCCCACGCGTCCGGGTTCGCCACGTTCACATAGACGGTGTAGTCGCCCTTCGGAACGGAGACACCAGCAATGTCCAGATCGGTTTCGGTATGGAGCGCCGTGGCGTTGTTCGCACCGGCACGCCAGACGGGATAGTTCGGGTCCTTCGAGATCTGGCCGCCTTCGCCGAAGATCTTGCGTCCACGCACGGAGGGCGCGGCGTAGTTGATGGTGATGGCCTTCCCGTTGAGCGTAGCGGTCGCTGTTGCCTTGGGGCTCTGCGCGGAAGCGATGCCGGTGGCCAGAAGTATAGCCGCAGTGGTGACTGTGAGTAGGGTTTTCATAGAGAAAGGGTTCGTCTACGAAAGTACCATTTATTTCGCGCTCAGCATATTCGCGAAGAGCCGGTACGCCCCCGGAACGCCCGCCGGTAACTGCCGGAACCAGGTATAGGAACTGAATATGTAGACACCTTTCCCGTAGCGGGTCCAGAGCTCGCCGCCTTCGAGCGGCTTCTCCCCTGGGTCATGCGCGGAGAAGACCGTTTCGTATTTCGCATCCCATTCGGTGGGAAACAGCAGCCCGCGCTCCTGCACCCAGCCCTCGAAATCTTTCGCGGCGATATGGTTGGGCACCTGCAGCAGGCGGCTGTCGGCGTGCGTGAAATTCATTGGCGCGTCTTCCACTGTGACCCGGAAAGCGTTGCCTGCGGGGATGGTAATGGGATATGGTCCAATATTCTGCACGCCGCCGCTCATGTACTGCACCACATAGGTGCCGCCGTTCTTCACGTAGTCCATCAGACGGGCCTGATTGGCGCGGAGATCTGCGCGAACGTTGTAGGAACGGACGCCTGCGATGATCGCATCGAAGCTGGCCAGGTCTCCTTTCATCAGGTCCGCATCGTTGAGCAGGGTGACTTCGAGTCCCATCTGCCGCAGGGCCTCCGGCACCTCATCGCCCGCGCCCATGATGTACCCGACCTTGCGGGCGCTCACCTGGATATCGGCGCGCACCAGTTTCACTTCGGACGGCGGGAAGAGGACTTCAACCGGGATATGCGGATAGGAAATCGTCTGCATGCCGACCGCGATTTCCTTGCCATTGACGGTTGCGACAGCGCGCAGGGTTCCGGTCGCGTCCTTCGCCGGGGGAGTGACATCGAAGCTGATCTCGCGGATTTCGCCCGCGGCTTCCATGGCGAATGCCTGCGTGCGGGGTTCGGCTTTCCACCCGGCCGGCAGATCGAGGCGGAGCGAGCCCCCGGCCTTCGTGGTGTTGGATTTGATACTGAACTGTAGTTTGCGGGCGGCGGCGGAAGGGAACATCGCCACACCACTCGTCAGGTTCACGGCAACCGCGGGAACCACGGTCAGCGGACGAATCCGCTCCGGGTCAGCGCGTTCCGCGAAGTGATTTTCAATGGGGCGCAGCAGTTCAATGGCAAGCCCCGCTACAGTCAGCCGGATGCGGACCTGCTGGACCTGGTTTTCCGGCACGCCCGCCAGCATCTGGTCGTCGACCGTGTAACGGCCATCCATCGGAGGTTTTTGCAGCCAGTAGGGCTGCGACCAGGGCTGTGCGGCCGGGATGGTCAGTTCCGCCACACCGGTCACGCCTCCACCCTGCCGAGGATTGATTTTGAAGGTCTCTTCAGCCTTCCAGACGCCTTCTGCGCGGATGGACTGCACACGAACTTCAACCGGCAGGCGAGGGTAAACGGTGGTCGTTACCGTGACCTTCGCGCCCGGCGTTACTTCCGCCTGGGGCGCTTGGGCATCAGCCCAGAGGCCAGAGCATTTGGCTACCAGTTCGTCGAGCTCCGCGAGTTTGATTTTCGCCAGGGGATCGTTGATGGCAGCGATGACCGGACGTGCTTTGGCAAGGGCCGGAATTGTCTTCTCCGGATGTTCCGGCTCAAACCCCCGGATCGCCTCATCAAGGATAGTCGCCACCGCGGCGCCACCGGGAATCCGGTTCCAGGAATGGTCGATGCCTTCGAAGAGATCTGCCGGCGGAGGCGGTGTCGCCTGAGGTGCTGCCGCCTGAGGTGCTGCCGGTGCACCCGGGGCCTGACCGCCGCGGCCTCCGCCACCACCCCCTCCGCCGGGATTGCCGATGTTGCCGAAGCCCTGGCTGCGGTGTTGGCTGCGGCTGATGGACGCGATCTGATCATACGTATAACCGAGGAACGGATTGTAGCCGGATGTGATGACCGGAGCGGGCGGAGCAATTGGCGGGGCGGGCGGCGGGGGCGGGGGAGCCGACGATGCCGTCCGGGGCTGGGTGCCGCCACGTCCGCCGCGTCCACCAGCCGGAGGATTGCCCGGGCCGCGCCCAAAACCACCTGCGTAAACCAGCTTCGCCGCCTTCCAGGGCTGAACATATTTCAGCTGCTCAGGAAACCGCTTCGGATCTGCCGCTGCTTCAAAGGCTTCTTTGCCCAGAATGGCCGACGACTGGTGGTGTCCGTGCCCATCCGCGGGCGTGCCACTGAAGCCCAGCATGATCACATCCGGGCGATATCGCCGTACCACCCAAACCACGTCGGAAAGAACCTTCTCATGCCCCCACTTTTCCATGGTTTCGGGCACTACTTTCGAGAAACCAAAATCGATGGCGCGGGAGAAGAACTGCTCAGCCCCGTCGACACGTCGCGCCGCCAGTAAT
>JBBQDH010000317.1:0-5995 GCA_038319515.1 Bryobacterales bacterium
TCGCCTCAGGAGATCCGGAAGGCTGTCGATCTCGGCATAGCCTGCGCCGCGGCGATGCGGGACGCGGTTGGCCCGGACGTTGAAGTGATGATCGACTGCCACAGCTTCTTCGATGTGCCGATGGCGATCAGCGTGGCGAAACGAATGGAAGCTTACAAACTGGCCTGGTATGAAGAACCTGTAGCGCCGGAGCGGACCGATGAAACCGCCACAATTCACAGTTCCATCAGGCAGCCGATGGCCGGCGGGGAGATGCTCTTCGGCACCAGGGGTTTCGCTGCGTTGTGTCGGAATAAGGCGGTGGATGTGATCATGCCGGACGTGAAACACTGCGGCGGCCTCCTGGAGATGACGCGGATTGCGGCGATGGCAAAGACCGACGGGCTGACCGTGGCCCCACATAATCCGAGTGGACCGGTTTCGACAGCGGCGACCGCGCAGGTGTGCGCGGGAATGGCAAACTTCCGGCTTCTGGAACTCCAGTGGGGTGAGACCGACTGGCGCTCGGAACTCATCACGCCTGCAGAGCGCTTCGAACACGGGTCTATTGCGATTCCGGACACACCGGGCTTTGGCATTCAACTCAACGACAAAATCGCCAGGTCGCACCCAGTGTGATCGTCACGCTTGTCAGGCCGATTCAATCGGCTCCAGCACGTCCACATACTCGTCGGCCGGCTCGCTTGCCGGAGCAGTGAGTTCTGCCTCAGCCCGCAGCCAGTCTTCCACCTCAAAACCATGCTGTTCGCCGCGTTCCTGAAAGAGCTCGTAAGCCCTTTTTTCCATGCGTTCCTGTAGAGACGGTGCTGCTTCCGGCGATTCAAATGCCTGTGCTGCTGATGCCATGGGGTACCCTCCTCGCTAACGCTACCACAAATCCCGTGAGAATTATTCCCGGTTCAGCTGAAGAACGCGCCACATCGGCTTGTCCTTCTCGGACGGCTCCTGAGTGAATTCCTGAGAGGTCCTCGCAGGGTCATAATCCCGCCACAGCCACACAAGAGATTCCGGCAATTCGGCCGACCCCTGGCGCTGGCTATGCGTACCGACGCCGAAGGAAAAATGGTAGTCGTAGGTCTTCAGTTTGAGCGAATTCGCCAGGTGAATATTCGCGAGCGGCCAACTGCCGGCGCGCGGATTTTCCTGATCCTCCGCTCCATCCTGCAGCCACACGCGAATATTCTTCCTGTCCGTTCGACGCACAATCACGGGATAGGCGGCTCCGCCGGTGGGCTGCTGGTCGGAAGTCTGCAGCGCCGCGAAACTACCAATCCAGCTCAGTACGCGGGAGAACTGATCAGGCATCAGGAACGCGGCGTTAAACGCGCAAATGCCGCCGGAGCTTTCGCCCGCCAACGCGCGGCTGTAGCCGTCTTTGCGCAGCGGGATATGCTTCTCCACCGCAGGCAGAACTTCTTCCAGCAGAAAGTGCCCAAACCTTTCGTCCACTGTGTCGTATTCAATCGAGCGAATATTGCGCTGCGGCGCGGTTCCAGGCTCCACAAACACATTGGCCATCAGCGGAATGCGTTTTGCGGCGAACAGATTATCGAACGTATCGAGCAGATGATAAGCGTCATTGCGGTTAGCCGTATAGAACTGCCCATCGCCCCAGAACTGCATGGGCAGCGGCGTCTTGCCATCCCACTGGGCAGGCACGTAATACCACATGCGGGCCTTCAGACCGGGGTAAAGCTGACTCTCGATGGTGATGGCTTCGCTGAGTTTGCCCTGCGGCACGCCTGCCTGCGCGTAAGATTCTTCCGTGAATGATGCAACATCATTCGCGCCACCCATCACTTTGCCATCGACGATCCAGGAATAGCGGTAGGAAGTTCCCTGTTTCAGCGGTCCCTGATAAACCCAGAGTCCCCCGACACGCGTAGCAGGTTCAGGGCGTGTCTGATTCACCTGGAGGAACGGCTGTTTATCGGATAGGACGGCAAATAGAAACTGGCCATGCTCGCCTGCGTATGCGGTGCCCTTTGCAAGCTTGTCGTCTTTCGGATCAGCAAAGGTCTCGCGAATGGCCTGTTCGAGATCCGGCGAATGCAGTTGCGCCAGACGGAGGAGTTTATCCGTGGGGATTTTTTCCGCGCCGGCAAGCAGCGCAGTGAGGGCGAACAGGGAGATGAGGCGCATGGGTTCGCGATAATTCTATCGCGTCTGTCGCTGCCTCTTTCATAAGAAGGCGGAGGTGAGCCATTCTCCCCTCCGCCGGTTCGTTAACGACCTTCGCTGGACGGAGGAACCAGGCCCTTGACGCGCATGTAAACGCCCATGGCGCCGTAGACTTCATTGGCATGCACGACGATGCCGTAGAGCGAGTTAATGCGGGGCTGCATGCCGCGGCCGGCCGCAACCGACTCCATGGCGTTCGCGTCCGTCAATGCATCGAATGACTTGTCGCACTCGTCGAATGACTCTTTCAGTGCTGCCACAAGATCGGCCTTGGACGTCTTGCCGACCGCGCTGCTGGCCTTGCGGGCACCGTTGATGCCGGAGCAGGTGCCCATCTGGTTGGCGATGTGGGCAACGCGCTGGCCAAAGGTTTCAATCCCCTCGGCGGGCTTGAAGTTGTAGTTCTCTTCCGGCATTTTCTCCGCAGCTTTGATGAAGTTGGTCTTGATACGCGTGTAACCACCCTTCAGGATCTGTGACGCCGACGGAGCGGCCTTATCCTGCGCGGCCAGATTCCACACAGTAATCAGCGATGCGGCGCCCAGCGCCAGTGTAACTGCGATTTTTTTGTTCATTCATTTCTCCTCACGAAAGGGACTTCCCGTCCAGCTTATCGCGTTTTGTATTCCGGCACGTCATCATCGCTGCTTCCACCATGCGACATTGCCGCTTCGCTTTGCTGTTGCTGATGCAATCCGCGGCCGCGCAGACCGGGACCACCCCGATTGCGCGCAGTTTCCGGGGCGGCGGGGAAATTTGAGATTGGCGACGTGCCCGCCGGGAACCATTCCGCCGTCCATGATCACCTCTTCAACCGATAGTTTGCGACCGCTAAACTCAAAGCGGATGGAACAGTTCGCTCTCAGTTTTGACCCGGAACCTCCGGCCGAACCAAAAGTACCCGAACGCCGTATTCTCACCCTGCGCGAACTGAGCGATGCCATCCGCGGGACGCTGGAACGCAGCTTCACCAATATCTGGCTTTCCGGCGAAATTTCCGGTACGAAACTGGTTCCCAGCGGGCACTGCTACTTCACCCTGAAAGACTCTGAAGCGCAGATCAAATGCGTTTGCTGGAAGCTCTCCTACTGGCGGCTGAAGTTCAAACCGAAAGACGGCACAGAAGTGCTGGTGCGCGGTCGCGTGGATATCTACGAACAGCGCAGCGAGTACCAGTTTGTGGTGGAAACCATCGAGCCGCAAGGCCACGGCGCGCTGCAGATCGCCTTCGATCAAATGAAGCAACGACTGCTTCGCGAGGGCCTCTTCGACCCCGAACACAAACGAAAGCTGCCGCGCTTTCCCTTGCGCATCGGAATCGTGACGTCTCCTAAGGGGGCCGTGATCCGCGACTTCGTCGAGATCCTGTCACGCCGCTTTCCAGGCCTGCATATGCGACTATTCCCCGCCCGCGTGCAGGGCATCGGCTCCATTGAGGACGTGTGCCGGGGTATTGAGTATTTCGGTCAGGATGGCTGGGCGCAGGTGGTGGTGATCGCGCGCGGCGGCGGCTCACCCGAAGACCTCTGGACCTTCAACGAGGAAGCGGTCGCTCGGGCGATTTTCGCTTCGCCGGTTCCGGTGATTTCAGCCGTTGGCCATGAGACAGATGTAACCATAGCGGACTTCGTGGCCGATCTGCGCGCCCCCACACCCTCTGCGGCTGCCGAGATGGTGGTGTGCACCCGCCAGGAGGTGCTGGACCGCGCGGCGGCGCAGGAAGCCCGCATGATCCAGCTGATGCGGTACCGAATGGCCACGCTGGCACGACGCCTGCATGAACAGGCCATCGACAGGGCGACGACGCTTCTGCACCGCAGTCTTTCCCGTCGCGCCCAGCGCGTGGACGATGCGGAGGAACGCCTCCGCTCCGCCATACGAAATCAACTCGCGGCGCACGAGCGAAGGCGCCGGGGCCTTGAAGAAAAACTGGGCTGGTTCGACCTGCGTCCACGCCTCCGTCGGGATCGGGAGCGTTGGACCTACGCAACCGCGCTGCTGGCAACGCTCATCAAGGCTTCACTGAATAAGAGGATCCAGCGCTATGAAACGCTGGATACCAAGTTGAGCCAGCTGAATCCGCGCCTCGTCTTGTCGCGTGGTTATGCAATCGTGCTGAATGAGCAGGGATCGATACTCAAGGCCGCTGCCGAAGCGCCGGTTGGGTCGGATTTGCAATTGCTTTTCGCCCACGATGCACTCATTGCGAGGGTTTTGAAGCCAGGCGAGACGGCCGGTCCGGAACGCAACTGATCGCGTAGAGCTTTTTCCGGGCAACGATCAGGTACATAAGTCCCGACAGGCAGATCATCGCGGTGCCCGGCTCCGGTGCTGCGGCATCGGTTACGGTGAAATTGATGCCGACGAAATCACCGTTGCTGCCAGGGTGGGGGTCTAGTGCCAGGAAGTACACATCTCCCACCGTGACGGCATACGTTCCCAGAAACGAAGCCGGGGCCGCCCTCGTGTGCCCGTCGCCTGACGAAAGATTGCCACTTGCCAGAATGCCGCTGTCCACGCCTCGTCTCACCTCCCAGTCGTTGCTCCGGCCAATGTTCCTTCCGTTCCAGAATTTGACCGAAAGGTCAACAGAACCAGTTATCGGACTGGTCCATTGGATCAGAACGGTGCCGTTGCCGGTGTGAGACACAATATCGCCGAGTTGCCAATCCGAGGTGGCGGCGCCGACACCGCTGAAGGCGCCGGCACTCCTCAAGTAGACCGGAATGGCGCCATTCGCATCGAAGGCCCACGCTCCCTGTGCATGGCTAAACTCGCTTCCGTCCCAGTCGGGGACGAACACCAAACCATTGGAGGCGAGGCCATAGGTCCAGTCTCCAGGGTGGGAGGTGATGTTGCTCCAGTCCGCCTTCAGGTCGCTGATCAGCCCGGCACTCACGGGCGCGACAGCAGACAGCAGCAGGAAGCAAAAACAGGTGGCCAGCCTTATCGTTGTCGTTTCGATGATCGTTCTCATGTCCTTGATTGATCCTCCGGTTTGGTTTGATCGCTTTTTCGGTACACCCCGACGCCCGGCACGCTATACTTTGCGCTGTAGAGCCAGGCACCGGAACTCAGAGTATGAGCGAAGCCGCCCCGAAAGTACCGTTGGCGCACCGCAATTCCGCCGCAATTTCGCCGCAATCGCCGATTTACCGGGTGGCAGGGGTCGAAGTGGACACCTCGCGAGCCCGGACAACGGTCGGCGGGGAACCGGTCACGATGCGGAACAAGACCTATCGCGTACTGCTTTTCCTGTTGGAGCGCCCGGACCGAATCGTCAGCAGAGAAGAATTAATCGAGGGCGTTTGGAATGGTACGGCAGTCTCCGACGACGTTCTGATCCGGTGTGTCGCGGAGATCCGGAAGGTTTTTGGCGACGATCCGAAGAACCCGGCGGTTCTGAAGACCTTTCCAAGGATGGGCTATGGGATCATCGCGCCGGTTACTCTGGCGAGTCCGGTGGAACCGAAAATCACCCCGGAAGCACGGCCACTGGCGCCCGAAAGGCCTAAGTACCAACGCTATCTCCTGGTCGGGGCGGCTGTCGTTTTCGCCTGCGGGATTTGTGCGGCGTTCGCTCTGTGGACGATTCAGCGTGCCGTACAGGCCGATGAGCCTCCGTTCTTCGAAGCCGCATGGTGGCCGCTCAACGAGGGCTCCGGAAACAAGGTCAGCGATGAGAGCGGTCGCGTTCCACAGGGCAATGTTGCCGGCCCTGTCCGGTGGGTGGAAGGAAGACTTGGAGGGGCGTTACGGCTCTCGACTCCCGACAGCATCGTGAGCGGGCAAAATGCCGGGCGTCTGCCGGACG
>JBBQDH010000318.1:0-5924 GCA_038319515.1 Bryobacterales bacterium
AGGACGTAGCGAATGAGCTGATCGACCGGAACGCCGGTGAGCCCGCTCAGATTTTGCATGGTCGGCATGGGGTCTGCCGCGGTGTAGCAGGCGACTTCGGCGCGGAAATTGGCGTGGGGGTCTTTGGCGTCGGGATCGTTAGACAAGCAGGGCTCTCGCTTCGCCTACCAGGAAAAGAGATCCTGTCACAAAAGTCGGCATGGGGTTTTCGCGCGCCATTTGGAGCGCTTCGGCAATGCCGGGCGCGGTTCGCATATTGGGATGATCGAGCATCCCGGCCAAAGTTTCCGGGCTCAGCGCGCGCGGCTGGTGGGGGGCGGTCAGGATAACCTCCGCCGCCGTGGGCAGAAGGGTATCGGTAACTTCCTCAATGGCCTTGTCGCGCATGGCACCGTAGATGATGCGAATGGGTTCGTCCGTGTAAAAGCGCCGGATATAGGCCGCGAGGGCGGTGGCTCCGGCGGGGTTATGTGCACCGTCGAGAATGATCTCCGGATTCTGTGCGACGTGTTCCAGCCGACCTGGCCAGACGGCCCGGGCCACCCCCTCGCGGATTACAGCTGCCGGAACTCCGAACAGATTGAGCGCCGTGACAGCCGTACGGGTGTTTTCTACCTGATGTTCGCCGGCGAGCGGGCATTCAAGCGCGATCTCCTGATCTGCGGCAAGGGTAAAGCGGCTGCCATACCGGTCGAGCTGGAGATCTTCGATATGCCAGTGCGAGGAATGCCGAACCGGGATATCGAGTTCCAGCGCACGGTGTTCCAGGACCTTGAGCGCGTCGGGCCGCTGTGCGGCGAAAACGGCAGGGCGACCGGGTTTCAGGATTCCGGCCTTCTCCGCGGCGATGGATTCGATGCTGTTGCCGAGATAGGCTTCGTGGTCAAAATCCACCGGCGTGATGACGGCGATTTCCGGCTCGATGACATTGGTGGCGTCGAGGCGACCACCGAGGCCCACCTCCAGGACGACGATCTCTGTGCGGGCGCGGGAAAACGCCACGAATGCCATGGCAGTGACGGTTTCAAAAAAGCTGGGATGGCCTTCGATTTCCTCGCGGGCGAGAAGGCGTTCCGAAGCCCCGTGGACAGCCTCGAAAGCTGCCGTCCATTCCGCCTCGCCGAGCAGTTGCCCATCCACCTGAATTCGCTCGCGAGGGTCATTGAGATGGGGCGAAGTGTAGAGGCCGGTCCGGTACCCGGCCAGACGCAACACGGAGGCGATGATGGCGCAGGTGGAACCCTTGCCGTTGGTCCCTGCAACGTGAATGTAGCGCTGGTTAGCCTGCGGATTCCCCAGTTCAGCAAGAAGAGCGCGGACACGGGCCAGATCCCACTTGACAAGCTGGAGTTCGGGCTTCAGCTCAGGCCCGAGAGAGAAAAGAAACCGGACGGTGTCCGCAAAAGTCATGCAGCGCGTTCAACAGGGCCACAGAAGAATTCGAGCGCCGTGGCGATCCAGGCTTTCATTTCATGGCGCGGCACAACGGCGTCCAGCATGCCGTGTTTCACCAGAAACTCCGCCCGCTGGAAGCCTTCCGGCAACTTTTGCCGAATGGTCTGCTCGATGACACGCGGCCCCGCGAAGCCGATCAGCGCGCCGGGTTCGGAGATATTCAAATCACCCAGCATGGCAAAACTGGCGGTGACGCCACCCGTGGTGGGGTCCGTGAGAATACTGATAAAGGGGGTCCGGGCTTCGTCGAGGCGCATTAATGCCGCTGAGATTTTGGCCATCTGCATCAGGCTGACCGCGCCTTCCTGCATGCGGGCGCCACCTGAAGCGGAGACCACGATCAGCGGAGTGTGGGTTTCGATGGAGCGCTCCACGGCGCGGGTAATCTATTCGCCCACCACAGCGCCCATGCTGCCGCCGATGAACTTCATTTCCATGGCGCAGATGTTGATGTCACGCCCGGCGAGTGTGCCGGAGCCCGAAATGAGAGCGTCTTTGAGGGAGGTGGCGGCCTGCATCGCCTTCAGGCGGTCACGATAGGACTTTTGGTCAACGAAATTCAGGGGGTCGGACGAGGAAAGTTCGGCGTCGTGCTCGGTGTACGTTCCGCCGTCAAACAGGATGCTCAGGCGGGTTCGGGCGTCGATGCGGAAGTGGAACCCGCACTTCGAGCAGACATTGGTGGTTAGCTCAAGGTCTTTCTTCCAGATGATTTCGCGGCAGCCGTCGCATTTGAGCCAAAGGCCCTCCGTGCGGACGGTACGCACGCCAGAATCGGCGTCTGCCTTTTTCGCGGGGTCGGAATCTCGTTTGAACCAGGCCATGATTTAGTTGTTACCCGTCTTTTATCGGGGATACGGGTGCCCTCGCAATATTGTAAACGCTCGATAGATCTGTTCGGCCAGGACGGCGCGGGCAAGTTCGTGGGGCATGGTCATGGCGGAGAGCGAAACGAGCATGTCGGCCCGCTGTCGCCAGGCGTCGGAATGGCCGTCATGGCCGCCGATTACAAAGACCAAATCGTGGCCGGTCATCTCCGCTTTGCTGAACAGTTCGGCAAATGCGGTCGAATCGAGGCTTTTACCGGCGGGATCGAGGAGGATCTTTTTCGCGGTGGGGTGCTTTGACCAGAAATCCGTCCGGTCGGGACGGATTTCGGTCATGGATGATGTTGCATAGCGGTCTGCCCGGCGGATGTAATCTTCCGCGAGGGCGTTGGCATGCTGATCTTTCGGCTTGCCGATGTAGTAAAGAAAAACCTTCACTCGTCGTTCAGGTCGTCGTCGTCCAAATCGTCGCCGGAATCAAAGTTGAAATCGCCTTCAGCGTCAGGCTCAGTTGCGGCAGCGACGAAAGGCGCGAGTTTGGGAATCTGCATCCCGGCAGTATTCATACTGAACGGAAGATCCGGCAGTTGTTTGGGATTGGCAGGCACGGAAACCACCCTCGCCTCACGCCACAGCCGGTCAAGATCGTAGAACTCGCGGGATTTTTCGGAGAAAACATGAACGATCAGGTCAGAGTAATCGCTGAGGATCCACTCTCCCTGTCCGTAGCCTTCGATGCTCATGGCGTGCTCGCCATGCTTCTTGAGTTCCTGCTGAATAGCATCCGTGATCGCCTGTGCCTGCTTCGAATTGGTGGCAGTGCAGAGCAGAAACGTGTCGGTGAAGGTGGTGACTCCGGTGAGATCAAGAACCTTGATGTCAGCCGCTTTTCGGGAATCAGCGGCCCAGGCGGCGATTTGCCAGTTGGGCATTACTTCTTCGCCTGCTTCGGCTGAATTGTTCTCGGTTTCGGGCTCGTGGTTGGTACTGGTAGTGTCTGAATTCAATGGATCGGTTTGTGGCAGAACTTCGCCCCCATAGTTATCGTACTATAAAGACAGCGTGATATATCGAGTTGCCGCGTTCGCGGCTCTGTTCATACTCGTGTTCGGGGGGGCCTTGCGGGCTCAGGACACGGTTGCTGTAACCCCGTCTGAGGCGTCACCCCTGGTGCCGCAAGCTCCGCAATTGCAGCCTGACATGGACGATCCTGGCGTGGTGCGGGCGCTGCAGGACATTGAGCGGGTCAAAGTGCTGATTGGCCAGGGGGCGTTGCCTATGATCCGGTTGCGCCGGGCGCAGGACGACCTGGACATCGCGAAGGACATGTCAATCCTGCGACAGAATATTTATAGCCAGGATCTGCTGCCGGAACAGGCGGACCAGATGGTGACGGTGGCTCACCGAATTGTCCTGAGGCGGCAGCGGTCGCTCATTGAAATGCAACAACTGGTCAGTTCCGGAGTGATTTCGCGATCGGAAGCGGAATCAAGCGGCGCGGAGTACGAGAGATCGCAGACGGAACTGCGGCTTGCGGAGACGCGGGCACGCCTCTTGCAGCAAATGGCCGAGACCCTGCGGATTGAAAAAGGGATCGCGAGCCTGGAATTACAGGTGGAAACGCATCCGGAATGGGTGGGCAGCGTTTATACCCGCTATGACGGAAAAGGCAGCGTGACTGCTTCGGAAATTCAGAAGGTTTCGTTGGCTTTTATGTCGCGGTTCGCGAAGGCTCTGCCGATTAGTGCGAATGGTGAAACCGCCGTGCACAGGTCCATGGGGTTCGACCATCGGGGGCGCGTGGATGTGGCGGTGAGCCCCGATCAGGCGGAAGGGGTGTGGCTGATTCATTTCCTCGAATCGAACAGAATCCCCTATTTCGCGTTTCGGATGGCGGTACCGGGGAAAGCCACCGGCGCGCATGTCCATATCGGACCACAGAGCAGCCGTCTGACCGCTTCGTATTAAGTCTCTGCCCGGAGTGGCCGGCGAAACCGCGTGGGGTATTCCGGAACGAGCGTTAACCCTGTGGAAAGTCACCGGTTCGAATAAAGACGCCGGCGTCACGAAGCTTTTTCGCCACTGCGGGCGGTATCTTCGCGCGGTGAAATTCGAGCAGGGTGGGGCTGACCCGTGAGGCCGACTTTCCGAGCGCGGTGAGTACGCGAATCGAGGTTTCCTCGTCGGGACAGTAGATCAATACGGCCGGGCGAATGTCCACCTGACGATAGCGTCCGAACCATCCCCCTATCTCCTTTTCGACGTTGGCGGGCAGTGCCGCCTGAGCGCATTCCCGCAGTAAATCAAGGACGCGCTCCGCCGAATACCCGGCCGCTGCCGCCAGCATGACAGAAGCTTTAGTGATCCGGAAAAGAGTGCCCACATGGCGGCCCGTTCGTTCGGCGAACCGGGAAAACTCCGATTCGAGCCGGGCGGAGGGCGCGAGAAACACAATATCGAAATTCGGCTGGACCAGGATACGAGCGCCTGCGTCGGAGGCGAGTTCGAAGTCCTTTGCTGCCCCCAGCAGGTAGGCCCCGATTCCCGACAGAGACACACTGATGGCGGATCCACCCGACTCAACACCGGCCCGGACGCCCCCCAGGGGAAGCAGGCGAAACTTGAGGAATCCGTAGAGAAGCCGCTGCCAGGCGGCTTCCAGTTCCTCGTCATTTGGCGCGGAGAGATACCGACCCCCCAGGGAAAGCGTAAAGTTGCGGTCGTTGCGGGCCTGAACTGCAAGCGGGTTATTGACCCGGGCGTGGAATGAAAGAAAATCACCCAGGCGAATGAAGGCCCCGGTGGGAACCTGAGTCCAGGAGTCGATGACGGCGGCACGACACTGTTCCGTATCCACCCTGGTGCCAAATGTGTGCAGGTCAGGAATAAGCGGCATGGACTCCCGTGCGTAGAGCTGGGAATCATCCTCAGTGGCACCCAGAATTCCGTCCAGGACAGCGCGCAGCTTTTCTTTCGGGGCGAGGGAGAGCCAGCGGAAACCGGCTTCGGTTGCTTTCAGGCTATAGTTTGTCCCCGGACGACCGGACTGCTTGAGGAAATCGAAATCGGCCAGGCAGTTGATGGCGAGGGAGATGCGGTATTCGGGAGAGAATTGGAGCGAGTCATCGAACCAGCCGGGAAGAGTGCCCAAATCGGCAGCCAGCGCCTGGCGTGAGGCCTCGAAAATCTGTCGGTCGTTGGTGCGCAGACGAATCGGCTCCACCACGCAGGCGGAGAGCACGACGACCATGTCGTCGATCTGGAAGGGGGACTGGAAGGCTTCTGAAACCTCCACCGCAACCGGTGGGACGGGGCCGGCAGAGGAGAGCCGTTTGGCAATGCCCGGCCAGACGCCAACGACGGGATCGAAGTCCTCCGGGTCGACGGAGGCAAAGAGCAGAAGGTAGCGAAACAGAGTGTTCAGAGCGGCGGAAAAGATGGCCGGCTGAAGTTCGGGGCAGAGCTGCGGAAGGTGCGACAGGCGGAGCGGGGCATTCTCGTCAATCACCTTTTGAAGGAGCAACTTCGCAGCATCAAGCACACCCGGCGGGGAGGTGTAAAAGTCTTCGCGGCCTTTCAGGTATTTGCGCTCCCAGACACCGTTCTCCGAGGCGAGGAACTGTCGCGGCCAGGAAGCCGAGG
>JBBQDH010000319.1:0-5908 GCA_038319515.1 Bryobacterales bacterium
GAACAGGCCTCGGCGATCTGCACCTATTCCGCCCCCTGCACCGCAGTGCTCGAATCCGGCAATGTGTTTGGCGTGCAGTGTCACCCCGAAAAGTCCGGGCCGCTGGGCCTCGCCATGATGCGAAATTTTGTGAGTCTGTAAGATGCTGGCCAAACGAATTATCCCGTGTTTGGATGTCACTGCCGGCCGCGTGGTGAAAGGCGTGAATTTTGTCAATCTGCGCGACGCCGGCGATCCCGTGGAACTGGCCGATCGCTACAACCAGCAAGGCGCCGATGAACTGGTGTTCCTGGACATCACGGCTTCCAGCGACGCACGGTCCATCATGGCCGACGTGGTTGCGCGCACGTCCCGCAAGGTCTTTATTCCGCTGACCGTCGGTGGCGGCATTCGTTCCATCGCGGATGCCCGCGCCATCCTGATGTCGGGCGCGGACAAAGTATCGGTGAATACAGCCGCCATCCGCCGTCCCGAACTAATTTCCGAACTGAGTCAGGAATTTGGTGCGCAGGCCGTGGTCCTTGCTATTGATGCCCGACGACAGAGCGCCGGGGGCTGGCACGTATACACACGCGGTGGGCGCGACGATGAAGGGATCGATGTGATTGCCTGGGCCGCACGCGGTGAGGAATTGGGCGCAGGCGAGATTCTGCTCACGTCCATGGACACCGATGGCGTGCAGGCCGGCTTCGATTGCGAACTGACGAAAACTGTCTCCCGCGCAACCAACATCCCCGTGATAGCTTCTGGTGGCGCGGGCGAACCCGATCACTTCGTGAAAGTACTGACCGAAGGTGAAGCTGACGCCGCTCTGGCAGCATCTATATTTCATTACGGCACTTATACGGTGGACGATCTGAAAGAGCACCTCGAACGTGCGGGCATTGCTGTCCGTAATAACCCAGTGCGCAACAACCCCGTCAGGAAAAACGAATTTTGATAATCCCGTGTATTGATTTGATGGACGGCAAGGTCGTCCAGTTGGTGCAAGGCAAAGAAAAAGCCCTCGAAGGCGACGCGCCGGATGTGATGCGCGAGAGGTTTTCTGCCTTCCCGCAAATTCAGGTAATTGACCTTGATGCGGCCATGGGTCGTGGTGCTAATGACGGTCTGGTGGAGATGCTGGCCGGTACGGCGGTGATTCGCGCAGGCGGCGGTGTGCGCAGTGTGGAGCGCGCCGAAGCACTGTTGAAACACGGGGCGTTTCGGGTCATTGTGGGCACGGCCGCGTTTCGTTCCAGCGGCCCCAATTTCGGTTTTCTGAAAGAACTGATCGACGAAATTGGTCGTGACCGTGTGGTGATTGCGCTCGATTCCAAAGAGGGCCGTATCGTGGTCAAGGGCTGGCAGCAGGCCATGAGTTTCACGGCGGAAGAAGTGATCCGCCAGGTGGAACCTTATTGCTCTGGTTTTCTCTGCACCTATGTCGATAAAGAAGGCATGATGCAGGGCACGGATCTCAACTGGTTCCGTCGGTTGCGCGCGGCCACGAATCTGGAAATCACTGCGGCAGGCGGCATTACGACACTGGAAGATATTCGTGCACTCGATGAGATGCGGATTCATTCAGCCGTCGGCATGGCGATCTATACCGGACGCCTGGATCTGGCCGAACTGGCACTAATGAACGCCTGACTCTGCCGCCGTTTTCAGCATCATCGCGCGACGCCACAGTAAGTCATGCATGTAGCGCCTTAGGAACAGAACGTCGGCGAGTTTCCCCAGGGCACCGAGCGGAGCTGTATAGTCGAATCTCTCGGTCACCAGGGTCTCGCCATGGCCTGCATCCTCAAAATAGTGATCATGGTCAAAGCGGGCGAAGGCACCGCGGATTTGCGAATCACGAAACCACCGGGGCGCATCGAAACCCGTGATTCGGCTGGTGAGACGCTGCCTGACCAGGAAGTGCCGGGCTTCCCAGGTAACTTCTTCATCAAGGCCGATAAGGCCGGACCGAACTCCGCCTATAACCCGCTCGCCGGTGTGCTCCATGGACGTCACATGGAACTCAATATTGCGGGCCAGATCAAAACAAGCCTGGCATGTGGCGTTGACATGGACACTAAAAGTGATAACCGGCAATTTAGTGCTGATGATACATCTGCGATACTGACAGGCAATGTCGCGCACGCTTCTCTCTTTCCTTCTTTTAGTGGCCGCACTGGGCGTTCTCCAGGCTCAGGATGAGCCGAATCCCCGCACCCTGATCCCTCAGACAATTCTCGAAGCCATCGCCAATGAAGTGAGTGGCACGCTTTCGTTCCAGCACATTCTGGAACTTGCCGGCTATGAGCATGACCGCCTGCCGGAGGAGTACAAGACTACTTACCGTGAGGCCGCTTACATCGAGAAGATGGCCAAACAGTACAACCTGGAAGACGTTCACATTGAGCGCTTCAAGCTGCCCACTAAGACATGGGATGGCGAGAAAGGCGAGTTGTGGCTGCTTGGAAAAGATTCGAAACGGCTGGTCATGAGCTACCGCGATGTGGCTGCTTCGCTGGCCCCCGGAAGTAAGTCGGCGGATGTGACGGCGGAACTGGTGTGGGTGGGCAAGGGTACCGACAAGAAAGACTACGCCGATAAGAACATCTCCGGCAAAATCGTCCTTGCGACGGGCGCGGTTGGCCGCGTGCACAATCTTGCCGTGCGCGAGTTCGGTGCGGCGGGAGTTGTTTCGTTTGCAAATGAAACGGGCAAACCCATTGAGCATCCCGATGAAATCGCCTGGATGAATCTGGGCGGTGGCCCGGGCCGCGGCGCGGCGGGTGCAGCGCCACAGAAGACAACCTTCGGACTGGTGCTTTCTCACCGCCTGGGCACCGAACTGGCGGATCGCCTGCAACAGAACGAAGTGCTCAATGTTCACGCCATCGTACAGGCCACTGAATACGATGCGGAAATGCAGGTGCCCACGGCCGTGATCAGAGGCACCGGTGAATCTGATCAGGAAATCGCCATGACGGGCCATCTGTTCGAAGGTATCGCCAAGCAGGGGGCTCTTGACGACGCATCCGGCAGCGCGACGGCTTTGGAGATTGCACGCGCCTGGAAGAAGCTCATTGATGACGGCGTGATGCCGCGCCCGAAGCGGACTGTGCGGTTTATGTGGGTGCCGGAAATTCAGGGCACCAACGCCTACCTTGATCGGTATCCCGAAGAGACGAAGCGAATGGTGGCGGCAATCTCAATGGACATGGTGGGTGAGGATGTCACGAAGAATCACAACAGCCTGCACCTGATGCGCACGCCTTACTCGGTAAACCACTTCGTCAATGAAGTGTCGCAGCAGTTCTTCGAATACGTGGGCGATACCAACCGCGAAAAGGTGCAGAATCGCCGCGTGGCTTATAGCTTCCGCTATCCCGTCATCGACCCCCAGGGCACGCATGACCCGTTCTACTTCGACATTGATAAGCACTACGGTTCGAGCGATCATTCCTCATTCCTGCGCTTCGGCGTGCCTGCGGTTCTCTTCAACAACTGGCCCGATGTCGGCTATCACACCAGCGAAGATCGTGCCTACAACGCCGACCCGACGCAACTGAAGCGGGTGGCACTGATCGGCGTGGCGACGCTCAGTTCGATGGCGAGTGCGAGCGGTTCGAGTGCGCTTCGGATTGCGGAACTGACCGCCGGCAATGCGGCCCGGCGGGCGGGTGCGCAACTTGCTCTGGCACTCCAACTAACGGGAGAGGGTGGTTCGCTTGCAGAAGCCAGGAATCTGGTGCGTCAGGCTTATGTTCGTGAAGCTGAGGCGATTCGCTCCTCCAAAGTGTTGGCGCTGGACGAGGTAACGAAAACGAAGATTGATGCACTGGCCGAAACCTTCGCACAAACCGGCGAAACTGCGGATCTGACGCGTCTCGATCAATACGCCGCAGCCATGGGCGTCAGCACCGTAACACCGGCCTTGAGTGCGGATGAGATGCGCGCATCCAGGCTGATCCCGGTAAAAATGAAAGCAGCTCCTGTTGGATTTGGTGGCGGTGGTGGCGGAGGAGCTGCGGCCCTGACCGATCTTGCGGAGGCATCCCGTCAGCAATATAACGCGATGGAGATGCGCGGCTTCGCAAACTCAAGACGCACAGTCCTCGATATCCGGAATGCCCTGAGCGCCGAATATGGCCCCCAGGAAATCGCGAAGGTCCTGGCGTTTTTCGAATCCGCCGCGAAGACGGGTGAGTTCGAACTGAAGCCGGTCAATTAGACCATTTGCATTTGGTGTCCGGCGGGTGAAGTTATCAGCGTTAATCGGCGTTAATGAATTTCATTCGCGTCCTGACTGCAAGGCACGGGAAGGAGGCCGATCACTGCCAACGAAGTCTGATCATCCCCGGGTCTGGCAGGCAGTAGGTGGACCTGTAGAGGATGCCCACCGGTTCAGCTATTTATTGGGCGAAAGAGGGAGGTGGTGGCCAGAGACGGGATCGAACCGCCGACACGCGGATTTTCAGTCCGCTGCTCTACCAGCTGAGCTATCTGGCCTTACAAAACTAACACAGTCCCGTTGAAGGGAACTCTTAGTATAACCCACGCCTCACGCCGTTTGTAGTGCCGCGAGTTTGGCTCCCGTTTCCGCCTCAATATCTGCGTGCAAACTGTTGCCGTGTGCATCCATGGTGACGATGGCAGGGAAGTTGTGGACGCGCAAATGCCACATCGCTTCGGGGATTCCGAACTCCATCAGATTCACATCCAGCACTTCCTGAACAGTGCGTGCATAGTACTGCGCGGCGCCCCCGATAGCATTCAGATAAACCGCGCCGTGCTCCTTCAGCGCCGCCAACGTCTTCGGCCCCATGCCACCCTTGCCCATGACGGCGCGAACGCCATAGCGCCCGATTACATCCGCCTGGTAGGGCTCCTCACGAATACTGGTCGTCGGGCCGGCGGCCATGACCTTCCACTTTTCGACTTCCTTCATCATCACCGGACCGCAGTGATACAGCACCGCGCCATTCAGATCCACCGGCGGCGGATTCTTCATCAGATGCGCGTGCACGGCATCGCGCCCGGTATACATCTCGCCGCAGATCAGTACAATGTCGCCCACCTTCAGGCCCCGAACCATTTCCTCTGTCAACGGCGCTGTGAGCACGACTTCCCGACCGGTGAGGGGGAAGCCTTCGCCCTGCGCCATCCGTTCCACGGGTCGCGAAGGATCACGATACAGCCATTTGGTAATCGCGCCGTCTTTTGCATCCAGACGGATACCCAGTCTGCGGAAGGCCCAGCATTCGTAAGCAACACTCACAAAGAAACTCGCCGGAAGCCGATTGGCCGCGCCGATTTTGCAGCCGATCAGGGACACTTTGCCTCCGAAACCCATCGTTCCGACGCCAAGCGTGTTTGCCTCCTCCATCACGCGGGCTTCCAGTTCTGCCAGGCGCGGATCGGGATTCACGTCATCCAGCGTGCGAAATAGTTGTTCTTTCGCAATGTCGTACCCATGTGCGCGGTCACTGCCAATGCAGACACCCAGCGCGCCCGGTGCGCAACCCTGACCCTGCGCCTGCCAGACGGCATGCAGCAGGCACTTCCGAACCCCCTCCAGGTTACGGTCGGCGCGCCCCAGATGTTCCAGATTGGCGGGCAGGGAATACTGAATATTTTTGTTCTCGCAACCGCCGCCCTTCAGGATCAGCTTGATTTCTACTTCATCTTCTTCCCACTGTTCGTAGTGGATGACCGGCGTCCCTGGTCCCAGATTGTTGCCGCTGTTTTCCCCGGTTATGGAGTCCACGGAATTGGGGCGAAGCTTCCCACGCTTCGTTGCCTCCGCCACCGCCGCGCGAATCGCCTTGCCGATTTCAATCTGACTCACGCCAACCGGAGTGTGGACGTAGAACGTCGGCATCCCGGTGTCCTGACAGATGGGGCCTTCGTCGTCAACAGCCATGTCGAC
>JBBQDH010000320.1:0-5872 GCA_038319515.1 Bryobacterales bacterium
ACTCGATCCATGGGTGCTGCAGATGGCCATTGAACATCGCCAGATGCATGCCGAGACACTGGCTTATCTGTTCCACAATTTGCCTTATGAGTGGAAGCGCGGACCTCTGCCGGTCGTCGGGGCGGGGCCGACTGTCGCGAATGGAATCTTGCGCGTCGCGGCCGGCATTGCAGGGATGGGTCAGGCAAACGGGTTTGGCTGGGACAACGAGTTTGCGGCGCACTCCGTTTCCGTGAATGGGTTCGGAATTTCGCGCTTCAAAGTTTCGAATGGCGAGTATCTGGAGTTCGTGCGGCAGGGCGGGGAAGCGCCGAACTTCTGGGCCAGTGAGCGCGGGCAATGGTTTTGGCGAGGCATGTTTGGGCGTATTCCTCTTCCATTGGACTGGCCCGCGTGGGTGACGTGGCGGCAAGCGGAAACCTTCGCAAAGTGGAGAGGCACCGCTTTGCCAACGGAGTCACAATGGCTTCGGGCAGCGTCGCTGGTCACGCCGGATCCGGTACGCGATAACTATGACTTCCGACACTGGGATCCCATTGCCGTGAATGCTTCCGCTGCAGCCGCCGGAACGCCGCAGCAGATGACCGGCAACGGCTGGGAATGGACACGCGATGTGTTCGCGCCGTTCGGGGGGTTTACCCCTCACCCGCTCTACCCGGGCTATTCAGCGGACTTTTTTGATGGTGATCACTACGTGCTGAAAGGGGCATCGCCCCGCACCGCGGGTTTGCTCGCGCGCCCCTCTTTCCGAAACTGGTTTCGTCCGGAATACCCCTACATGTACGCCGGATTTCGTCTGGTGGAACCAGTCTGATGATTGCTGACGACGTTTCAAAAGGTCTCTGCCGCACAGGCCAAAAGACCCTGCCTTCTTCATTGCTTTACGATGCCGTTGGGTCAGCGCTCTTCGAAGTGATCACGGTGCTTCCGGAGTATGGGCTGACGCGGGCGGACGCGGCTCTGCTGGGCGCGGCATCGGAGGAGATTATTGCGCTGGCGGGCAATCCCCGCCGGGTTGTGGAGTTAGGAAGCGGCAGCGGTTCGAAGACGAGGTTTGTATTACAGGCGGCTGCGCGAACGGGCTTGATTCAGTACCTGCCCATTGATATTTCTTCGGCGGCGCTGGCGGCCTGTGCGGCAACACTGGGTGACCTGGAACACGTCTCCGTGCAGCCGGTGGAGGCGGGTTATCTGGAAGGTGTCGGGCAGGCGCTGAGCAAAAGGAACGCTGATGAGCGGACGATGTTGCTCTTTCTGGGAAGCACCATCGGAAACTTTGCACCGACAGAGGCCATCAGTTTTCTGCGTGATATTCGCGGGAAAATGCGGGAGGGCGATTCACTTCTGTTGGGGACTGATCTTATCAAGCCCCGCGAGCAGTTGCTGGAGGCTTACGACGATCCTCTGGGCGTCACTGCCAGCTTCAATTTGAACCTGCTGGGTCGCATCAATCGCGAACTCGGTGGTGAGTTCGTGCTGAGCGGGTTCTCTCATGAAGCGAGGTTTGACGAATGCCACTCCCGGGTGGAGATGCACCTTCGGTCCAGAGAAGCTCAGCAGGTGCGCATTGGCGCGCTGGGTATCACCGTTTCGTTCGATGCGGGTGAGACCATCTGGACCGAATCTTCGCACAAGTTCCGGCAGGAGGATATTGCACGCATGGGCGAAGAGGCAGGCTGGAAAATGGTGCAACAATGGGTGGACCGCGAGTGGGGTTTCGCGGAGAGCCTGTTTCACGCATGAGCCAAATTGAATTTCGCGACACGTTGTACCGCATTGGCGCGAAGACCATCCTGAACCGTCTGACTTTGTCAGTAGAGGCGGGGGAGACGCTGGTTTTGCTGGGGCGCAGTGGCTCCGGCAAGACAACGGCGCTTCGTCTGATCAATGGCATGATCTTTCCCTCCGGCGGCGAGGTGCGGGTGGACAATCGCCCGACGACGGACTGGGATCTGATCCGCCTGCGCCGTTCGGTTGGCTATGTGATTCAGGAAAGTGGACTGTTCCCGCACTTCACCGTGGCGCGCAACGTGGGTCTGGTGCCGGAGCTGGAGGGCTGGCCCGCCGCTCGTATCGCGGAGACTGTGGGTACCCTCTTGAAGCGGGTTTCGCTTCCCGCCGAAGAGTATGGCAACCGTTACCCGCGCGAGCTTTCCGGCGGGCAGCGGCAGCGTGTCGGGGTGGCCCGGGCACTGGCGGCAGATCCGAAAATTCTGCTGTTCGATGAGCCGTTCGGCGCACTGGATCCGGTGACCCGCCTGGACCTGCAGCGAGAATTTCTGCGATTGCGGGCAGAGGTCGGCAAGACTGCGGTATTCGTTACCCACGACGTGGTGGAAGCCCTGAAACTGGGCACCCGGATCGCCCTGCTGGAGGGTGGCCAACTGGTTTTCACGGGCACTCCGGCGGAGTTTCGGGATTGCCGCCTGCCGGAAGCCCGCGCATTTCTTGAGGTTTTTGAAAATGTGGAGTGATGTACTGCGGGACCTGCTGGAAGAAGGCTTACCGCTGCTGGGCGAGCACCTCGTGCTGGTCTTCAGTGCTGTTTTCATTGCCGCGGCCATCGCGATACCTCTGGGCGTTCTGATCGCCGGGAATGCACGCTGGAGAGGCATCGCCATCGGGATCGCGAATATCGGGCAGACCATTCCGAGCCTGGCGCTCTTCGGGTTTCTGATTCCCATTCCGTTCATTGGCGGGATTGGCAGGCAGACCGCCATTGAGGCACTGGTTGTATACGCGCTGCTGCCGATTCTGCGCAATACGGTCACCGGGATTCTGGGTGTTGACCCTGCGGTGCGCGACTCGGCTTTGGCCATGGGAATGACTCGCGGCCAGCTTTTGCGGATGGTGGAGTTGCCGCTGGCAGCGCCGGTGATCATCTCCGGACTGCGTATTGCCACAGTCACAACCATCGGCACCGCAACCATCGCTGCTGCCATCGGCGCGGGCGGACTGGGTGTGTTTATCTTTCGCGGGATTGCGTCCGTGGACAAGACGCAGATTCTGGCGGGGGCGGTGCCCTCCGCGCTGCTGGCTCTGCTGGCGGACGGCACACTGAGTTGGCTGGAAAGACGATGCGCGGCGTCTTAATCCTCGCCGTTTTGCTCTCCGGTTGCTCCCGCGAGCCCCGCATCCGCGTGGCCTCGAAAAACTTCAGCGAACAGCTGATTTTGGGCGAGATTGTCGCCCAGCACCTGGAGAACCGGCTGCATGGTCATGTGAGCCGCAAGTTCGGCCTGGGGGGCACGCTGCTGGCGCAGCAGGCGCTGCTCAGCGGGTCCATCGACGTTTATCCCGAATATACGGGAACCGGCCTGACAGGCGTGCTGAAACTGCCGCCGTCGAGCGACCCGCGTAAGGTGCTCGAAGAGGTTCGGCGCGGGTATGCGCAATGGCATCTCATCTGGCTTGATCCCCTGGGTTTCGAGAACACTTTTGCGATTGCAGTTCGCAAAGAAGATGCGCCGGGAGCGACGCTCACCGAGGCGGCGAAATCAAGAGACTGGCGCTTTGGTGCCGGTTACGAATTCGCGCACCGCCCCGACGGCCTGCCTGGTCTGCTTTCGACATATAGCCTGCGAATGAAGGGCACGGCAAAGACCATGGATTTGGGCCTTCTGTACCAGGCGTTGGCGGGAAAGCAGGTGGACATGGTGGCGGGCAACAGCACCGATGGACTGCTGTCGGTCTTACCCGTTCGTGTGCTGGAAGACGACCGGCATTACTTCCCGCCTTATGAGTGCGCCCTGGTGGTGCGTGAAGGCGCGGAGCGCGAGTTTCCGGGAATGACCGCGGCCTTGCAGGAACTCTCCGGCCGCATCAGCAGCGATACCATGCGGCGGCTCAATTACGAACTGGATGGCAAGCACCGACCGGCACGCGAAATCGCGCGGGGTTTCCTGAAATCCGTCGGGCTTTAGCCGGTTACGGTTCTTTCTTCGGAGCGTTCTTTAATTCCTGGATCTTCGCGGCGATCTTCTTCGCATCGGCGATGCGGCCCGCGCCGCGCAGAAATGTCGCGTATGCCTCCAGCATTTCGCCCATTTCGATCGGCTCGCTGCCCAGCGGTTTCTCGCCAATCAGCAGAGCCCGCTGGAAGTAAAGGTCCGCGTTCCTGGCGTCATTCTTTGCCTGAAAAATCAGCGCCAGATTCGAGAGGCTCTCCACATCCTGCCGTTCACGGATGGTGAGCGCACGTCGGAACAATGGTTCCGCTTCGGGGAACCGTTGCTGTGCTGAATAGAGCGCTCCGAGGTTGTCGAGCGCCAGTGCCACCAACGGACTGAACGGGCCCTGCGTGGAGGTCCAGATCTGCAAAGAACGCTGGAACAGCGGCTCCGCCTCGGCAAACTTGTTGTCGTAGAAATAATTCAGAGCCAGGTTATCGAGCGCGGGAGCGACATCGCTGTGGCGCGAGCCGAGAGTCTTCTCCCGAATGGACAGCGACCTTTGCAGCACCGGCGCCGCTTCACCGTAATTCTTCTCCCGGCGAAGCATCAGGCCCAGGCGGTCAAGGATGCCGGTCAATGAGTAGCTCTCGTCCCCCAGCTTCTTCTCAGAGATCGCTAAAGCTTTCTCGAAATTCGTCCGCGCCAGCTTCGGTTTTCCGTCGCGCTCTTCCAGAATGCCAATATTCAGGTAGCTCGACGCGACCTCCAGATGTTCCGGCCCCACGCGATTCAGCCGCGTTTCCAGAGCCCGGTGATAGGCGCGCCGCGCATCGGAATATTGCTTCATTTCCACATTGGCGCCGGCAATGCTGTCGTAGTCCGCTGAGACCTTCGCATCGTCCGGCGAGAGTGCCCGAATGTCAAGGGCCAACGCCCTCTGCAGCACCGGCAGCGCCTTGGGAGTCTGGCTGCCCGCACGGTATGTTCCTGCCAAACGGATCAGATGCGGCACCAAATCATGGCTCTCCAGCCCCAGGGGCTTTTCGAGCGCCGCCACGGCACGCTCCTCGAAAGCCACAGCCTCTTCGTACTTGCCGGTGAGCAGATCCAGATCGCACAGGGCTTCCAGCGCCTCCGCCAGATGGCCCGGCGTAGCGGGGTCCGCCTCATCCAGCGCTTCAGAATCCTGAATGGCCAGACGCAGTTGCCGGTCGGCCTCCGCATAGCGGCTTTGCTGCGCGGCTGCCTTGCCGGACGCCAGATGCGTCTCGAACAGAGTCATCTTCTGTGCGTACAGCAAAATGCACGGTGCCAGGAGAATGGTGGAGAGACGCATGTCCACTATCATGACGCGTTAAGATTGAAAATTGTTCCGACACCTCACTGATATCCTGGTGGCCTGGGGCCCCGCGGGAATTCTTCTCCTTTCCGTTCTCGATTCGTCCGGTGTTCCCGTCGCCGGTGTGTTCGACGCTCTGCTGATTCTTATTTCAGTGAAGAACCCTTCTGTGGCGTGGCTTTGCGCCGGACTTGCGGTGGCCGGATCAACGGTCGGGAACGTGTTTCTTTTCACTGCCGCACGTAAAGGTGGTGGCCGATTCGCCGACAACGCCCAGCCATCAGGCAGGGCGGCGCGATTCCGCGAATGGTTCAAACATTACGGAATGGTGACGGTATTTGTGCCGGCGTTGTTGCCCATTCCGATGCCGCTGAAATTGTTCGTGGTGAGCGCCGGAGTGCTGGGCACGTCGCTGAGCGAATTTGTTGGCGTGGTCCTTGTTGCCCGGATCCTGCGTTATTTCGGGGAAGCCTGGCTGGGCGTTCGCCTGGGCCTTGAATCCACCACGTTTCTCAGGACCCATGTCTGGGATTTCGTCGCGGGCGCGGTTGTCCTTTCTGTCATCCTGTTCGCTTTTATCAAGTGGAGAGACAGAAAGCGCGCCATCGCGTAGAGTTACTGCTGCGCGCCCACCTTCGCG
>JBBQDH010000321.1:0-5753 GCA_038319515.1 Bryobacterales bacterium
AACGCATCGTGATCCCGACCACGGCGCTGAGCGGATAAGCCGCAGTCGCGTGTATCCTGGCCACCACCGGTGCACCCGGATTCACCTGCCATTCGAAATAATTCCGGGTCTCAGTAGTCGCGACTGGTGAAACGCGGTGGACCCCGCCTTTGAAAAAGGCATTCAACATTTTCGTTGGGCCACCGTTGAAAGAGAGGTGGTGAGTGAGTTCCACCGAAGCCTTTGCCTCGAATCCGTAGGCCCTGCCGGGGCCTTTGAACTCAAAGCTGCCGTCGTCCGGGATGTAGACCTGCTCGTTCGAATGGTAAATAAGAAACAGGTTGCTGCTCAATGAGAAGCGACTGAAATTCGATGACGAGCCCACAATGCCATTTCGGAATTCATCGAAGCGCAGGCCGCCACCAACCAGCAGGCGGCCATTCAGAAGACTCAGGCTCTCCTGCGCACACCCCGCTTCATTCGTCACACGAGCATTGGCCCGCGTCGAAACACCCGTGGGCGTCCGGCCCTCTGCATGAATCTGATTATCGTGAAGAAGGTGAAATTTAAATTCAGATCGAACAGGGAGCGCCCCAGGAAGCCGTCGGCTCGAAACGTGTCACCATTCGCGAAAGCCCGACTGTAGTAAGCGGAGAGTTTGCCAGGCTTCACCCGCCCACGATTGGAAGGGTCAATAAACCCAAAGCGCTTCAGCTTACCGGACTCCACCAGGTCCAGCGGAATTTGCCCGAACGAGTAGAAATTTTTCCTTCCGAAGATAAACCACATACCGAATTTCTGATTTTCGCTCAGATTCCGGGTGTAATTGGCGTTGATATTATCCCGCCGATACTTGCCAGGGCTCCGGAACGGTCCGTCCGTATACGAATCTTCATAGGCCAGACAGGAATCCACCTTGTTCACATCAGGGCTGAAGGCCGGAAAGCCCCGCCCGGTATCAAAATTTCCGGCCTGCAAACGGGCCGTGAACTGGTCCGGCAAAGCCTCTCTCTGGCGAATATGCACCACCCCAGGGCCGCTGAAATCGCCGTATCGCGGTCCGAACGGGTCATTAATGATGGAGACTTGCTGGATCAGTTCCGGGCTCAGGGCTTTCCATGCCCTGAGGTAACCCTGACGGTGACCCTGCGTGCCCTGGTTCTGCCGGACGCCATCCACCAGCACCTTCCAGGCCGCCATTCACGCCGCCTTCGTGTTGACCCGCGTTGAGACACGCGTTCAGTTGTTGCGGAACCTGATCATCTCGGGTGAACAACGTACGATTGAAGACTTCCGCATTGCGAAGATCCACGCCCGGTTCCAGCGTCTTCGCGGTGATCACCAGGTTTTGGGACTGGGCGGAGATTGTTTGGAACTGCAGGTCGCCCGAGCTTTCGACAGCGGGAAAAGTCAATTCCCGTGCGACCGGAGCGAAGCCCTCAGCCGCTGCGGAGAGCCGGTACTTTCCCGAAGGAATGCCTTGGAAGACTATAATGCCCGTCCCCGTCTCACTTCGCCGGTCCCAATTCAGACTGCGTGTTCCGCAAACGCAATGCGGCCCCCCGCAACTGCCCTACCCTGGGGGTCCGTCACCGTCCGCCAAACTGAAGCGATTGAGCCGCGCGAGAGCACAAGCAGTACCGAGGAACACGGAAATCAATTTGGTGGACTTCATAATTGGCCGCTGCCCTCGTTTGACGTATCACGATTTAAAAAAGCGTAATACTCAATCATTACGGGCTGTGCGCGACTTTGGATTGGACGAACTCAATTAAACCCGCGCCCCCTAAATCCGATTCCCCGTACCCGCCGTACTTGCTGCTGAAGGTATTAACCTCAAAACCAAAATGGAGAAGCAAATATGTTCCTTACAGCAAGGCGCACGGTCGCGCTCGCAGCATTAGCCTGCGCGTCCTCATTCGCCGCCAGTCACCGGAACGGCCCCCTCCTGCTCGAGGACCAGACCGCGAACCTCAACGACCTTTATGTCTTCCGCAGCTACGAGACAGGCCGTACTGATCGCGTGGTCATGAGCATGAGCGTACAGGGATTCCAGAATCCCGACAACGGCCCGAGCTACTACAAGTTCTCGGACAGCGTCCTGTACCGTTTCAATATCAATAACGCCCGGGGCCTTGACGGCAACCCGGATACCCAGATCGATTTCGTCTTTCAGACCCAGCTCCGCCCCAACCCGACCTTCGTGTCGTATTTCGGCACGCTGAAAAGCATTGACGACCCGGGGATCTTCCTGTACCAGACCTACGTCATCGTCATTCGCAACCTGAAGACCAACGTAGGCACCTACATCACAACAGACGCCAAGGGCCACGCCCTGTCCGTTGCGCCTCCGAATCTTGGTCCGAAGTCGACGCCGAACTATGAAGCAACGCTCGGCCAGCCCTCGGTATTCACCCTTGCCAACGGCATGCGCGTGTTCGCGGGACCCCGCGACGACGCGTTTTACTTTGACAGCGGCGCCACCTTCGACACCCTGAACTTCCGCGCTCCGGCTCCGGTTTTGGCCGGTGCAGCTGACTCGGGCCAGGGCGCGGCAGCACCCGCCTCAGTGGACGGTTTCGCAGGCTATAACATCAGCCTGATCGCCGTTGAGCTCCCCATCACCATGCTGACCGCCGATGGCACAACGCCCACCGATCCGAAGGCTGCGAACGCCAAGGTCGGTGTCTGGGCTTCGACCCATCGCCAGGTTATCACCGTCCGCCCCAGCCCCCAGGACCCCATCAACTATGGCAACTACGTGCAGGTTGATCGCGTCGGCAACCCGCTGACCGTGGAAGCGCTCATCCCGCTGCCCATGAAGGATTACTGGAACCGCAGCGATCCGGCAAACGACCAGCAGTTCGCGAAGTTCATCGGCGACCCGTTCTTCGCGAGCGGCGTCCTGAGCGGCGTGTTTGGCCTGAAGGTTCCGCCGGCTCCGCGTACCGATCTTCTCGGCGTATTCGTCCCGGACATCACCCGCATCGATCTGACCATTGCGCCAACGCCGCTGGCCAGCCAGCAGCGCCTTGGACCGTTGGCCGGTGACAACGCCGGTTGGCCGTTCGGTGGTCGCCGCCCGATCGACGACGTTGTCGATATCGGTTTCCGCGCCCTGGCCGGCGTGCTCGTTCCGGGCTTCGGCGGCGCTCCCAACAACCAGTTGGGCGACGGTGTGAACTCGAACGATGTGCCGCTGACGGCCGTGTTCCCGTTCCACGCAGCTCCGCATGCGGGTTACAAGCACAGCCAGATTGAAGGCACCAATGGCCGCGGTCAGGCCACTGGTAACTAACTAAGGCAGACAACGGGGCAGGCCACAGGCCTGCCCCACAATTCGCTGAGATCCCATGAAGCCCACCATCCTTTTCTTCCTCACACTTCCCGCATTCGCCCAGATGACTGGCGCGGCCGACCGTCTGGCGCAGGCCTATCAGGACCGGATTCTCACTGAATCAACCGCCATGCTGAAGACCGATGAACACATCTCGATGTACGAGACGCTGGTGAAGGTTCAGCCCGAAGTTCTGCATTACAAAAACCTCCTCGCAGGCTCCTATATACAGAAGGTGCGCGAGTCGATGGATTATAGCTATCTGGACCGCGCCTCGCAGTTGTTGACTGACGTCCTCGGCGCGGATGCGAAGAATTACGAAGCGGCCCGCCTGCGCACCGAAATTGCCCTCGAACGCCACGACTTCAAGGTGGCCGCCGAGTACTCGCGGAAGCTGATCGAATGGGCTCCGGGTGACTCCTGGAACTGGGGCACGCTGGGTGACGCGCTCACCGAAATTGGCGACTACGACAACGCTGCCGATGCCTACCAGAAAATGGTATCGCTGCGCCCCGACCTTTCCAGCTACAACCGTGCGGCGTATTTCCGCTTCCTTTATGGCGATGTTGAAAACGCCGTGAAGATCATGAAAATGGCAATCAGCGCGGGCAGTCCGATGGCCGAAAACACCGCATGGTGCGAAGTGGAACTCGGCAAGATCTACCTGAAAACCGGCAAGGTCAAGGAAGCTGCCGACGCCTTCAACGCTGCATTGCGACGCTTCCCCAATTACCATCCCGCGCTGGCGGGCGTTGCTCAGGCTGCCGCTGCGAAGAGCGACTGGAAAACCGCCCTTACCTACATGCACCGCGCCCAGGCGGCCACGCCCCTGCCGGACTACTCGGCAGCACTGTATGACTACTACATGGCGTCCGGCGATCCCAAAGAGGCCGCCAAGCACAAAGAAATGATTCAGGTGATCGACCAGGTTGGTCAGGCTGCGAAAGAGAAAGCGAACCGCAATATCGCGATCATCTATGCCGACCATGACTGGAGCCTCGGGCGCGCCCTGGAACTGGCGAAAAACGAACTCGAAGTTCGTGGCGATATCTATACCTACGACGCGCTGGCCTGGGCGCTTTACAAGAACAAGCAGTACGCGGAAGCAGGCGCTGCCATGACGAAGGCCATGCAGCTCAAGACACCTGAGGCAAGCTTCTACTATCATGCCGGCCGGATCGCAACTGCGCTTGGTAAGACCGAAGAGGCCGAGCAGATGATGAAGAAAGCCCGCGAACTGAACCCGAATCTTAAGGACCTGTCATGAGGCTCGCACTGTTGTTCGTCACCGCGCTCCCGTTGTTGGCGGGAGACCTCGAAACCTTCACGGACAACGCATTGAATGCCACGCAGCGCAACACTGCGTGCCTTGCGCTGCGTGGAAACAAGACCCCGGAAGTGGTCGCGGCCATGCGATCAGCCATGGTGAACACAAAGCTCCAGGCATGTGCCGGAACAAATTTGCGAATCGCGGGGAGGAACGAGGAATTGCTGTCAGCCCTCGAAGAGAAAGACCCATCCGCCAGAGCAGTGGCAGCCCGCGAACTGGGCACAACCCAGAAACACGAATTCCTGGCCCCGCTGCGCAAAGCCGCGGAAGACCGGGACCTGCTCGTGGCGAGCAACGCCGTGGAAGGTTTAGTGCGTTATGAAGACCATTCCTCCGCCCCGCAATTGCGCGAAATCACCATGCTGGGTGGCGTCCTCACATCGTTGGCCATCGATACTCTGGTCGACTGGCACGATCCGGAAGTCCTGAATATCGCAAGAAAGCTGATCGACCACAAAGAACCCGGCGATCAGTTAATCGGTGTCCGTGTGGTGGGACTCACGGGCGACGCCACTGATCTGCCGAAACTGCGCGAACTGGCCAAAGACGCAACGGCCTTAAGTGGCGGCAGCCGTGGCTTCGGTCTCATGCCCGCGATCAGCATTTCCCGGGCGGCGCACACGGCGGTACTTACCATCGAAGCCCGCGCTTCAAAGTAAGGGCGCGGACATGCACTGCCCGGTGCCGCTGATTCTCCCATCCACAACAGGTCACCCAAATGGGATAGCGATGTTGGTACCGGTGCATGCTCCGCCCTCGCCTCCACAATGTAGCTTTCGCGGTCCAGATTGGCCCGGATAGCGGCACCGACAGCACTACAATCCTACAAAGCGGCCAAAACCTCTTCCGCATGCCCTTCCGGTTTCACATTCAAAAACACTTTCACAATCTTCCCGCCATCAATCACAAACGTGGTGCGCGCCACGCCCATCACTTTCTTGCCATACATATTCTTCTCTTTCATCACCCCGAACAGATTCGCAATTTCCTTCGAATCGTCCGCCAGCAACGCAAAGTTCAGATCGAACTTTTCCTTAAACTTCGCCTGCGCCTTCGTCGTATCCGGCGACACGCCAATCACGGTCACACCCTTCGCCGTGAACTTCT
>JBBQDH010000322.1:0-5740 GCA_038319515.1 Bryobacterales bacterium
GCCTACATAGACCGGAGTGAGCCCCTGGCGGCGGAGTTCGCGGGCGACGTTCCGTTGGTTGTCGGCGGTGATGATGCCGGTGCGGAGTTTGCCATCGGAGCCTACGGCGCGATAGTGGAAGGTCGCGGTGGCCATTAGAACTCCTGGGTGACGCGGGTGACTTCCGCGGCTGTTGTGAGGCCGTCGCGGACTTTCATCCAGCCGTCTTCACGGAGGTTGCGCATGCCGTTACGGCGGGCTGCGTCGGTCAGGCGGCTGGCATCAGCGCCGGCCATCACGAGTTGGCGAATCTCGTCGTTCAGTTCCATGAGTTCGAAAATACCGGCGCGGCCACGATAGCCGGAACCGCCGCAGGTTTCACAGCCGCTGCCTTTAAAGGTTTCGATCTCATCGCCGAAGGGCGTGAAGCTGAGGCCCGCGCTGACCCTGCAGTCTTTGCAGATCATACGCACCAGGCGTTGTGCGAGCACGGCAACCACGGACGATGAGATGAGGTAGTTTTCCACGCCCATGTCGGTGAGGCGCGTGACGGCGCTGGGGGCATCGTTGGTGTGGAGCGTGGAGAAGACGAAGTGGCCGGTGAGGGCGGAGCGGATGGCGATATCAGCAGTCTCGCGGTCGCGAATTTCGCCGATCATGATGACGTCGGGATCCTGACGGACGATGTGGCGAATACCGGCGGCGAAGGTGAGGCCGATGGCGGGGTTGACGTGAATCTGGTTGATGCCGTCCATCTGGTATTCGACGGGATCTTCGATGGTGATGATCTTCTTATCGGGAAGATTGATGCGTTTGAGCGCGGAGTAAAGCGTGGTCGATTTGCCGCTGCCGGTGGGGCCGGTAACGAGGAAGATGCCATGGGGAAGCGAGGTGTAATACTCCATGCGGGCGAGCATGTAGTCGTCGAAACCGAGGCGGCGCAGGTCATAGAAATCGCCGGCGGAACGGTCGAGAAGGCGCATGACGACGCTCTCTCCAAAAAGGGTAGGCAACGTGGAAACGCGGAGGTCGACTTCGCGGCCGAGAATACGCAGCTTGATGCGTCCGTCCTGCGGCAGGCGGCGCTCAGCGATGTTGAGTTTCGCCATGAGTTTGAGGCGAGAGATGATGGCGGCCTTGAGTTCGCGTGGTGGCTGTTCCTGATTCCAGAGCACACCATCAATGCGGAAGCGGATGCGAAATTCCTTTTCGAAGGGCTCGATGTGGATGTCACTGGCGCGGCGTTCGACGGCCTGGGCAATCATGGCGTTGACGAGGCGGATGACCGGCGCTTCGCTCGCCATGTCGCGCAGTTGTTCGAGATCGTCTTCATCACCGCCGGCGAAATCGAGGGAGGCGGACTGGCGCTCGCCTTCGGTGTAATACCGGTCGATGGCGTCGAGAATTTCCTGCTCGGCGGCGATTTGCGGGGTGACTTCAAGTTTGGTGAAACTGCGGACTGCGTTGATGGTTTCGAAGTCGAGCGGGTCTGCCATCGCGAGGGTGAGGACACTGCCTTCGATGGAGAGGGGGAACACGAGGGACTGACGCAGGAAGCGCGGAGAAATCGATTCGGTATCGGGCGGGGCGGCTATCTGGGCGATGGAAAGGCCGAGCTGATCAGAGAGCGCGGTGAGCAAGTCTCGTTGGGCGACATAGCCCATGTCCATGAGGATTTTGCCCAGTTTGTCGCCGCGTTCACGCTGGAGTTCGAGGGCGCGGTCGAGGTCTTCGGCACCGATCAGGCCGCGTTCGATGAGAATCTGGCCCAAGGGAGGAGCAGTCAGCGTCACAGTTCCTCTTCGGTGAAGATGGCGGCGAGTTCGGAGCCGGTGGCGTGGCGGTTTGCGGCGTCGATGAGCTTCTGTTTTTCGGCGGTCAGCATGATGCGGTGGGGCAAGCCGCGGGCGTTCTCCCAGTTGTAGCTGAACAGGAAAGCTTCCATGATGATGCGCTCGTTGGGCGGAAGGCCGGGCAGGCTGCGGCTGGCATTGAGCATGAGGCCGCGCATGGCGTCTTTCAGGACTACTGCTTTCTTCGCCTTGCGGTCGTGCATGGCGGCGACATCTTTTTCGGTGACGTCCGGTTTGAAGGGGCTCATGAAGAGAGGGGAGACCACGACCAGGTTCAGCTCGACGGTGAAGACTGCTCCGTAGCCTTCAAGGTACGTGCCACGGGCTGTACCGAGCAGGTCGTAGGGGTCGTTGATGTTGGAGCGAACCTTGTCGTTCATGGAGGCCTCGACAGCGCGCAGCGAGGCCAGTGAGACGGCGGATTCGGAGGCGGCGAAGCAGAGCGTGGCGATACCGATGAGGAAAAGCGATTTCATTGTCCTGCTCCGTTCCGGGGTACTTCGAGGGAGGAGAGCAAGGTGGCTGCTCCTATCCGTTTTTGCATGACTTCGAGATTTTGTTCCATGGTGGCCACCAGCATGCGGTGCTCGCGGTCGTGTTTATGGTCGGATTCGGCGAGGGCCGCTTTGGTGATGAGGGCGTCTTCTGCTTTGACTTCAGCGCGAACCTGGCTGACTGCTTTGGAAACGGCGGCATCGATTTGCTGCGTGATATCGGAACCCGACGTCGTGGTGATCACCGTGCGGACTTCCGGGGCCGGGCGCTGGATAGCCACGACGAGCGCGGCGGCGGCTACCGCAAGGGCGGCGTATTTCGGAAGAAGCGCGAGGAAGCGCACCCACGGCGAGGGGTTGAAGATTTTGTCGGAAACGAAGGCGATGCGCTGCGGCGGGTCCTGTTCGGGCAGGGCGCGCAGCGCGGCCGTCGTCACACGGAGAATTCTGAGCTCGGCGGCGCACTCGGTACAGCCGGCCAGATGGTGCTCCATTTCCCCGATTTTGTTGGCGGGGAGTTCATCAAAAGCGTAATCACGGAGAGTTTCGTTTCTTTCGCACATTGTCATCGAATACCTCGGATATTGGTGGGCGTCAGTTCCGTTTTCATCAGATCGAGCGCGGTGTAAAGGCGCGATTTAATGGTGGAGACGGGGCAGCCCAGAATTTCTGCCATTTCGTCGAATTTAAAGCCCTGGTAAACCTTCAGCACGACCGCTTCCCGCTGTTCAGGGTTGAGGCGGTTGAGCGCTGCGTTGACTGCAATAGTGAGTTCGGGAGACGCGCCGGGTGCTGCTTCGCGTTCGGCAAGTGTGCCGTCGTCGGAATCCGCTTCCGGCTTGCGTTTGCGGAAGAGCGAATACGCTTCGTTGTGTGCGATACGGAAGAGCCAGGGGCCGAATCGAGCGGTGTCATCGAGTTTGCGAATGTTTTGGTAGGCCTTCAGGAAAACGTCCTGACTGAGGTCCATGGAATCTTCGGGGTTGGTGGTGAGACGCAACAGATAGTTGTAGACGCGCTTCTCCCAGCGCGAGACGAGGTGGTTAAAGGCCTCGACGTCGCCTTGCCGAACGCGTGTTATCAGGTCGGCGTCTTCGACGGCCCGAAAGATCAATTTTCCGCTCCTGATCTAAAGACGCAGGCGGAGCGGAAATAGTTGGAGGGGGTGCGGAAAGGGGTGCTTCGCCGGGATTTAGAAGGTGCAAATCGGGTTTTTGGTGGGTAAAGTCGGGTTTCGGTGGGTTTTCGGTGGGTTTGTGGTGGGTTGCTTTTCAGGGTTAGATTCTTTATTGTCAACAGCTTGTCAGGTTCGTCTGTGTAAATTTGATTTTCCTTCAGCAGTCCGGCTTTGCAGGGGAGGCGCGCCGAGGCGGAGTTGTGGCTGTGGCGGTTTTCGGATTGGCACGCCGGCGACATTAGCATCTACAGGCATTGTAGGGGAGATAGGCGAAATGCGGGGTGAGGGCGAAGCGGGGAAGTTGTTGATTTTATTAGAGAGATAGTTTACAGAAACCTGAGAACGAGAAAAAAGGCGAGCGGGCCGGAGAAACATTGGCTTGCCGGTGTCGGGTCAGGGTCTGATTAGGGCGGTTGCAGCAGGGGCCGCAAGGAGGTGGAAAACGTTGGAAAACGTGAATCCTGTATTGAACAGCACGGGATATCCATTTGAGCAAGCGAACCAGGCAGAATTCACGGAAAATTATCTTGCACTGACGGCTTATCGGTGAGTACTAGTGTGGCCTATGCAGCGTTATGCCGCCGGTTTTCTGCTTTTTCTTGCGTTCTTGCCAGTAACTCTTTATGCACAACACGCCGTGCCGCCGGAATCTCGGTATTACCGGGTAATCGGCCTGGTGCACATGGTGGGGACCGGGAAACTGAACGACCCGATCCGACCGGAGTTTGCGCCATCGGCGGGTAATGCATCGCGGGACGGGATTATTTCGTGGAGCGTGCAGCCGACGGATGACAAGAGCATGGCGATTATCCATTTGGTGGCGGTGAACCGAAAGGCGCTGGACGGCATTTTGAATGACAAACGCGCGGAGGTTCGGGTGTTTGAGATCGGGAAGCATGGAAAAGATGAGATTGAGAAGGAACTGAAGAAGTACCGGAAGGATTTCGATCTGGATAAGTTTCGGGTGGTGGCGCGATGAGGATTCTGTTGCTGGTGCTGGCGGGGAGTGTGGTGGCGTGGGGGCAGGCGGGTTATGTGTGGGAACCGGCGAACGTGGCGAGTTGGGCGAACAACGGAAGCGCGACGTTTAGCGGCGCGACCGGGGGCGCGGCAATCTGGACTCCGGCGGTTTCCGGAGCGAGCCCCAAGGCCTACGAAGTTCAGAGCGTGCTGAATGTAAAGTCCGCTGGTGGCACCTACATCCACTTCATTCACGCGGACGTGGGGGCGAGGCCCGGGCAGGGCAATTACCTTTCGGTGGAGTACACCTTACCGACGTATTGGCAGCCCGAGAGCGCGGTAGCGTTATCGGTGAACCAGTGCATAAACGGTACCGTGACGCAACTCTACTCCACATGGGTAAGGCTGCGGGACGGTATTACGATTCGGTCGATCGCCAGTTCCTCTACGCTTTGGGTGTACGCGGGCGGCGTCCCGGTTGTCCAGATTTTTATTCCGTATATGACCGGGCAGCCGGGATATGGTGGCTATAACGTTCCATCCGGGAGCGGATTTGCGGGCACGAAAGTAGGCCATTTCGATGTGGTGCAACCCGATTCGGTAACGCGGGTAGCGACCACACTTTTACCCAATTCCGTCTCTTTGAAATGGCCGGGAGTAAATGACGACCCGGTTGGGACCGGGTTGTATGAGTACCTGGTCTTCCGAAACGGAACTTATCTCGGGGCGATTCCATATCCAGGGTATGAAGACCCGACGGCGCAGCCTTCGACAGCCTACAACTACAACCTGATGGCACAGGATTATCACGGGACCAATTCAAACCCCGGAACCTCCTTCACCGTGACGACTCCGACCGCCGGAGCGGTGGATGCGCGGCGGGTGGGAGTGCTTTCGACAGGCACCTATTGGGGCGGCGGCGGGGAGCAGCTGGACATGCTGAGCGGGAACCTGAATTTCACTATTCCGCTGGTGACGGGACAAGGGCGAAACGGGATAGCGGCACCGGCGAGCCTGAATTACAACTCGCAGAACTGGCGGCAGGATAACGGGGTGAACTGGTAACTGACGGGGGACACAGGGTTTGGTTTGGGGTGGAGGATGCTGATCGGATCGCTGACGCCGTACTACCTGGCATCCTGGGGCGGGGTGGCGCACTACGTCTTTACGGACGGCACGGGGGCGGAGTATCGGCTGGATGTGAATACCGGCGGGGTGTGGACGACGACGCAGGGGTCTTACGTTTGGTACGACGCTGCCGCGAACATTTTGCATTT
>JBBQDH010000323.1:0-5684 GCA_038319515.1 Bryobacterales bacterium
TCACGCTGAATCCACATTTTCGTGAAATCCCGCTCTTGCCCATCCGCCCGTAGTCTTCTATTTGCCCACCGTTATCACCGGCAGCGCCACCGATTGCGCCGGTTCAAACAATCCAAACGAAAACACATTCGTACCCGCCGCAATCGCCACATATTCCTTGCCGTCCACCGCATAAATAATCGGTGAGGCCGTCAGAATATCGCCCACGTTGTAGTGCCACAAATGCCGCCCGGTCTTCGCATCAAGCGCGATCAGGTGCCCGTCGTCATCACCGGAAAAAAGCACGCCCGTCGCAGTTGAAACGGTCCCTGTCCACATGCGCGAAGTGTTGCCCACCGGATACTGCCAGACGCGTTTCCCGTTCTTCGGATCAACCGCACGCAGGATCACCGGCCCGCCGGGCTCCGTCGCCGCACCGCCCGCGAAATTCTTCATCGGCACAGGTTTCTGATTGCTCAGTGTGAACATGCCGCACTCTTCCTGGGTCAGAATATAAAGCAGTCCTGTACCGGGGTTGTAGCTCTGCCCCATCCAGTTGGTGCCGCCCTTCACACCGGGGCAGACCCAGTTGCCTTCCGGCGTCGGATCGTTGCCCGGGATCAGAACAGGCTTGCCGCTGTCATCAATTCCCGAAGCCCACGTCACATTGTCAATCAACTGTGTGGCTTTCAGGAACTGGCCGGTCTGGCGGTCGAGGATATAGAAAAACCCGTTGCGATTCGCATGGACAACAACCTTGCGCGTCGCACCGTTCCAGGGGATTTCCAGCAGTACCGGCCAGCTCTGCGCATCCCAGTCATGCACATCATGCGGTGTGAACTGGAAATACCATTTCAGCTTGCCGGTTTCCAGATCCAGCGCAATCACAGAGCAGGAATAGAGGTTCGTGCCTTCCCGCGGCTTGCCTGCGTAATCGGGCCAGGGGTTGCCGGTGGTCCAGAACAGTGTGTTGCTGTCGGGGTCGAAAGTGCCGCTGAGCCAGGTGCCCGCGCCGGCCCATTCATGAAGGTCGCTCCAGGTTTCAGCGCCAGGTTCGCCCTTCGCGGGGACAGTCCAGGTGCGCCAGATTTCAGCCCCGGTTTTCGGATCAAGAGCCGCAATGAAACCGCGCATGCCTGTGTCGCCGCCCGCGCTTCCCACCAGCACTTTATCTTTCACAATCAGCGGTGCTGAGGTGGACGTCGTGCCGGTCTCCGCATCTGCAAAACGATTACTGAAAAGCAGCGAACCCGTCTGCCGGTCGAGCGAAACAAGGTAATTATCGGTGGTGGTGAAGTAGACAGAATCCCCATAAATTGCCGCGCCCCGGTTCACACCTTTGCGCTTCGCCTGCGCCTCGTCATAGCGCCAGATCAGGCGGCCCGTGCGCGCATCCAGCGCATGCACCGAATTTGAGTTCGTCACATACATCACGCCGTTATAGACAATGGGCGAGGTGCGCAGATTACCCGATTCCGGCACATGGTAGGTCCACTTGGGAACCATGTTCGGCACGTTCTGCAGCGTCACCTGCTTCAGCGGACTGTAGCGCCAGCCCTGAAAATTGCCCGCATAGGTCAGCCAGTTATCGCCCGGCCCTTTGACGATATCTTCATAGCGGACCTGCGCCGTGGCGACCGTCAGTGCAGTCAGTGAGAGTAATGGGAGTATGAGCCGCTTCATTTAGGGCCTTCCACCGGGCGGATTGTTTGTTTCGCGAGATACGCCAGCAGGTCCCGCATCTCCTGTGCCTGGAGCCGCGTGTCATAGTCCTCCGGCATCAGCGAATGATCCTGCACCGCCAGAGCTTTCACATCGGCCATCTGGATCAGATGCAGCGTGCCCTTCTCATCCACCACCTGCAGTGAATAGTTGCCACGATTGCGCGCGATCCCTTTGATCACCCTGCCGTTCTTCATCGTGACCGTAACGCCTTCCTTCCCGGCCAGAGCAAAGTTGCGCGAAGGGTCATTTTTGCGCGGAGTAATCGCTTGCCGGATATAGGTCAGTGGACGGCTGCCTCCAATGTTACTGAGGTCCGGCCCCATGCGGCTGCCTTTGCCGAGAATCGCGTGGCAGGTGGCACAGGCGGCCTTTTCACTCCAATAGAGCGTTTCGCCGGCGGCCACATCGCCCGGCACATTGCCTTCCGAAGCAGGGCCTGTCAGCGCGCGGATATAGGCGGTCAGATTCCACGTCTCCGCGTCAGAGAGTCGCGTCGGTGGCATGTCCGTACCCGGCACGCCGTTGCGAATCGCGGCGAACAGTTCATCGTCTTTCAACTGATGCGACTGCAACTGTCGCACCAGGTTGGGCCCGCGCCCGCCGATGCCATCCGGCCCGTGGCAACCGCCACAGGAGGTCATGTAGAGCTTCGCGCCCGCCGAAATCGCCTCCGGATTCCTGATAGCCGGATTTGACTTTGGTACAGCGGTTTGATCGTGTTGGGCGGCAAGCAGAAAAGGCAGCAACAAAGCAGCCAGGATTCGCATGCAGTCGATTCTATTCCATCTTCTTCAGTTCCAGCTTTGCCACTGATTCCATATGCACTTCATCCGGCCCGTCCGCCAGTCGCAGCGTGCGCGAATTGGCCCATGCCCACGCCAGTTCGAAGTCACCCGAAACACCCGCGCCGCCATGCGCCTGAATTGATCGGTCAATCACCCGCAGCGCCACGTTGGGAGCCACCACTTTGATCATCGCGATCTCGGCCCTGGCACCTTTGTTGCCCACCGTGTCCATCATCCAGGCCGCTTTCAAAACCAACAGCCGCGCCTGTTCAATCTCAATCCGCGATGTGGCAATGTCGGCGCGAATGGTCCCCTGTTCCGCGATGGTCTTGCCGAACGCCACTCTCGATTTCGCGCGCTTGCACATGTCCGCCAACGCCCGCTCCGCCACGCCAATCAAACGCATGCAGTGGTGGATACGACCCGGTCCCAGACGCCCCTGCGCAATCTCGAAGCCGCGGCCTTCACCTAACAGCAGATTGCCCACAGGCACCCGCACATCTTCGAACAGTAGTTCGCCGTGCCCGTGCGGCGCATGGTCATAGCCGAATACCGAAAGCATGCGCACAATCTTCAAGCCTGGCGCGTCCATCGGAACCACGATCATCGACTGCTGTTTGTGCTTCGCGGCACCGGGGTTGGTCTTGCCCATGAAGATGGCCACCTTGCAGCGCGGATCGCCCGCGCCGGAGGTCCACCATTTGCGCCCGTTGATCACGTATTCATCGCCATCGCGCACAATGCCCGATTCAATATTCGTCGCGTCAGACGAAGCGACCGCCGGCTCCGTCATCGCAAAGCATGACCGGACCTCGCCCGCCAGCAGCGGCTCCAGCCACTGCTTCTTCAACTCCGGTGAAGCATAGCGCTCGAAGACTTCCATGTTGCCCGTATCCGGCGCCGAGCAGTTAAACACCTCTGGTCCGATGGGCGACGCGCCCATGATTTCGCAAAGCGGCGCATACTCCAGGTTCGTCAAACCCGCGCCCCGCTCGCTCGCGGGCAAAAAGAGATTCCAAAGCCCTGCCGCGCGCGCTTTCGGTTTCAGTTCTTCAATGATCGGCACAGGCTGCCAGCGGTTCGCCCCGCACCCATGCTCATGGAACTTGTGCTCATTCGGATAGACGTACTCATCCATGAACGCGCGCACACGCTGCTGCAGGTCTTGTGTCTTTTCTGAAAATTCGAAATACATAGAAGGAAATCCTAATCGAGCAGTTCCGGTTCGAGCCGTGTAATCCACTGCCACAGCGGTTGAAACTGGAACCAGCCTGCGGCGGGCGTGCCTAACTGGCTCCGGGTGAGAAGTGCGTGTTCATGGCGGATGGGAATTGGCGTGCCTGCAGCCTGCGCCAGCAGTTGCGACTGGCAACTGCGATCCATCGCAACGAACCACCAGATGGCCTCGTCGACCGTCTGGCCCACAGTCAGCAGCCCATGGTTTTGCAGGATGGCAGCCTTACCGCTGCCCAGTGCGGTCGCGATGCGGTCGCCTTCGCTCGTGTCATAAACAATGCCGGTAAAATCCGCGAAAAGCCCGTGGTCCTGATAAAACGCGCAGGCATCCTGCGTGAGCGGGTCAAGCAGCTTGCCGAGGCTGGACCAGGACTTGCCGTACATGGAGTGCGAGTGCGCTGCCGCCACCACATCGGGGCGCGCTTCATGCACGCGTGAGTGGATCGCGAAGGCCGCCCGATTCACGGGGTGCCTGCCCTCAATCACCTCTCCCTGTTCGTTCACCAGAATCAGATCAGACGCCCGCACCTGCGAAAAGTGCATGCCAAAAGGGTTCACCCAGAAGTGGTGGGGATGCTCCGGATCGCGGGCAGTGATGTGTCCCGCCACGCCCTCATCGAAACCGAGACGCGCAAAGATCCGGAATCCCGCAGCCATGCGCTGCTTACGGTGCTGCCGTTCCTCGGCATGCGTCGCGAAGACCGGGGCGCCGGGGATGGTGAGAGGGGTTTGCATTGCCTGTGCCATGACTGCACTCTATCCCATTAAATCAGCGGTAGGTGCAAAGGTCGGCGTCTAAATGCGGCACCGCATTAAACATATGCAGCCGGATCTGGTCCGTCCGCAGCCGCATCACCGTGATGGAAGCGTTCATCACCACGCCGGCCAGTCGCATCGCGCGATGGTCTTCCACATCCATCCCCAGCGCCGCCCAAATGCCGATCGGCGTGGCCGAAGTAAACACCGCAATGTTGTGATCATCACCGGGTTGCGTGGTCGCCGCCAGTGCCGGACGCCGCCCCGCGATTCTGTCGTGGAACTGCAGCCAGGTTTCTCCGTCGTAACCCGGATGCCCCTGAATCCACGCCTGCACAATCTTCAGATCGCTCGGCGTCCATCGCCGGTGAACCTGTGCGTCGTGTTGTTCACCCGCTGCCGCAAGTTCTGCACGCATGGTTTCGAACTCATGCCGGAATCCGGCATCTTCCTCACACAGAATCGGCGCGAGCTGTTTATAGACGTGATCGAGATCGAACTCATTCCAGCCGGCGTCGATGCGCAGGGCAGGGAAGTCCACGGCAGTTTCTTTGTAAGCCGCGAGGACCTGCTGCGCCGTTTCCTGTTGCCGGATCAGCGACCCGCTATAAGCTGCGTCGAACCGTATCCCGGATGACGCCAGATACTGCCCCGCCAGCTTCGCCTGCCGTTTGCCAAGCTCTGAAAGCGCATCGTACGATTGCCGCGTGCCCGCCTGGCCATGGCGAATCAGATAGACGCGGCTCATGCTCTTTTCTCCACCATTTCAGCGGCCAGGTGCACCAGAGCCCGTACCCTCTGGTCGAAGTGCCGGAAGCGCTCGTCCTGCGTTTGTCCCTTATGGAACCGGAAATAGATTTGCTGAAGAATCACGGCTAATTTGAAGATACCCAGCACTTCGTAATAACCAACGTGCGTCACATCGCGACCCGTCCGCTGCGCATAGCGCTGCACGAATTCATCGCGCGTGTACCAGCCGGGTTTGGTAGTGATCACAGGCGTCGCCGGGTGCGGGTCATCCTGCGATGCGATACTTGCCCACGTCCAGTAACAGAGTGTCAGCCCCAGGTCCGCAAGCGGATCTCCCAGCGTCGTCATCTCCCAGTCCAGCACCGCTTCAACATGATCCGCACCCTCACTCAGCATCACATTATCCAGCTTGAAATCGTTGTGCACCAGCGTGGGTGCAAGCGACGCCGGCAC
>JBBQDH010000324.1:0-5630 GCA_038319515.1 Bryobacterales bacterium
GTGTCGTCCGTGCTTTCCACACGAACAGAAAGCCAAAGACAATGAACGCCACCGCCCAACCCACCATCCAGTCCAGATGCACCACCTTCAGCTTAAAGTTGTTCCACTCCGTTGGGATGGCCTCACCCCCCTGCACACCCACGCTCAGTGTCACCACCCTCGGCTCCAGCGTCGGGCGCGTCAGAAATCGCTTCCACGCATCCCGGTTCGCCGAATCCCGATCCAGCACGAACCGCAACACCCCCACACCCGACGGCCCCGGTTGCTCCCGCAACGTCCCGAAGATATTCGTCATCTCCTGCCCATCCAGAAACAGCACAATGTTCTTGCCCGCCGGTACCTTCTTGGTCAGCTCGTTCACTTTATTCACGCGAACCGAAATCTGTTCCTTCAACCCGCCACCAGGAAACGGCTGCTCCGCAGGCACGTCCTGGCCGTGTACCAACCCCGGCAACGCCAGTAACATCCCCGCCGTCAACTTCAAAAAACTCTGTCTCATAAAACCTGCCACCTTTTCCACAATTTAGGTACTACGCAATTTTAGAAGCGTTCTGAAGAGGATAAACAGGACGCCACTCGCGCAACCATCAATTTCGTCCCATGCCTAAAAGTCCTCCTCAGCCACACCAGTCCGATGTCCTCCTTCTCGCCCTCCTCAAACAACAGGAACCCATCTGCGTCCATCCGTGTCCATCCGCCGTAAATCCGCGTCCCACCTGCCAAACCCGGTCCCCCCGCCCATCCCAACCAACGCCCCCCACCCAAAACCGCTAATCTCAAAATCGCCGGATGCCTCCGCCAGGCCACCGAACTCCGTTCCCAACTATTTTCAAAAATCTTCCCACACATTCCAAACCACTTAACCCCAATTCCCACCACCCCCGAAACGTCCCCTACACCCCGACATGTTACTTCTGTGTGCATAAGAGTCTGGTCGCCCCCATCGGTGACCGGCTCGCGAAACCTGGTCGATTCCTCGAGGCTCCGACCAGCCAAACGCCCTCCCCAAAAGGAGCAATTGATGGGTGTTCGCCGCTGACACGCAGCGGTAACCAGGGTGGGCGCCCACCACTAAGAAACGCCGGCGGTTTGGCGACCGCCGGCGTTTCGCAATCACCCAAAAAATGCAGCCCCTACGGAGCGGGAGTCGCCAGCGGTTTTCCCTTCTCCACCAAATAAACCGCTGCCAGCTTCACCGGCACCAGGCCCTTATTCCGTGCATCATGCTTCGCCCCGTTCGGAATCACAAACGACTCCCCGGCCTTCACAATCAACGCAGGCTGCCCTTCCACCAGCACCTCCATCTCCCCTTCCATCACATAACTGATCTCTTCCCCGAAATGCGTATGCCGCCCCGCCGCACTTCCCGGCGCAATCTCCACCTTCGCGATCACCGCCTCGCGGCCCGGCACCGAAACATCCGCCCGCTTCACAATCGTTCGCTGTATACCAGGAGCTTGCCCGAACATCACCACCGCTGCGAAAAATACCAGAAAATTCTTCATGAGTTCCTCCAAATCTCCTCAATCTTATCTGCATGCCGGTCAATATGAAAGCGCAAAAACTCCAGCCGCTGCACCGCATCCAGCCCCTCCGGCGCCTCAGCCACCGCGCTCAACTCCCCCTGGCACCCCCGCAAGCCCGCCCCTGTGCGGCGTCGCAATCGGAGGAGCCACCTCCCTCACCTCCCACGTCCGCGCTACAATCTCTTCAATCGTCAATCCCTTCTCCGTGGGATAGGTTCCATCACCTCAGTACTTTACAGCCCAAATGGCTTCGGATTTTCAGCTCACCGCCTGATGAACCACATCACCACCCGGTACCGGCTCACCACATCCTGCACCGCCCGCAGCAACTTCAGCGCACTCTCATAATCCGCCGCCGGAATGCTCGCCTCCCCAAACTTCTCCACCATCACAGACCGCGCCTCGTTCGCCACGGCCTTCTTCCCGGCATGATATGCGTCTGTACCCTGGCGCACCAACAAGTCCCACATTGTCAGCACCGTCCTGCCGCCCTGGACGAAGCTTTCCCCAAACAGTTCGCCTAAAGGGGTGAGCCCACATCCCGGCAGGGTGAAACCACATCACAGCTTGTTAAAATGAAACTTGGAAAACCCTTGCGATTTCCTCGTAATCGGCGCCGGCATCGCCGGACTCCGTGCCTCCATTGATCTCGCGAAGTCCGGCTCCGTGCTGGTCATCGCCAAGGACTCCCTCCGCGAGTCCTCCTCCGAATACGCCCAGGGCGGCATCGCCGTCGCGCTCAGTGACGACGATGAGGTTGCCCTCCACGAACAGGACACCCTCTACGCCGGTGCCGGCCTCTGCGACCAGGCCGCAGTCCACACCCTCGTCGAAGAAGGCCCCGCCGCCATCCGCGAGCTCATCGAATGGGGAGCCGAATTCGACCGCGACGGCCTCGAACTCGCCTTCACCCGCGAAGGTGCCCACTCCCGCAACCGCATCCTCCACGCCCACGGCGATTCCACCGGTAAAGAGATCGCCCGTACCCTTTATAAGAAGGCCGCCTCCCTCCCCAACATCCGCTTTGAAAGCTACTCCGCCATCACCGACCTGCTCACCCGTGACGGCCGCGTCGTCGGTGCCGTGGCCTTCGAAGAACAGACCGGCATCCTCAAAGACATCCACGCCCGCGCCGTCCTCCTCGCCACCGGAGGCCTCGGCCGCGTCTTCAAAGAAACCACCAATCCCGATGTCGCCACAGGTGACGGCGTCGCCATGGCCTGGCGCGCTGGCGCCCGCATCGAGAACATCGAATTCGTCCAGTTCCACCCCACCGCCCTGCACGTCGAAGGAGCTCCGCGCTTCCTGCTCTCCGAAGCCCTGCGCGGCGAAGGAGCCGTCCTGCGCAACAACGCCGGAGAAGCCTTCATGCACCGCTATCACGAACTGAAAGACCTCGCCCCCCGCGACGTCGTCTCCCGCTCCATCCTCACCGAAATGCACCGCACCGGCTCCCCGCACGTCTGGCTCGATCTCACCGCAAAGGACGCCGACTTCATTCGCCACCGCTTCCCCCGCGTCTACGAAACCTGTCTCCACTACGGCGTCGACATCGCCAAAGAGGCCGCCCCCGTCCACCCCGCCGCGCACTACGCCATGGGCGGCGTCTGGACCGACCTCGAAGGTCGCACTACCATCCCCGGCCTCTACGCCGCCGGCGAAGTTGCCTGCACCGGAGTCCACGGAGCAAACCGCCTGGCCAGTAACTCCCTCCTCGAAGCCTTAGTCTTCGGAGCCCGCGCCGGCCGAACCATGTCGTCACTCCCTCCCGCCCTGTCCGGCCCCGGCGCAAGCCCTGCCATTGAGTCGCCCCAAATCTCCGAAACCGAACTCCGCAACCTAACCTGGCAATACTGCGGCATCACCCGCAACAAAGAAGGCCTCGAAACCGCCCTCGCACGCCTCCGCAGTATCATCTGGCAACCCCTCGAAACCCCCACTCTGGCAGCCATAGAACTCCGCAACATCGCCCAGGTAGCCGAACTCATCGCCCAGGCCGCCTTAGCCCGTGAAGAAAGCAGGGGAGCCCATTACCGTACAGACTTCCCGTCCTGACAAAGTAACCAGGACTAAGTGCCTATAGCCTTGCGTGGATCTATCCAATACACTCAATTTCAAATGAGCCGCCTGTTACCCTCCGCCGCCTGCGCCCTGTTGCTCTCCCTCGCCCCCTGCCTGCACGCACAGATCGCCTGCCGCCACCCCCCTTGAATTCAAGGATTACCAACAGTTCATCACCAGCGCCGTCCGTCTTGACCTCACCTTCTATACGGTCACCATGCCCATGTTCAAAGGCCTGGACGCCAGGGACAATCCTGTTTGGTACATCGTCACGGATTCGTCGAACTGCCGCGATGCCACCGTTCGCGGCCTGAACCGCGCCCCCCAAACTCGCCCTGCTGATCGATCCCGTCACCAGGCTGCCAAAGTCGAAAGCCGTGCAGCTGGCCGCCCGCGACACCCAGGGCACCCTGAAATTCGCGGGCACCGTCGACTGCAGCCCCAGCCGATACTTTGTCCCCGGCCCCACCGGCTTCCCCGCCACTGCATTCCAGCCCGGCTCAGTCGGTGACGCCAACTATAGCCCCTTCGTCACCACCGGCGACGGCATCGTCATCAACGCGCCGCAAGTCGCCAACCTGACCGGCACCCTGCACCTCGTCCACGGCATCTACGATGAGAAATTCCTGCTCTACCTCCGCATGGAAGACTCCGACCCCATGGTGGCGGCCTTTGAGGGGGGCACCTGGGCGAAAAATCTGGACCTCGCGCCCGGTCTCGGCAACCGCTTCTTCTCCGATGGCAGCCCTCGCCAGGTCATCATCCCCATCGTCAACGGAATCACCGGCATTGATAACCCCGACACGCGCCAGGGCCTGAACTCCGGCTTTCGGGGCGAAGGCGATCCGCTCAATATCCTGGGCGCCGTGCCCATCTTCGACGACCCCTCCTACTCATCCTTGTGGGATGTCACCCCTGCCGTCTGGACCGACGCCTCCGTCAAAGCGGGATTCGTGAAACGGGTCCTGGTCGATTCCGATGTAGCCGACCTCGTCGCCGCCGGCAGAATGACCAGCTATTCCACGGACCCCGCACTCCCGGTCAACACCGACGTCGGGCTTCGCGCCCTCGGCGTACTGGCGAATTGCCCTGTCGTGCTGCGCCTCTGGAACCCCGTACCGTAAGCTGGGTGGCATGAGAAACCTCATGCTTGCCCTGCTCCTGACCCTCCCCGCGCTGTCGCAAACCGACTGGCCCGTCTACGGTCACGATCCCGGCGGCATGCGCTACTCCCCGCTCACCCAAATCAACCCGAAGAACGTCGCGCAACTCGAACGCGCCTGGACCTTCAACAGCGGCAAGGTCGGCTCCCAGGTCACCCCGCTCGTCATCGGCGGCATCATGTATATCACCGCTCCCAACGGTGTCTACGCGCTCCGGCCGGAGACCGGCAAGGTCCTCTGGAAGTATGCAATCGCCAGCTTCGTCACCCGTCGCGGCATCACGTACTGGCCCGGTGACCGCAACACCCACCCGCGCGTCTATACCGGCGCAGGCAGTGACCTCATCGCCCTCGACGTCACCACCGGTCGCCCCGCCCCCGGCTTCGGCGAGGAAGGCATCGTCGATATGAAGAAGGGTGTACTCGGCGACCTGGAAGACGCGCGTTTAACGATGTCCTCCCCGCCCGCCATCTACAAAGACATCCTGATCACCGGCAGCAACAACAATGAGCCCGCCCCCAGCACCGGCGCCTACGGCGACATTCGGGGCTGGGACGCCCGCACCGGCAAGCTGCTCTGGACCTTCCACACCGTCCCCCGCCCAGGCGAGCCCGGCAACGAAACCTGGCCGAAGGACGCCTGGAAGAACCGCTCCGGCGTCAATAACTGGGGCCTCATGACGGTCGATGTGGAGCGTGGTCTGGTCTTCGTCCCGCTCGGTTGCCCCACCAGCGATTTCTACGGTGCCGACCGCCACGGTAACGGACTCTACGGCAACTCCCTTGTCGCGCTCGATGTCGCGACCGGCAAAGTGAAGTGGCACCAGCAACTGGTCCATCACGATCTCTGGGACTACGACGTAGCCGCCCCGCCGGCCCTC
>JBBQDH010000325.1:0-5622 GCA_038319515.1 Bryobacterales bacterium
GTATGTGAGGCTGTTGCACCAGGGCAGGCCGCCGCACGACTGCGGAGAATTGCGTGTTAGGTTCAGTGTACCTTAACAGCGGCGGCCCAAGCTGTAAAACAAACGTATGCGGGGGAATCGGAGAATCATAATGTAGAGCGCGCACTGCTTTGCGCAGAGACTCTCAAAAATGATCGCGCTGGCCAACACAGTACTCTCAGAAGAATGCCGGTCTGCAGGTATCTTTGAAACCCGGAAAAGATCGATTGCATCGTGGTAGGCGCCGATCGGCAGGCTGGGGAAACTGTAGATACCATCCGCGTTGGTGCTTGCGTTGTATATCGTGCCGGTATCCACTGCGACCATCTTGATCTGGACGCCGCTGCAACTTACCTCCTCGTCGACTCTATCCTGGATCTGTTCTGAAGTTTTGGTCGTGCGGATTATACATCCAGGCTGAATTTGCGAGCGAGAACAATTGAGATATTTCCAGCCATGAAGGTGTATGCTTATGGCGTCCAGAGTGTTGTCGGCTTACGCCATGGTCACAAGACGAAATTTTCTCGAGGTAACAATCGCGGGCGCTGCTGTTGCACTTTCCGCACAGACGGATTCGACCGTGCCGTGGTACAGGCGCGCCACGCGTTGGGGGCAGACCAACATAACGGAACGCGATCCAGTCCGTTACGATATCCCGTGGTGGCGGGAGTACTGGAAGCGCACCGCGATTCAGGGGGTGATCATCAACGCGGGCGGCATCGTCGCATATTATCCCAGCAAGTTTCCTCTGCACCATCGGGCGGAGTTCCTCAACGGTCGCGACCTCTACGGGGAACTCGCCAAGGCCGCGCACGAGGACGGCCTGGCGGTGCTCGCGCGCATGGATTCCAACCGCACGGCGGAAGATTTTTTCATCGCGCATCCCGACTGGTTCACGCGGCAGAAGTCCGGCGAACCATATCGCGAGGCGGACAAGTATGTCACTTGCGTCAATAGCCCCTACTATGACGAGTACCTTCCCGGGATTCTGCAGGAGATCATCAAGCGTACCCATCCCGAAGGGTTTGGCGACAATAGCTGGAGCGGCCTGCCCCGCGACCGGATCTGCTACTGCGGCAATTGCAGCCGGAAGTTCCAGGAGAAGACCGGCAAAGCGTTACCGCAACAGAAAGACTGGACCGATCCCGTGTACCGGCAGTGGATCGAGTGGAATTATGCGCGGCGCGTTGAAGTTTGGGATCTGAATAATCGTGTGACAAAAGCGGCTGGCGGGCCGCACTGCCTTTGGCTGGGAATGAACAGCGGGTCGATCACAAGCCAAAGTCATTCGTTCCGCGATTTCCGGGAAATCTGCAAGAGGTCCGAATTTTTGTTGCTCGATCATCAGTCGCGCGTCGACACGACTGGGTTCCAGCAGAACGGAGATACCGGAAAGCTGGTCCACGGTCTGGTGGGCTGGGACAAAATTATCACCGAGAGCATGGCGCTTTATCAAGTACGAGTCGCGAGCAAGCCGGAACCGGAAGCGCGTATGTGGATGCTCGAGGGCATCGCGGGAGGCATCGAGCCTTGGTGGCACATGGTTGGCGCTTATCATGACGACCGGCGCATGTATCGCACGCCTGAGCCGATATTCAAGTGGCATAAGGATCACGAACAGTATCTGATCAACCGCGAGCCGGTTGCCGGCGTAGGTGTCGTCTGGTCCCAGCGGAATACCGACTACTACGGGCGCGACGATGCCGCCAACATGGTGGACGCGCCCTATCGCGGGTTCACGCAGGCGCTGATTCGGGCGCGCATTCCCTACTTGCCGGTAAATGCCGAGGACATCGAGAAAGAGGCGGCCCGGCTTGCGGTGCTGGCGTTGCCCAACGTTGCAGCGCTGTCCGACTCCCAGTGCGAGGCAATCCGGCGCTTTGTTCAGCGCGGCGGCGCGCTGATTGCCACCGGGGCGAGCAGCCTCTATAACGAGTGGGGGGATGCGCGGCCAGATTTTGCGCTAGCGGATCTGTTCGGCGCTCACGCGCCCTCAGTTGGGTTCGGGCGGAAGGAGGCTGCGCAGGTCCATTCCTATCTACGGCTGACGCCGGAGATGCGGGGCCGGGTGTGGGGTCCGAAAGCGCCTGATGAACCCGTCGCCACTGGCGTGAGACACCCCGTTCTAAACAGCTTCGACGAGACCGACATCATCCCGTTTGGAGGCGTGCTCGAAAGCATGCGTGTTGATTCGGGCGTAACTGTCCCTCTCACCTTTGTTCCCGCATTTCCGGTCTTCCCGCCCGAAACGGCGTGGATGCGGCAGCCGAAAACGGATATACCGGCGTTGGTGCTCCGAACGGTTGGCAATGCGCGCGTGGCGTATTTGCCCGCCGACATCGACCGCCGCTATGCCCGCACAAATCTTCCCGACCACGGCAATCTGCTGGCGAATATCGTGCGGTGGGCTGCGGGCGACCGCATCGGTCTACAGGTTCAAGGGCCGGGATTGATCGATTGCCACCTCTATCGCCAGCCCGGCCGCCTGATTCTACATCTTGTCAATTTGACAAACGAGGGAACCTGGCGCGGACCGCTCGACGAGTTGATCGCGGTCGGGCCGATTCAGGTGAAAGTGAAACTGCCGGCCGATGTTCGCGGGCGAAATATGCAGCTTCTGGTTTCGGGAGTAAAGCCGGTGATGACGATGCACCAGGGCTGGACCGGCTTTGAAGTGAAGTCGATTCTGGATCACGAGGTGATCGTAATCGCCTGAAGTCTACGCGGCCTTATTCGGCCAAACCGAACGTGAAAAGATTGGTCCCATTCGCCATTGTGATATATTGCCTGCCGTCGACGCTGAACGTCATCGGCGAAGCATGAGCATTACTGCCCATGAAAAAGTGCCATAGAGCCTTACCCGTCTTTGCATCAAGCGCGACCAGGTCTCCATCGTCATCGGCTGAAAAAACAAGACCTCCGGCGGTGGAGACGGTGCCGGCCCACATCAGCGTGGGACCTGGCATCGGAAATTCCCAGCGCAGCTTGCCCGATGTCGCATCGAGCGCCCTCAGATAGAACTGGCCCGGCTGGCCCGCGATCAGCGTGTGCCCCGTTCCGCGAAATCCGCTGTTCGGGACCGGCTTCTGCGCCGAACTATAGTAGGTCTCGCATTGTTCGAGCGCCACCACGTAGAAAAGCCCGAGCTCCGGATTCAGTGATGGCGACCACCAGTTGGTTGCGCCGTGCACCGACGGGCAGACGCGCGTTCCGCCAGGGGAAGGATCAGTGTTCGGCGCCAGAACAGGACGCCCCTTCGAATCCAGTCCCTTAGCCCAGTTGAGTTCTTTGACGAATGGAACGCCGTGCAAAAATTCTCCATTGGTCCGGTCAAGGACGTAATAGAAGCCATTCCGGTTAGCCTGGAGCAGCAACTTCCGGGGCCGTCCTTGGTAAGGCATGTCGACCAGAATCGGCGTTTCATTCGCATCCCAATCGTGCGTGTCATGCGGCACGAATTGGAAATACCATTTCATCTTTCCGGTATCGGCATCAATCGCGAGGATGCAGTCCGTGAACAGATTGTCGCCGGGCCGGTCGCCCCCGTAAAAATCGGGCCACGGATTGCCAGTCGGCCAGTAGAGCAGGTTCAGCTCGGGATCGTACGATCCGGTGGTCCAGGTCGGTCCGCCACCCTGATCCAAAGGAAAATCTCCCCACGTCTCCGAACCGGCTTCACCCTTGCGCGGCACTGCCCAGACTCGCCAGGCTTCCTTGCCCGTTTCCGCCGACAGCGCCGCGACGAAGCACGATCGTCCGGAAGAGGCGACGCCGACGATAATTTTGTCTTTAACTACTAGCGGCGCGCCTGTGCAGGAGAAACCTTGGTTTGGGGGTGCGTACTCCTGGTCCCAAAGAATCGCTCCATTCGTTCTGCGCAATGCCACTAAGTGGCAATCCCCGGTTACCAGAAACACACGCTCGCCTAACATCGCCACACCCCGGTTAGCGGCGCGCCGCTGAGCACCCAGGGCCCGGTAATGCCAGACCTCGCGACCGGTCACGGCATCGAGCGCATCAACCTCGTTGCTGTTGGTGGCATACATCACGCCGTCGTACACCAGCGGCACGGTTTCCAGATCATTCGCCCCGTCGAAATGCCGCACCCACTTCGGCACCAGACGGGACACATTGCTGGCGTCTATCTGTTTCAGCGGGCTGTGGCGTTGCGCGAAATAATCGCCGATGTACGTCAGCCAGTTGCGATCCGGCCCTTTCCGCAGGTCCGCGGTGGTGACTTGGGCGGCCAGTGTGATGGCGAATAGCGAACAGAAGAGCGCATTTCTCAATTGACCTCTCCTCGCGGGCGGGAGGCCGGGGGGTCGGATTCGCTATTCGGACGCACGGATTGACGGCTCAGGAATGCGATTGTGTCAACAATCTCCGTTGGCGTCATACGGCGCTGATAATCAATGGGCATCCATGTCTTATGCTGGGGCACTGCCGCCGCCATCGCCGGTCCGCGCAACAGGTGCAGATCGCCTTTTTCATCAAGCGCTTCAATGGACCAATTGGAATAATGCTTCGCGACGGCTCTGAGCTGGCGCCCATCCGCTGCCTTTAAAAGCAAGGGGCGGTATCCTTCACTTGGAATTTCTTTGGGGCTCACGATGGCCCCGCGCAGTTCGCTGATGCGCCGCGTGGCGCCAATGTTGGAAAGATCCGGGCCCAGGTAACCACCGTGCCCACGAATCATATGGCACCCCGAGCAGCCGCCTTTTCCGAAGAAAACCGCCTCCCCCGCTGCGGCGTCGCCGGCCACGGAAACGCTGCTGGCCGGCGCGTTCAAGCTACGCACGAAACCCACTAATTCCCAGACTTGTTGATCCGGCAGGGAAAACGCCGGCATAAGCGTTCCTTTCACGCCATTCTTTACCGCGCTGAACAGTTGCGCGTCTTTGGCCCGGCGCACTTCCCAACTGTTCATCAGGTTCGGTCCCTGACCTTCGCCCTGTCCACCTTCTCCATCCCGCCCATGGCAGCTCGAGCAAAGCTGGCGAAAGCGCCGCTGGCCGGCTTCAATGGCAGCGGCATTACGCGTAAGCGGATTGGCCGCACTCGGCGGCGGTATCCGGTCGAGCTGGCCAAGGGCCGGGACCGCGCATAGAAACAAAGCGATCTGCGGTTTGAACATCAAAAATACATTTTCAACGCGAATTCCAGAATGCGATTACTGTTCAGAGTGGATGAAACCTGGCCGCCGGATGTCGCGTTAATCGCCGCCCCCGGATTACCAAACACGGGATGATTGCCGATGTTGAAAAACTCCGCGCGGAATTCGATACGCTTCGTCTCGGTAATAGGGAACTGCTTCAACAAAGACAAATCCACCTGGACCAGATTGTCGCCCCGCAGAATGTTTCGTCCGCTGTTGCCATAGGTGAACTGCGCGGGAACCGCGAACGCGTCCGTCGCATTCGGGTACAGGTTTTTGCATGCGCTGTTTGCTGACGTGTAGAACCAGCACGATACATTTCCCGAAATAAATGGAGTTCCGACAACTAGCGGCCGCTGGCCGCCCACGCCGGTATTGGCGCGGTCTCCATTGATCGTCGGCGTAAAGGGCAGGCCCGATTTCAAAGTCGTTACGGCGGCGAGATTCCA
>JBBQDH010000326.1:0-5600 GCA_038319515.1 Bryobacterales bacterium
GAACGGTCGCCGAAAGCGAAGCGCACCGGCAATAGCCAGAAGGTTATAAACGATGCCGCCCACGACCAACAGGACCGCGATCACTGTGCAATCAATACCACGCCCACAATAATCAGGCCGATTCCCGCCCACCGCTGGCAGTCGACCTCTTCTTTCAGAAGGAACTTTGCAAGAAGCGTCTCAGGGATGAAAGTGATTGCCGAAACCGGCACGGCGAAACTCACCGGCGCAATGGAAACCAGCTTCATGAAGGAAAAGAACGACACCGCCATCGCGCAGGTGGAAACAATCACCATCCAGTTGCGTGCCACCGCGCTCATTGCCGAGCCGATCGCGCCCGGCCGGAAATCATGGATCTCCCCGTGGTGCCGCATGCCGAGAGACCGGAACACATCCCCCACCACCGTCGAGGTCACGCAAAGCGCCACCAGAAGCCACTTCATTCGTGCGTGTTTCCATCCAGTGTTGATGACACCGGGGCCGTACGTCCCACCAGCGTCACCCCCGCCGTGATCAGCACAATCCCCGCCCAGCGCAGAGGAGACACCGTTTCACCCAGGAAGAACTTGCCCGCAAACGCTGTCACCACATAGCCGATAGCGGTCACCGGCATCACGTAGCTCAGATCCGCCCAGCTCAGCAGGGCCATGTGGGCGAAGGTCCAGACAATCAGCATGGTGACGCCCAGCGCCACCCAGGGATGGAACAACGCGGCGATTAAATCCAGCGGCGTGTTGCCGATAGGCCCCAGCATGGTCATCCCGTGCGTCAGCGCGGAATTACCCGCTACATTGCTTAGTACAGAAATGACCGCAAACAGCTGGGTCTTGCGGCGAACATCAGTCACCGGCGTTCGCGGAAACCGTGGCCTGCTGCCGCTGCTCCGTAATGAATTTCCGGCGGCGTGCCCGCAAAGCCATGTATTCCTTCGCTTCCTTGGTCAGCCGGCGGCGCTCCTGCGGATGGAACAAGACCTTGCTGATCATGCGCCAAACCACCTTCGGGCGGAAGTAATACTCGCTGTAGAACTTCTCCACCCAGTCCATCAGCTCCGCCTCGTTCAGGTTCTCGTAGACCACCTTGGGAAGCTGGTTCCCGCGGTCGTCCACAATATTGCCGATCGAGATCAGATTGTTCTTCTCCGCGTAAGCGTAGAATTCCGTGCCGGGGTAGGGGTGCGCAATGGAAACCTGAATAGTCTCGTTGTCCAGTTTCTTCGCGAAATCGATAGTCTTGCGGATGCTCTCCTGCGTTTCGCCGGGCAGGCCGACAATGAAGTCGCCGTGCACTACCAGACCCAGTTTCTTGCAGTTCGCCGTGAAGCGCTCAGCCATATCGATGGTCGCGCCCTTCTTGATGTTCTTCAGAATCTGCGGATCGCCCGATTCATAGCCCACAATCAGCAGCCTGCAACCGGCTTCTTTCATGGCTTTCAGCGTGTCGTGATCCGTGGTAACGCGGGACGTGCAGCTCCACGTGAAGTTCAGGTTCTTCAGCTTCGAACAGAGTTCAATGGTGCGCTCTTTGCGGTAATTGAAGGTATCGTCATCGAAGAAGATTTCCTTCACTTCCGGGAAGTTCTGAATTACCCATTGCACTTCATTGAAGATGTCGTCACTCGAACGCAAACGCCAGCGATGGCCGGAATGCGTCTGGGGCCACAGGCAGAAGGTACACATCGCCGGGCAGCCGCGCGACGTATACATAGAGATGAACGGGTTCAGCAGGAACGGAACGTTGTAGCGCGTGACGTCTAAATCACGCTTATAAATCTTCGAAACCCACGGCAGCGAGTCGAGATCTTCGATCATCGGCGCTTCCGGGTTATTCACAATCTTGCCGTCTTTGCGGAAGCTGGCGCCGGGAATCTCTTCGAGCGGCGTGCCGTTGGCATACGCGACAATCTGATGATCGAACTCGCGGCGGATCAGGAAGTCGATTGCGGTGCCGGCATTCAGGCATCTCTCCGGCTCTACCGTCACGGGCGGTCCAACGAAACAGACCTTCATCCCGGGATTCGCAACCTTCATCATCGCGGAGATCCTGCAGTCCACGTCGAAGCCGGGCGTAGAGGTAAACAGCACCAGCAGGTCGAAGTCTTTTGCCATTTCGACCGTCTGTTCAATCGAAATCTTGTGCGGCGGCGCGTCGACAACCTTGCTGTCAGGCAGCATCCCTGCGGGATAGCAAAGCCAGACCGGATACCAGTACGACTCGATTTCCCTGGAAGCCGGCCATCGTGAGCTCGCACCTCCATCAAAGCCTTCAAAGGAAGGAGGGTTCAGAAACAGAGTTCGCATGTTTAAAGTACCATTGTAGGACAAAGTAGATCCGGCCGGACAGACTGCGAAATTGCGGGACGTTGGGGTGCCTCTCTACAGATCGCGCCGGTTGCCTTTTGGTTGCAGAAACCTTGCAGGCGTACAATGGCCACACAAGTGCTCTCGCCCCCTACATGTCCTTCGGCATTTACATCGTTGGTTTTCTGATCCTGATCGTCGGCCTCGGCCTGGGCGCAAACCTCATGCACGTTCCCGCACAGTGGATCGCCGTCGGCGCAGTCTGCCTGGCCGGCCTTGGAATCCTGTTAGGCGTGACGAGCACGAAATCGCGCGACAGGGATTAGCAGAAGCAGCAGGATTGCCGTTCCGGGCTCCGGTACTGCCGCGACATCCCCACTGAATCCACGGCTCCCAAAGTCACTCCGGCCGCTGCCACCGTTTGAGGCAGTACAGTCATCGGAGAGGGTATTTGTATCCATCGTCACCGCACCATTCAGAGCGAATGCCCTGCCGCACAGGATGCGCGCAGTTGTATTCAGAGTTACGCTTTGATCGGCCAGAATATTACCCGCAAACGTAGTGCCGGTACCAAGTGTCGCGGAACTTCCCACCTGCCAGTAAATGCCTGTCCCGGCCCCCCCGTTCAGAACATTCACCACCGAATTGCTCGCTGTGGTAAGGGTGGTGGCGATTTGAAATACAAACCGCCCGTTCGGGTTACTGATAGCATCCAGCGTTAGCGTGCCGGTCAGCTGCGCCGACGAAGCAAAGCGATACACGCCCGGCTGCAGTGTTCCCACACTTCCCAGATCCTGGCCGGTCAGGGTGCTGGTAACCGACTGACCTGAAAGGAAGCTATAGGCTGTCAGCGCATCGAGCTGAGCCTGCGCGGCTACCGCGTCGGTCTGGTGGACGGTTCCGGTGAGCGAGATAGTACCTGAGCCGGTTATCGATGGCCCGGGCGAGAGTCCGATATCTCCCCGGATAGTGGTCGAGCCGGTGTTTGTGACCGTCGATGCTCCGAGCACCGCAAAGCCTTCCGCTGAACCGAGAATAGTGGTCGCCTGCAAAGTCGAAGCGCCCGCAATCGCAATCATGCCCGTAATTGCGGCAAGTTGCACAATTCCTTTTTTAATCATTTATCTTTCCTCCACTACCACGGTACCTAGTTACGACCCCGGCGTCTGTGTGATAGGTCACTTACAGGCATGAAAGTGCTGAAATAGCTCTCAACTGCGCCGTCAGGTGTAGACGCGGATGGTCCTGGACCACGAATGGTTTCACGGTCGAAGGCTTCCCGTGCATCGGATATGGCACGCCCAGGCTCTCCGCCGAACGCCTCCACAATCCCCTGCAGCCCCGCTCTGACCGGCTGTTGCCTTTATTGAAGCAGGTGTACTGGAGCAGGTGCATGCCAAGGCCTGGGTAGCGAAGGGCGCGCCGGAAATCTATGCCGCCCAGCGGGCTTCCGCGCTGCAGCAGATTCAGGCGATTGATTCGGATATACGCTCGGCTCCCTGATGGGCGGGGTTGCGGAAGTATCAGATGCTTCTGAAAAGCGCGGCCATCTGTTGGTCCCGCGCGATGTTCTGCCGGGCACACAAAGGAATGGGCTCAGATACAGAATTCGCATGTTTAAAGTACCATTGCAGCGCAAAATAGATCGCGGTCGGAGGTGAGGCTAAACCTCGCCTCCCGGCTAATTGTCCGCCTTACCCTGAACAAAGAACTCCCGCCGCTGTTGGTCCGCCCGATCGGGATGAAACGTGAACACTTCCTCAAACTGATCGAAGATCAACAGATGCGGCACCGGATCCTCAATTTCTTCCGGCTCGTCAAACAGTTGCGCCAGCGCTTCCGTCAGGCTGGCCCCGTTCATTTTAAGCCTGGCCAGCGCGTTCGCGACATATACGTTGCCGCCCTCCGCCGGTCCCGCCACCCGGGTAATCGGCAGCACATGCATGTCCCCCGACTCCACCAGTTCCGGAATCACCTTCGCCTGCAGCAATGACGTCTTGCCCGCGCCGGACTGCGCGAACAACAACACAGCCCTGCGCGCCACCAGCAGGTACGACAACTCCCGCGCCTCATCTTCCCTCCCGTAGAACCTGCTGCGCTCGCTCTCCCCGAACGACGCCGGGCCCGGGTAAGGGCAGTTATCAGCCATTCGCCGTCTCCTGCATCCGGATCATCAGTTCCGCCATGAACTGCTGCGCGGTGCCCCAGTAAATTTTCACATCGGACTTCGGGGAAAAGTACTGCCGGAACGTCTGCTGCAGGTAATCAGTCACCTCATGTTGCGCAGCAGGGTCGTGATTGTCGGTTTCAATCTGCACCGCAATCTGCATGCGGTCGTATTTCGTCAGCGCCAGATAGGTCAGCAGCCCGCGCAAAATCACCTTGAGATCCAGATCCTCCAGATGGTAGCCCAGAAACAGCAGCGTATTCTTCGCCAGCAGGGCATTCACGCTCGATGGCAGAAACACTTCCTGGTCATGCGAAATCCGCGCCAGGTAATCCAGGTGGTCGTCTTCCGTCAGCACCATCGAGTCCGACTCTTCATCTGTGCCGAACAAGTGCAGCACCACCGGATTGCCGACGGAAGGGGGAGGGTCCAGCACCTCCTGCACTTACACCGCCTCGCGCCAGCGCACCGTCTTGCGCCGCACACTGCCCTGGCCCGCCAGTTGCGACTGCAGCGCCGGCGTCATAAACTTGTCGAAATTCGTGGTGACATAAAGCGGCAGTCCGAGCGACGCCAACTGCCGGTGAAACTCCGTTTCCAGCGTCTCGCGCAGCCGCTCCCAGTCCTCCTGCTTCAGGTCGGACAGCGTATGCAGCCTGGCTTCCGTCCCCGTCCCCGCCCCCACAGATGCCAGGCGTCGCCTCAGGCAGGCCGTGAAATGATCCACAATGCGCTGCCGCATGTCGCTGTTGTCCGTGGTGCCCAGGAACTGGCTCACCCGCCGAAGATCCGCGCAATCGGCAAACGGATAATGTTCCGCCGCCAGCGCGCGCGCCACTTCTTCCGGGGCAGGCAGCAACCCGGAAGCGACGCCCGGCCCCAGAATCGGCGTACACTGCCCGCGCCGCACCTTCCCGGCCAGCGCCCTCCAGGACGAGCCGCTGACGTCGCCCAGGATCATTCCCGGCTTGCCGAAAAGCTGCCCGGCATGCAACCGCATGAACAACACCGGAATACCCGCGCCACCCGTGCCCGCCGTGATCAGCGAAGCCCGCGCCGCATTCGAAGCCCGGTCAATCTCGCCGTGGTCCAGCAGCGCCGCATAGAACGTCCGGCTGAACTCCTGCGCTGTC
>JBBQDH010000327.1:0-5569 GCA_038319515.1 Bryobacterales bacterium
TGACGATGTCAGAATTCGTGGAGATGCTCCAGTCCGTGGCTACTCCACCGAACAGCTGGGCAGCTGCTTCCTGGGGCGTCAAGGTGGCCGGATTAGACCTCCAGCCCGCGCCCTATCAACCCGGTACGAGCCGACATAACCGGGCTGAAGGCCCCTGGACGCTGGATACTCGCGTCTTTCGAGAAGCCGGAAGCCGTTTTGGAACTGGCCTCAGTTGGCTGTACGCTCACCCTTGCGGATCTATACGAGAAGGTCGAACTCTGAGAGCAAACTCTTCCTCAGGCGCGAGCACCAGTTGTTTGCGCCCATGAAACCGGAAGTATAGAATCCCGAGCAAAAACCAGACCGCTGCCCCCAACACGCCAAACCGGTAGTCCTGATTTAAGAACAGCGTTATGAGGGTGACGCCGGCAATCACGATTGCCATCACTGCTCCGGCCACACCGAGCGGGCTTCTATAAGGTCTATCCAGTTTCGGAAAGATGGCCCGCAGCCTGAGGAACGACACCATTTGAAGGATGTAGGCGACGACCGCCCCGAACACGGCCATGTTCAGCAGCACCGCTCCGGTGGGGCTCTTCTGGCCCGCGAAGTGGATCACCAGCGCCACCGCGTAGCCAAGGACTGAACCGGCAATCAGGGCGCGCTCCGGAGTCTGTCGGGTGCCGCTGGTGACCGATAGCCAGGTGGGGAAATACCCGGCGCGGGAGAGTGAGTAGATCTGGCGACCGTACGCATAGATGATGGAATGGAAACTGGCGGCGAGGCCGGTGCAGGCAAACAGGGCCAGCACTTTCGCCAGGGCGAACGGCCCGAAGATGGTCCGGAAGCCCAGCAGCAAAGGCTCCTCGGATCGCCCTACGATCATGGCGCCCGGCTCGATTCCCGAGTTCAGGATGACCGTCAGGAAAGCGAATATGACCAGTGTCGCGAGACTCAGCCAGAGGCCCTTCGGCATGTCCCGAACGGGATCGTGCGATTCTTCAGCAGCCAGCGGCAGTTGCTCAATTCCGAGGTAAACCCAAAGGGCGAAGGGTAGTGCCCGCAGCACCCCGGTCCAGCCATGCGGGAACCATCCGGCGCTGCCCAACGCCCAGCCACGCAGATTGAAATGCGACGCCGCGCCGACGAAGAAGATCACCAGGATGAGGAGGGCGCACAGGGTGATCCAGAGGGAGACGCGAAACGAGAGCTCCACACCTGCCATGTTGAAGGCCACGAACACCACGTAACAGATCAGCCACCAGACGGGTTCCCATTGCGGGCCGGTTCCGAAGATGGAACCGAGATAGCCGCCGAGTCCGACCACGATCACGGCGGGGGTGAGAATGTACTCCATATTCTCGGCGAGTCCGGTGATGTAGCCGCCCCAGGGACCCATGGAAGTCCGGGCGAAGGAATAGGCCCCGCCGGCGTGGGGGAGGGCCGGGGACATTTCGGCGATGCCGGAACACAGCGACGCAAACAGCAGGGTCATGATGCACAGGGCGACGAGCATGCCGCCGAAGCCGCCTTCCACAAGGCCGAAATTCCAGCCGAAGAAGTCGCCGGAGATGACCGCGCCAACGCCCATTCCCCAGAGGTGCAGAACCCGGGCGTGACGGCGCAGCGTTCGTTTTTCCAGGTATCCGGCGGGGGGTGTGGCGAATTGAAAGTCCGGCATGTCTGAAACCAGGGTACACTGGAGTCTACAGCCCCTTTGCTCCCTCCTCTTTTCCCGGTGTAGTAAACTTGAAATCGGAATTCATCTTAAGCGCCAATAATCCGGAGCAGTTCCCCGCCGATGGAATGCCCGAGATCGCTTTTCTGGGGAGAAGCAACGTCGGCAAGTCCAGTCTTCTGAATGCCATAGCAGGGCAAAAGAAGCTGGCGTTTACCAGTAATACGCCAGGCCGCACGCAGTCGATTAACTTCTATCGCATGGACGACAGAATGTATTTTGTCGACCTGCCTGGTTATGGCTATGCAAAGGTACCCCTTGCGGCCAAAGCTGAATGGGCGAAACTGATTGAGAACTACCTGCAAGAGCGCAAGACTCTTAAACTATCATTTCTAATCCTGGATGCCCGGCGGGGCTGGATGGATAAGGACCTTGACCTGAAGGACTGGCTTGAGGCGAATCATCATCCATACGTCGTCGTGGCATCGAAGATAGACAAACTGAACCAGGCAGACCAGCAGCGCGGCTTGAAAGCCATCCGGCAACACGCCGAGCCGCTGCCGTTCTCGGCTCTGACGGGCCGGGGAGTGAGGGAAATTTGGCAAGCGATATCGAAAACACATCAATAACAGACACACCGCCTCAGGAGCATTCGGCTCCGGAGAAGACGGCAGAGCAACCCGCCCGGGAAGCTTCCGCCGAGACAACGCCCGAGAAAGCCGCGGAAGTTACGGCAAAACCGGCGCATCACGAAAGGCCTCCGCGCGCTCCGCGACCGCCGAAACAGGAAGCGGCAAAGCCTGTGGAAGCCCCGGCAGCGGTTCAGGAAGCTCCGGTTGCAGTACAGGCTGCGTCCCAGGCGGATGGCAATGTGGCCGTGGCACGGGAGAGCACCCCACCGGTTCCTCCGGCAGCGCCGCCCGAAGCTGAGGCTTCGGCGCCTGCCGCCCAGCAGCCCCAGCAACAAAATCGCCCCCCGCAGCAGCAACAGCAGGGTGGCCACCAAAATCAGGGTGGGCAGCAACAGCAGGGTGGCGGGCAGCAAGGTGGCGGGCAGCAGGGTGGCGGTAATCAGGGCGGAAACCAGAATAATCAGCAGCGCCGTAATAAGCCCCAGCAGCAACAGGGCCGGACCGGTGAGCGCCTGGATCTGGTGGAGCTCAAGGACAAGAGCATCGTCGATCTGAACAACATCGCGAAAGAGATGGGTGTTCAGAACGCAGCCGGCTTCCGCAAACAGGAACTGATCTTCAAGATCCTGCAGACCCAGGCCGAGAAGAGCGGTCTGATCTTCTCCGAAGGCGTTCTGGAATGCCTGCCGGACGGCTTCGGCTTCCTGCGCGCGCCGGAATACAACTACCTGCCTGGTCCCGATGACGTTTACGTCTCGCCCTCGCAGATCCGTCGGTTCGATTTGCGCACCGGCGATACCGTCTCCGGCCAGATCCGTCCCCCCAAGGAAGGCGAGCGTTACTTCGCCCTGATTAAGGTGGACGCGATCAACTTCGAACCACCAGAAGAAGCGCGCAATAAGATTTTCTTCGACAATCTGACGCCGCTCTACCCGAACGCCCGGCTGAAGCTCGAAACCACGAAGGAGAACTTCTCTGGCCGTGTGATGGATCTGGTGACGCCTATCGGTAAAGGCCAGCGCGGTTTGATTGTCGCGCCGCCCCGTACCGGTAAAACGATGTTGCTGCAGAACATCGCCAACTCCATTACGACCAACCATCCGGAAGTCACGCTGATTGTTCTGCTGATCGACGAACGCCCGGAAGAAGTGACCGACATGCAGCGTTCGGTGCGCGGCGAAGTGATCAGTTCCACCTTCGACGAACCCGCCACACGCCACGTACAGGTTGCCGAAATGGTGATTGAAAAAGCCAAGCGACTGGTGGAGCACAAGAAGGATGTCGTCATCCTGCTCGACTCTATTACGCGACTGGCGCGCGCTTACAAGACGATCGTTCCGCCGTCGGGCAAAGTGCTCTCAGGCGGCGTCGATTCCAACGCCCTCCAGCGCCCCAAGCGCTTCTTCGGCGCGGCCCGCAATATTGAGGAGGGCGGTTCGCTCACCATTATTGCGACGGCCCTTGTGGATACCGGCAGCCGTATGGACGACGTGATTTTCGAAGAGTTCAAGGGTACCGGCAATATGGAAATCCATCTCGACCGCAAGCTGATCGAGAAGCGCGTGTTCCCTGCCATCGACATCAACAAGAGCGGCACCCGCAAGGAAGAGCTCCTGATGCCGCCCGATGAACTCAACCGCGTTTACATTCTGCGGCGGGTGCTGAGCCCGCTATCGCCGGTGGAAACCATGGAACTGCTGCTGGAACGGCTTTCGAAGACACGTTCCAACGGGGAGTTTCTGGTTTCGATGAATCGATAGACCGTCGGTTATTTAATCGGCGTTTTTCAGGAAGTGTGGGGCACTGGTCTTTTCGACAGTGCTCCTTTTTATTGCTGCGCCAGATTCGGCCGACTGACTGGGTTTGTTTTGTCGCGGGGCAAGGCCTGGTGTAGCTACTAAAATGTATCTGCGAGCATGTTGATGAGTAAAAAGAGCGCCATGGCGTATGCCCGGCACCGACCGCCGAGGTGATTGCGACCGCCTTCTCGCGCAGTTCATCGTCCGTCCCGTCGCAGCGTGTAAGGCAGGGGCATGACGCTTCGATAGAACGCCGAACTTCCCGCCCGGCAGGGGGTTTACCATGGCTTCGAAAACGTCCTCCACACGGTCTTGATGAAGTGGCTCTGGCCGGGAATAACGTTCGCGCTCTCGGAGATCGCCGGCGATACGGCCTCAGTGTGGACGAAACGCAGCCCCGACCGAGAATGCAGGCTGCCCGCAGATGCCGCTTACTCGACAGGGATGTAGGCGGACTGCACAGAAGTATAACCTGCGATTTTCAAAACCACAGGTTCGTCGCCGGAAAAAACCGCGGGAATGCGAACATTGATCTGATACAACCCTGCCTGGGAGATTCCGGCATATTCTACCTTCGCGGGGACGCCGCCAATCTCGACGCTTATCGGATTTGCCAGCGGGACAGGTTGTGTTATTTGGACTCCGTCGGGATATGCCGGACTGGTGGGGCCCAGACCAGACGCCCACAGAGTAATCACGTCGCCAGTTCTCACAGGCCGCGTCACTACGGATTGCCCGAGCAATCCGGCGGGAGCGACGAGGGTGTAGTCGGGGAAAGTTGCCAAAGCGTAGATTCCGTTTAGCGGCGGCAGGGTGAACAACTGGGGCGCGAAAGGTCTGATAAAAACATCGGATCCGACACTCGAACCGATTCGGGTGGACAAACTCACCGTTGTGTTGCGCTGCTGGCAGCAGTTGGAGGGAATCAGGTAGTTGACCTGACCAGGACTGACATAAGCCACCGGAACGGGTTGGCCGTTCAACAATACCGAAACGCCGTCGAGTGAAATCGGTAGTTGTCCGTTCATAAAGTCCGCGCCGGTCCAACTGCGTGTGGTCTGGGAAAGATTATCGCCGTAGATGCTGCCCCAGCCGCTGTTTGCCAGAGACCCGTAGTTCCCGCTTATCTGCGGGGGCAACATTCCGGCCGGATTGGCCGTGTATTCGAATTGCGCCTGACCCCACAAATTTGGGAAGTACCAGCGCACCGTTACGTAAACAGTACGACCATCTCCGGGGATACCCTCCAGTGTCGCCTTGGGCGCGCTAAGGCCGTCAATCTCCACCTTGCGGGTATGCGATTCGGCGACGATATCGTAGCGGAGCGCATCAGGCACGGGTGTCCATTGAAAGGTGACGTTTCCGGAAGGAAAAACGCTGCCGGGAACAGGACTCAACATGCGGATTCCAGTCTGGTTGGCAGCCAGATAGGTGTAGTCCCGGAAGCCGGAGCCCCCAGGAGTCTGCCACGCAAGTCT
>JBBQDH010000328.1:0-5562 GCA_038319515.1 Bryobacterales bacterium
GCAATACGGCCGCGTGCCGCCTGAATTTCCGCGCGGATGTGCTTCTGCTCGGCTTCGCCCTGTGAAATCTGCGCCTTCACGCCGGACCCCACCAGCAGCGGAATCTGCACCGAAGCGCCCAACTGGCCGTTGTTGTACTGAAACCGGTTGAAGTACTTGTCGAAGTTGCTGTATTTCGCAAATAGCGCGTACTGCGCCACCAAATCCACACGAGGCAAACGTTGCGCCTGATTGCCTTTGATCTCCAGATTTTTTGCCTGATAGCTCGACTCCAGCCGCTTCAACTCTTTATTCGCCCGGAAAGCGTTGTTGAGTGCGGCATCCTCCGAATCGGGAATCGCGACCGGAGCGCGCTCATCCTCCGCCGGCTTGACCACGTCACCCGGATTAAAGCCCAGCGCTGCTGCCAGATTGTGCTCGGCATAGTCTCGCTCCGCCCGCAGGGCCATCAGTCGCTGCCGCGCGCGAAGCAGATTCACATTCGCTTCCTGCCTTGTAACGGGCAGTTCGCGACCGGCCTCCACTCTGGTGTTGACTGAAGCCAGCACCTTGCCCAAACTTTCCACCTGTTTCTGCACGCCTTCGGCCAGCCGGGTTGCCCGGTCCACGTCAATGTACAGCGCCGCCACCCGGTACACCACTTCCTCCCGACGCTCGCTCCCCGCGAACACCGCGCCCCGCGCCATTTCCCGCGCCTGCGCGACCGCGTACATCTGCGGCTTGTTGAACAACGACATACTGGTCTTGGCTTCGAACACGGAAGGCGCCGAGCCCTCAATGCTCAGCGGGTAGCCGTTACTCCACGCAAGGCCGCTGCCGCCCGTCACGCGCGGCGTGAAAGGCTCCCTTGCCAGATGGATCCCTTGCTCCGCCTTGATCTCATCCATGCGCGCCATCACGGCTTCGGGGCTTTCTGACAACGCATGCGCAATCGCCTGTTTCAACGTCAGCGTGTGAACTTCCGCGTTCAGGGCCGCAGCCAAAGCGGCCAGCAGGGAAAAAAATTTACGCATAGTTTATTCGTATCTTATTGGTATCTTTATTCGTAACGGAGGGCTTCAGTTGGATTGAGTTTTGACGCACGGCTCGCAGGCAGCATACCAAAAACCAGGCCCACCAGGCTCGAAACCGCAAAGGCAATCACAATCGACCAGATGGAAATGGGGATCTGGATATTCTCCACGAAGAACTGCACGCTCAGCGGCACGGCGATACCGGCCAGAATCCCCACGGTGCCGCCCGTCAGGCTGATCAGAACCGCCTCAATCAGGAACTGGGTCAGCACATCCTTACGCGACGCGCCCACGGCCATGCGAACGCCAATCTCGCGCGTTCTCTCCGTCACCGTCACCAGCATGATGTTCATGATTCCGATGCCGGAGATCACCAGCGCAATGGCGGAAACAAGCACCAGCACCAGACTCAGAATCGTCGAGATATCTTTCGCTGCGTTCAAAATGCCTGTCAGATTCTCCACTTTGTAGTTCGCACCCTGCCGATGTCGGCTTTCCAGAATCTGCCGCACCTGCCGCGTCACCGGTTCCACATCCTGCGGTTCGCGCACCTGCACATACATCGGGTCAATACGTTCCACCCGGATGAAATATTGCTGTACGGTGATGGGAATCAACACTGTTTCCGCGTTGAGTTCCGATTGCCCGAAGCTCTCGACTTTTTCCTTAAACGTGCCAATCACCGTGAACTGCAGACCGTGGATCTTGATTAGCTGTCCCACTGCCGCATTCTGGCTGCCGTAAAGCCGCTTCGCCAGCTTCTGGGTCAGCAGGCAAAACTTCTGCCGCAGGCTAACGTCACCTGCGTCCAGAAAGCGACCGGACAGCACCACCAGGTTGCGAACCGGCTTGTAGTATTCATCCGAGCCGATTACCAGCAGCCGTTCTTCCTTGCCGTTGATGAACATCGAATCGATATTGCTTTCGATGCCGGTCGCTGCGACAATCCGCCCGGTCAACTGCTCGCGCATGGCCTGAATATCCGACATCTTGACGAAGTCGGCATTCACTTCGGAACTGGATTGCTGGGAACCTACTTCGTAAGACGCGAAGATCATGTTCGATCCCACGCCTTCAATCTGTTCGAGGATGTAGCTTTGGCTGGTGAGAGAGATGGTGACGACGAGGATGACAGAAGCGGTGCCGATCATCATGCCAAGCCCGGTCAGCATGGAGCGGACCGGATTTTGGCGCAGTGCCTGAAAGCTGAAGCTGAGCGCTTCGCCGAGGTGCATGGAACTAGGGTCGCATTCCTCTACATCCCGTCGGCTTTTTTGAGAAGCTTCAGGGCGTCGGGTTTAGATGGATCGTCCGGGGTTAAGTCTTTGGACAGCAAATATTGCTTCAACAGTTCCCGCGCCTGATCGACGTTCTTTTTGGATTGAATCCACATCTCAGCGCGCGCAAAAAGGAGCCGGGGGGACTTCGGTGATGTCTGACGAGCCCGCTCGAATAGCTGGTCGCCTTCTTCACTCTTCCCGTGTTTTGTCAGAAAGCACGAAAGCTCCAGGATCCGGCTGATTTCATTGGGTGCAAGATGCAGTGCCCGGCGAAACTGCGCTTCGGCCGTGGCAAAGTCTTTTTTTTGCTCAGCCAGGCGAGCCCGTGCATAGTGTGCCTGCGCCGGGTCAATTTCGCCAATCATAGGGATCAGGTTGCGCGCTTTGTCAAAACCGCCGCCCATGAAGCCGGGTGCCTGCACGTAGTAATCAAACAGGTCGTCAACCGCTTCGCCGTTCTTCGCGTCCAGCTGCACGGCCTTCTCCAAAGCCTCACGGGCTTTCGTTGCAGGGCCGATGGCCCCCACTGCAAACGAGGTTTCCGCGCGGCGGCCATAGGCGCGGCCCAGCCACGTCCACGTCATGGAATTCTGCGGGTCCAGCGCGATCGCCTTCTCCAGTGTTTCAGTGGCTTTTTTGAAGTCCGAGAGCATCAGATAGCCGCGACCCAGCAGTTCAAGATTCTTCGCCGTGGGGGGTTGATTGCGAAGCGACGCGACGGCGCCGTTGTAATCGGTGTGGTTATAAAGGTCGAGTGCCAATTCGTAGTTTCCCGGCTGGATTGCCGGCAGAGAACTTGAAATTGCCAATAGTAAGAGAGCTGCGCGCATTGAACTTAAGTAATTGCCTTTCATGTCATCGGATGAGTCGGGCACCCATCGGGTTTCAATTAAGGAATACGTAAATTTACGATATGCGGATCTCTCAGTCTCGCGGGTTGCGCGAGAACATCCGGAACACTTCCGTGAGCGCGATCCAGATATTGGCGATTCCGAGCCCGCTCACGCCGCCCCGGAAATAGCTATTGTTCCAGACCATTCGCCATTGAGCGGCGACGCTTGCCGGGGCGAACAGGGACAATGAGTTCTCTGTCCACGCGTCCGTCCACGGATAGATTAGCAGAAAGAGCCCCAGCTCGAAACAAAATATGATAAACAGCACGGACGACAGCCGGTGAAACCATGTCGGCCCCGTTGTGGCAGGCAGCGGAAGGGCTGCCGGTTCCGGCTGCAGGACGGGTTCTTCGCTCATGCCGTGAACATCTCCATCTGTTGATGCCGTTCCAGCGGCGAATAAATAGCCGCCAGCCGCACGGGTTCAAAGCTCATGCGGTGCAACGGTGTCGGACCCAGTTTCCGCAGCGCACTCACATGTTCCGGCGCGTGGTAGCCCTTATGATTCGCAAGGCCGTATGCCGGGTAGAATCGGTCCCACTCGCGCATCATGTTATCCCGATAGACCTTGGCGAGAATCGACGCCGCCGCGATTGCGTGGCAGCGCTCATCACCCTGTAGCAAAGGTTGTTGCGGAAGCGGAATATCCAGTGCGACCGCGTCCACCAGCACGAAATCCGCCATAGGCCGCAGTTGCCCCACTGCCTGTTTCATTGCCAGGCGTGATGCCTCATAAATGTTGATCCGGTCAATTGTGGCCGCATCCACTGCAGCCACGGCCCAGGCCAGTGCTCGTTCCCGAATCCGCAGGGCAAGTTCTTCACGCCGCTCGGGATCCAGTTGCTTACTGTCATTCAAACCACGCACAGGGGCGTCCGGAGAAAGAATCACGGCACCAGCCACTACAGCGCCAAAAAGGGAACCGCGACCGACTTCGTCGGCTCCCGCAACGTGGTAGTAGCCACGTGCGCGCAATTCCCTTTCATGAGTGCCAAGGCACTTCCAGTTCTTCTCTTTTTTGGGAGCTCGTACCGCTTGCTCCGCCTGTACCGCATCAGCCGACAGCATGCCGCGAGCCATATGAAGGTACGGGCCTGCCGGGCCTCGATTACCTTGGCGCCCGGGTGTGGTCGACGCGTTCCTTCAGACGGGCAGCCTTGCCCTTCAGAGCGCGCAAATAATAAAGCTTCGCGCGGCGAACCTTGCCGGTGCGCACGAAGTCAATATGATCGATCAGCTTGGCATGCAGAGGAAAGATACGCTCAACGCCATGGCTGAAGCTGATCTTGCGAACCGTAATGGTTTCGCCCATGCCGGTGTTATTGCGGGCGATCACGACGCCTTCAAAAACCTGCAGGCGTTCCTTGTCGCCTTCTTTGATCTTGACGTGAACCTTAATGGTGTCGCCCGGACGGAAAGAAGGAATGTCGGTGCGGAGATTCTTTTTGATGTACTTGTCTAACAGCGCGTTCTGCATTTCGGAAACCTGATTTCGGTGGGGTTAATTCTCTATCTTACTACAGCGGGGTACGGCACCGCAAAGTCTTCGCTCACCGTGGCTTACCGTCACAAGAGCTTAGCCCCCCGACCCCCCGGCACAAGACCGCCCGGCCCCCGACCGCCCGGCCCGGCATTCAGCATACGCACCAGCTGGTCCAGCAGATTCTGCGGAATATCCGCGCGAATCGTAACCGACTTCGCTGCCTGTTCCACCGCGATGCCATCCCATAACTTCAGCATTTCCGGCTGAGTTTCCGGTACGCTGAGCCGCCCGAAACCGATCAGTCCCTTCGCTGTGTCGCGCAGATTTACCGCATCCTGCTCCGCGGCGGTATTACCCCGGATGTCCATTTTCAGGCCGTTCGTAAAGTCCGCCTGAAACCAGGTGTCTTCAAGGCCCCGAAAAATCCTCGAAAAATCGATCCCGCCACCCCCTGCCGCACCTGCACGCGGCATGTTATCCGCCAGAAAACCGGCGAATCCGGTCGAGACTCCCCAGAATTGCATCTTCGGGTCGATCTCTTTGGCGCGCGCCAGCATCGGAAGCGCGGCCTTGTGCGTGCCGGATTTCCATTCGTCCAGTGCCGCTTTCAGGCTCGTCAAATCTCCCGCCGCTGCCAGCGTCTTATCCAAAATACAAAGGCCCGATGTTGTAGTTCCCGATACTTCGAGCGTCCAGATGTTGTACGCGCCGTACCGCACCAGTTTCGCCTGCGTCTGCTGTGCTGCATCCGCCCTGACGTCAAAATTCCCCCGCGCCAACAGCACCCCGCCGGTTCCTGTGCTCACGAACAGCAGTTCACGCACGTCGCGCCGCGGGTCGAAGCCGGTTTCCTTCGCGAATCGGTCCACCTGCGGGAGTTTCTGCTGCTCCAG
>JBBQDH010000329.1:0-5484 GCA_038319515.1 Bryobacterales bacterium
ACCACCGGCAATCCCTGGCATATGTATCAGCTGGATCTGAAGCGTTGCATCTGGGCGATTCTGCCAGCGACGTTGTTCTGGGGCGCGAGTTTCCCTTTTGCCTGCGCGGCTGTCGCAAGACCGGGCGAGGATTCCGGAAGGGCCGCTGGTGGCATCTATGCCGCCAACACGCTGGGCGGCATTGTGGGCGCGCTGCTGGTGAGTCTGGTGCTGATTCCGGGTATCGGGTCGCAACAGACGGAGCAGGTGCTGCTGGTGGTTGCGGTGCTGAGCGGGCTGGTTGCGATTGTGCCGGTGATGAACAAGTCGATGGCGTCGTGGGCGGCCGTGGCCGCATGCCTGCTGGGTGGTGCCTGGCTGACCTGGAATATCGATCCGATCCCCGGCGAGCTGATCGCCTACGGGCGTCGCATGGGCGTGAATAAAGGCCTCTCCGAGATTCTCTACACGAAGGAAGGCCGCAATTCGTCCGTGGCCATTTCGCGCTGGAATAACGGGACCATTTACGTGAATGTGAATGGCCACGTGGAGGCCACCACAGAAATCTTCGACATGAAGCTGCAGCGCATGGTGGGGCATTTGCCTGCTCTGCTGCATCCCAATCCGAAGTCGGTGCTGGGCATTGGTTTTGGCGCCGGTGTGTCGGCAGGGACATTCACACGGTATCCGGGAATAGAGAAGATCACGGTCTGCGAGATTGAGCCGGTGATTCCTCCTGCTTCGACGAAATACTTCGGAGTGCAGGACTACAAGGTGGCGCTGAATCCGAAGACGACGATTCACTTCGATGACGCGCGGCATTACCTGATGACGACGACGGAGAAGTTCGATATCATCGCGTCCGATCCGCTGGATGTGTTTGTGAAAGGGACCGCAGCGCTGTATTCGAAGGAGTACTTCGAATCGGTGAAGCAACACCTGAATCCGGGCGGGTACTTCTCTCTGTACGTGCCTTTGTATGAGACGGACGAGGCGACCATCAAGAGTGAACTGAAGACATTCTTCGATGCCTTTCCATATGGCTCGGTGTGGGCCAATCTGCGTGACGGCGCGGGCTATGACATGGTCTTCATGGGGCAGCTGGTGCCGCTGAAGATCGATCTGGATACGGTGCAAAAGCGCTATTCGCTGCCGGAGCATGAGACGGTCAGGCAGTCGCTGCGGGACATCGGAGTGATGAACCTGTTCGATCTCTTTTCGAGCTACACCGGCAGCGCCGCGGACCTTGCGCCTTACGTGAAAGACGCGGTGATCAATACAGACGGCGATCTGAAGCTGAGCTATCTGGCGGGCTGGGGGATTAACTCCAACCTGGAAGATGTTCTCTATAAGCAGATGCTGCGGTACCGGAAGACTCCGACGGCTGTATTCACGGGCTCACCGGAGAACCTGGCGGCGTTGCTGGGAGCAGTTGCGAACGGTCAGTGACGCCCCAGCAACTCACAGGCCCCGGTGCCGGGCCGGTTGCGCTGATGAGGCGCGCCGGTGTGCTGGTGGTGACCGGCTGGGCAGAGGCGGTCGATTGCATCGCTGCCATTTGAGCCAGGGTGTTTTCGAGATGGGCGCGGGTTTCGGGCTCGGTGACTTTGGGCAGGGCTGCGGTGACCTCTGTGTGGAGGGCCTTGAGCTGGGCGCGGTAAAAGGCCCGTTCATCGCCCGTTCCATTGAGGCGCAGATTGGCGATGTCGAGCCAGGCGCGCTGGAGATTCCGGCGGTAGGGGTCGACGTGCGGGCGGGGTTGTGACAGCTCACTCCAGATGCCTTTGCGGACGGTATTCAGATAGTCAGTTGGGGACCAGTTCTCCCCTTCGACAATGCGGGCGAGGCGTTGGCTGCTCAAGAGATTGTTCAGGACGTTGACCTGCAGATTGCGCATTCGATTAATGGCTCCCGCCGGTTCCATGCGGCGCAGGATGGCGGGATCGAGAGCCCAGGTCTGCGTAGTGAAGGCGTTGGCGCGGAGGAAAGCCACCGCCTGTTTCTGACGATCTGCGGGGACCGGGGTGAAGACGGGGCCACTCGCACCCGTGTGCTTTGTTTGAGCATTCACGCCGCCGACGATCCCGACCACATGATTCATTTCGAGGAGCCACTGGCCGAGCATGGCGTTGTAATCGTGTTCCATTTCTTCGAAGGTCTCGCCGGGCTGTGAATTGGCGTCGGGCAGCAGGAGCTTTGCGACGCGCTTCAGATTCTTCAGGCCGAGCGTGGTGGAGCTGACGGCATCGGCATCGCCTACCGCTTCGCGCAGTTCCCCGGGTTCGGCACCGTAGGCTCCGGTGGTGACGAAGCGCAGCCACGGCGTGGTGTCCTGTTCGGATGCCCATTTATCGAGGTCGGCCTTTGACTGAATGGGCGCATAGCCCCAGTGAATCGCCCAGCGATCATAGGGGCCTACGCGGGCGACGAGATCTTCCACGGGGATGCCATCTTCGGGCTGCGCGAGGTAATTAAAGCGGGCGTAATCCATGATGGACGGGGTGAAGCCCATGGTGTGGAGCCAGACTTTGTCGCGCAGCTTTTCGGGCGGATACATGGAGCTGGCCTTGAGGTTATGTTCCAGGCCGAGCGTGTGACCGATTTCGTGGGTCAGCACGTATTGAATCAGCATGGCGGTGACGTCATCGGGCAGCGGGCGTTGCCTTGCGCGCGGATCGAGAGGGCCGATCTGGGTGAGATACCAGTCGCGCAGGATGGTCAGAATACTTTGGTGAAACTCAATATCGGCGTTGAGGATTTCGCCTGTACGGGGGTCGTGAATGTTGGGCCCGAAGGCGTCCTGCACTTTGGTGGGTAGCCAGCGGATGACGGAGTAGCGGATGTCTTCAGGGCTGAAATCGGGGTCATTCTCCGGGGCCATTTTTGCCTGAATGGCGTTGGGAAATCCGGCGGCTTCGAAGGCGGGCTGCCAGGCTTCGACGGCTTTGCGAATGGCGTCGCGCCACTTCACCGGCGTGGCGGAATCAATGTAGTAGATGATGGGCTTGTCGAGACGGCGGCGGTGGATGAAGCGGGCGACGGTGGGTTCCCGGCTGTAGTCAGTCTTCTCGACAAAGAAGTAGCCCACGCGGTCATCAAATTCGCGGGGTGTCATGGGGTTTTCGGGCAGCTTCACCATGCTGTGATGCAGCACGAAGGTGGCGTTGCCTTTGGCCATCTGGCCGAAGCCGGCAGCGCCGTTGTCGTTGCGGGTCCAGGTTTGGGTGGCCTCGACTTCGATGTTTTCGGGATAAGGCGAGATGCGGTCAATGAAGCTGCGGTCGGTATCAATGAAGGTAGCGGCGAGACGCGACTTGACGTTGAATTCGGAGACGTCAGCGTTGAAGAGTTTGGTGACTTCGATGACCGGGGCAGCGTCAGCGCCGGTGGTGGCAATGTCGAAACTCATGATGATAGTTTCGTTGTTAGCTGCCTGAACGGCCGAGGCGATGGGGGATTGGGGGTCGGCGGTCACGTCGTAGCCGACATCGCGGAGAAGGATTTTATTGCCGTACTGATGCCAGCGGACGACGCGGTCGGCAAGCAGCATGCCACCGAAACCTGCGCCGAGGGGCGTCTTTGTGAGGCGTGTGTTCCAGAGGAACTCTTTGTCGAGTTCCGCTTTGGGAATCTCGTAGTAATAGTGTTCGCCGACCTGGTGGACGATGAAGATGCCTTTCTTCGTGACCGCGTCTTTGGTGATGACTTTCTCGTAGGCCTGGGTGTCGTCCGCCTGCAGCAGCAAGGCGAAGAAAGGGAGACAGAGCAGGCGAAGAATCATTCTGTTCCGTAGGTTATCTCGATCCTTCCTGCGCGGAGGGCGGCGCAGACGATGACGAACGCGGCGAGCAGCAGCAGGTTGAGGATGGCGACGTTGGGGGACGCAGGGGCGATATCGAAAATCAGGAGATTGAAGACACTATTGCCATTGTTGCGGGGTGCCGGGATGGAGATGGGGCAGATGGATTTGAGCCAGTAAATGATGCTGATCTTCTTCAGTAACGCGGGCAGGATGCCATTGGCGGCCTCCCAGACCAGGATGACAGCGGCGGGTACGAGGGGATTCCGGAAGAGAACCCCGGCAGCAAGGAAGATGCTGCCGTAGCCGACGCAGGCCAGGGCGGCGGCTACGAGATAGGAAACAAGGTGCGAGGCGCCGGGACCCTGGAACATGTAGGACTGCATCAGTTCAGACGACTGATGACCAAACATGGAAACCCATTGCACAAGGACAGCCAAACAGAAAATGGTGATGGCCGCGACCAGCCCGGAGAGGAATTTCCCCACCACCAGAACTTCACGGCGGACAGGGCCGAGCAGGTAATAATGCAGGCTCTTATCAACCATCTCGCCACGGAAGAGGTTCATGAAAATGCCTACGCAGCCGAAGAAAATGGCAATGCGGAGGTAGAAGAACTGAAAGATTCCGGCAAAGATCTGAATGTCGTCGCCGAAGTCGGAACGTTCCTGCCGGTCGAAGAGGCTGTGGCCCAACATGGGGATGGCGGGCGCGATGGCCAGGAAGTAGATCCAAAGGCCGCGCTTCGCGAAGAAGGTTTTGGCGAGATCAATACGCATAATGGCGAGGATCTGCCGTTTCCAGAGAGTCATCATTTGGTGGATTCCTCGGTACCGATGAGGTATTCGTAGATGGATTGCGCGTCGTCATCGGCGGGTGCGACCGATTCGATCTGGACGCCGTTGAGCGCAATGTGGTTCAGCAATTTGTAGAAGCTTTCCGCGTGGCGGGTGCGCACGAGGAGACCGGCGCGGTCTGCATGCACCTTTGCTTCGACGACTTGTGAATGCTGGAAAAGCTGGGCGGCCAGATGTTCGGGCTTGTCGCAGCGGATGAGCACCTGCATGGGTTGCTCTGAAATTTCATTGCGAACGCCGCGGATTTGGCCTTCAGCGACGACATAGCCCTGGCTCATCATGATGACCTGGTCGGAGATGAGATCGACTTCGTGCAGGATGTGGCTGGAGATGAGAACGTGCGAACCTTCGCGGCCGAGTTGCTTAAAGAGCGCGATGGTTTCGGCGCGCGCCAGGGGATCGAGACCGTTGAGGGGTTCGTCAAGGACAAGAACCGCCGGGCGGTGGGCGATGGCCTGGGCGAGTTTGATGCGCTGTCGCATGCCTTTGCTGTAGCCTGCGATTTTACGGGGAGCGGCTTCACGCAGGCCGACGCGGTCAATCGCCTCCCATGCGAGGCGTTCGGTATCGGCGGAACTGAAGCCGAACAGACGGAGGTAGCAGTTGACGAATTGCCAGCCGGTGAGGCCGCGGGGGAAGCCATCGTACTGGGTGGCATAGCCCACCGTGCGGAAGAACTTTTCAGGATCGTCGGGCGACAGGCCACAGACGGTCAACCGGCCCCGCGTGGGTCGCAGCAGGCCGGAGATGAGGTTCATGAGAGTGGTTTTGCCGGAGCCGTTGGGGCCGACAAGGCTGGTGACGCCGGGGGGGATGGTGAGCGTTACTTTGTTCACGCCCAGCACCTCG
>JBBQDH010000330.1:0-5451 GCA_038319515.1 Bryobacterales bacterium
TCACTGCCGGCGCGTAGATCCTGCAAACCACGTCGTCCTCGGTGACGACAAACCTGGAAGGCCGGCAAATTAACCAGTTGCCGATGAATGCCCGCAACGCCACAGAACTGCTGGTGCTGCTGCCGGGCACCACTACCCCCGGCACATCGCGCACGTCGTCGATTAACGGACTGCCCAAGGGTTCGCTCGCGATGTCGCTTGACGGTGTGAGCATTCAGGACAACTACCTGAAATCGAGCGACGGCTTCTTTGCCACCGTGCAGCCCAAGCCGGACGCTATTGAAGAAGTGGCTGTGACCACGGCTGGCGGGAGCGCGGATGTGCTCGGCGCGGGCTCCGCGCAGGTCCGCTTCGTGACGAAATCCGGCACCAATCGCTTCAAGGGCACGGCTTTCTGGCAGACCCGCAACACGGTTCTCGACGCGAACTATTACTTCAACACCATTAACAAACAGCCGCGTGATCGCCTGATCCTGAACCAGTTCGGCGGCAGCATCGGCGGACCGATTAAGAAAGACAAGCTCTTCTTCTTCTGGAATCAGGAGTTCTTTCGGCTACCGCAGAGTTACACGCCTGCCGCGCTGCTCTCCATCCCTGCGCAGAGCGCGGTGAACGGCATCTACACCTACCTCGACTCCGCGAAGGTTGTTCGTCAGATTGATGTTCTGCAACTGGCCGCCGCGAACCCGGCCCCAGCCGGATCGCGCGCTTTTGCCACTACGGCTGACCCGAACATGAAGGCTACGCTGCAGGAAATGCTGACGCTTGCGTCGGCGGGCGGCCAGCTCACCAGCCGTGTTGCCAAGGCCAGCGACTACAATCGCTACGATTACAGCTTTACGACCAACGGTATGAACCGCCGCAGCTTTCCGACGGTGAAAATCGACTGGAACGCCACCAGCAAACACCATGCCGACTTTGTCCTGAATTACCAGAAATACTATGCGAACCCCGATGGTGTGAACGGGATTTTGCCGATTGTTGCGGGCACCGGTACTGTGCTCGGCAGCCCGGATTCGGGCGGGACGCGCCGCATTTCGTTCTCCGGAACCACCTCGCTGCGTTCTTCGTGGACGCCCAGCCTGACGAGCGAAATCCGCTACGGCCTCACCGGCGGCAATTCGATTTTCCGAGACGAAATCACGCCCTCGCTCTATAAGCGCTGGAACGGCTATGCTCCGGTCTTCACGGGTACCTATTTCAGCAACCCCTATACGACGGCCACCAACTCGCGCCGCAATTCACCGGTGAAACAGCTTTCGGCCAACTTCACCTGGACGAAGGGATCACATGTGATCAACTTCGGCGGTAATTTCGATCAGATCAATCTATGGCAGCAGTCGAACGGCACACAGGTCGTGCCCACCATCACGTTGGGCGTGGCCACAGGCGACCCGCTGGCCAATGCTTTCACTCTGACCACGCTCCCCAACAGCACTGCTACGCAGCGCACGGAAGCGCAGCAGTTATATGCGATTCTGACCGGGCGCGTCTCGGCGATCACCCGCTCCCTTTCGCTGGACCCGGAAACAAAGAAGTATTCCAATACGGGTGCTATCGACCGCCTGCGCCAACGCGAAATCGCGTTCTACTTACAGGACAGCTGGCGCGTGCGCCGCAATCTGACGGTTAATGCGGGTGTTCGCTGGGACTCGCAGTTGCCGTTCGTGAATCTTGACGGTCTCTATACTTCAGCAGGCTACCAGGGCGCGTGGGGAATTTCCGGTGTGGGCAATCTCTTCCAGCCCGGTGTTACGACGGGTCTGACCAACATCGGCTTCAACCCAAAGCAGGACCAATACGCTTACAACGCCAACTACAGGACCTTCCTGCCCTCCGTCGGCTTTGCCTACACCCTGCCGGAGGGTCCTTCATTCCTGAAATGGCTGACCGGCAAGGACGGAAAGTCTGTGGTCCGCGGGGGCTATGCGATCTCAGTGAACCGCGAAGGGACAGGTGTTTTCACAGGGCTTTGGGGTTCCAACCCTGGCCGCAGCACTTCCACCTCGGTTGACCCGAGTAACACGCCCGCGGCCTTCGGTGCGCCCGGCAGCGTGCTGTTCCGCGATGCTGCTTATCCTTCCGCGAATATATCGACGACGCCGATTTACCCGATCCCCCTCGCGTCCAACATCAGCATCAACGAGATTGATCCAACCTTGCGCCAGGCTTACGTTCAGAACTGGGTTTTCAGCCTCCAGCGCGAGATTGTCAAAGATACCGTGCTTGATGTCCGCTATGTGGGCAACCACGCTGTAGGCTTGTGGCGGCAGCTAAACCTGAACGAAGTCAATATCTTCGAGAACGGCTTTCTGAAAGAGTTCCAGGTGGCACAGAATAACCTTCGCATCAACCAGCTTTCGAACCCCGCGAGCATCAATTTCGGTAATGCCGGGCAGCCCGGGCAGGCGAACGTTCCCATTCTGCAGACGGCTCTCGGCAGCACTTCGGATTCGCCAACGGCAGTCAGTCTGGTGAGGGGCGAAGCCGGCGCGGTGGCCGGCACCATTGCGACCAACAATACCCGCATGGCAAACCTGGTGAAAGCCGGATACCCGGTTAACATGTTCGTGGCAAACCCGGCCACCAACAGCGGTGCGTATTACCTGACGAACGGTGGCAGCGCAACCTATAACTCGCTGCAGGTGGAAGTTCGCCGTCGTCTCTCTGCAGGATTGCTGACGCAGTCCAGCTATACGTGGGGTAAATCACTTACCAACATGGACGCATCGAGCTCCAGCGTATTCAGCCAGCCCGGCACTTTCCGCAATTCGAAGCTGGACAAGGGCTCGTCCCCCTGGGACATCCGGCATTCATTCAAGATGAGCTATATCTATGAACTCCCGTTCGGGCCGGGACGCCACTGGATGCAGGGCGGCAACAGCCTCGTGAAGAAAGCCGTGCAGGGCTGGGAATTCAGCGGCAACTGGCGGTTGCAGTCGGGGTCCCCGGCTCTGCTGCGCAGCGGTCGCCAGACCTTCAATACGGCGAGCGGCCAGAGCGCCACGGCCGATGCGGGGATCATTCTTCACGGCCTGACGGCGCACCAGCTGAATGATATGGTTTCGATCCGCAAGGATCCGGCAGGAATCATTTACTATCTGCCACAGAGTCTGGTGGACAACTCGAATGCCGCTTTTGAAGTGAACGGGAAGACGCTGGCGAATCTCGATCCGGGGAAGCCCTATATCGGACCGCCTGCCACCGCCGGTCAACTGGGGCAGCGCATTTTCCTCTATGGCCCCTGGCAAAGCCGGGTGGATTTCGGGATCCTGAAGCGCACGCAGATTCGTGAGCGCGGTTCGCTCGAATTCCGGATCACGGCGCTGAATCTCTTCAACGACGTGAACTTCCTGCTGGGTGCGGCGGGTAACGATGTGAACTCCATCACGGGGAATTCGGCGCAGTTCGGCCAGACGGTAAGCGCCTATCGCGATATCACGGTTTCCGGCGCGAATGACCCCGGCGGGAGGATCGTGGAGTTCCAGCTTCGGTTTGTCTTTTGAGGAACCCCGCTTTTCGGTGGGCGACGGCGACAAGGGCAGAGGTTCCTGCAGTATTGGTGTCGCCCCCGACGACCGGCTGGCTTCTGAGATGAAGGACAATGAAGGTCCATGCATCACGACATTCAAATCAACCGGGAAGAGCAGAGCATTGATCCTGAGCACGCATTAGTTGGCATTGGGGATACGATCCAGTTTCATTCGGACAACGCCGCGTTCCGCGTGGCGTTTCCGGAGGATAAGTCTCCAGTTGCCATCGCTTCGGAAGAGGTAGAAGCCGGTAGTTCCGGCGACGTTCATGAGATTGGTGATCTGGAGGGCGCCTTTGAGTACGCGGTCCATTTCAGTGACTTGACCCTGAATGGTCTTGTTGTAGTCGACGAAGAAGGCAGTGAAGAGGGCTTCGAGGAATTCGAAGAAGCCGGAAACAATGATCTGGCCGACGCGGTGAATGAAATCACGGCGCGGGTGCTGGATACCATCGAAAGCGCTGCCGCGGTTCGGGCAGGGTTCTTCTTTCCGCAGGGCATCGATCTGATTGAAGTCAGCGTCGACATCGAAGGCATCAAAGCCTCGGTGAAGATCGCCGGTCCGAAGAACAGCTAACTTGCCGGAAGCAGTTTACTGAACTGCGATGGTCACGCCGGACTGAGCGGAAACAGTGCCGACCGTGACCGTCACCGGAACCGAACTGCCTGCCGCGATGGTGGCCGGGATCTGCACATTTACCTGTGTCAGGCCCGCCACTGCGGTGGGAGTGGCACCCGCATAGTTCACCACTGCATTCACTCCGCCAACTGTCACCTTGACCGGCAGAACCGTCTGCGGGTAGGGCGCGGCATTTGCCAGCTTGCCGTCTACGCCTGCGGGGCCTGTCTGGCCGTCACCCGTGATGTAGAGGGCGATGAAGCTTCCGGCGCGTGCCGGTTTCGTGCTGCTGTTGAGCGATCCGTCCTGATTGACCGCGGCGGCCTGTCCGGAGCCCGTGGAGTCCGCTGTGAAGATGGCCGGCGCTGCCTGGACCACGGGAACCTGTGTAATGGAAGACGTATTTCCGTTGTACTGTATGGCAATGTCGGCAGTGGAGAAGTTCGCGAGAGCATAGGGCGCGATGGCCGCGATGAGATTCGAGGAAACGTAAACCAGCGGGGCAGGGAAGCCGTTCATGAAGACCTGCGTGCCGGCAATCTGTGAGCCGATGGTTCCGTTTGAAACGGAGAACTGGGTCAGGGTGGCCGGGCCAATACCAGAGCCATACAGAGTGACAATCTCACCCGGCGCGATGCCGCTCTGCACGCTTGCCGAAGCCGCGCTGGTCACTGAGCCGATAGAAAACGGCACCGGTGTCAGTACCCGAACGACCTGGTTGTTGGAGTCCGCCACATAGAGCTTGCCGCCTGCATCAATTGCGATGCCGGAGGGATGATCGAGGCGCGCGAGCGTTGCCTGACTGCCTTCGCCGGAGAATCCGTCCCGCCCGGTGCCTGCGATGTTCAAAATCGCGCCGGAGGGCAGAATCTTCTGCACCACTGAATTGATGCCGTCCACGAAATAGAGATTGCCTGCCGCATCAACGGCCAGGCTCTGCGGGGACACTCCGGAGGCAACGGTTCGGATGTTGCCATCGGTGCCGACCCGGCGAATGTTGTTGTTCCCGATATCTCCGATGAAAACGTTTCCGGCAGAGTCCACCGCGACCGACATGGGGTTCGCGAGAGCCGCCTTGTTGGCCGCGCTGCCGTCACCACTGAAGCCCCACGAGCCGGTTCCAGCCAAAGTGGAAATCATCCCGGAGGAGGTGATTTTACGCACGGTGGAATTTCCGTAATCGGCCACGAACACGTTGCCGGAACCGTCGACCGCCAAGCCCGCGGGGAACCAGAGTTGTGCCTTGCCGCCTGCCGCTCCGTCGCCGGAAAAGCCCGGAGATCCGGTGCCCGCGAAGGTG
>JBBQDH010000331.1:0-5431 GCA_038319515.1 Bryobacterales bacterium
CTCCGCCGGCACCGGCAACAAACGCAGCTCCGCCTTCGTCACCACCCCCAGCGTCCCCTCAGACCCGATGAACAGATCCAGGTAATCCATCCCGGCGCGCAAATAGTACCCCGCCGTGTTCTTCGTCGTCTTCGGAGCCTCCATCACCGGCAAGTCAAACGGAGCCTTCTCGCCCCGCCGCAAGACCAGCAGTTCACCCGACGCCAACACCACATGCAGCGCCCGCACGTGCCGCCGCGTGTCCCCATACCGGAAGCTCCGCGACCCACTCGCATTGGTCGCAATCGTTCCGCCCACCGAAGCGCCCCACTCCGTCGGGTCCGGCGCATAGAACTGCCTCGACGCGGCCGACGCCGTCTGCAAATCCTGCAACAACGCGCCCGCCCCGCAAACCGCATACCCGTTCTCAATCTCAATGGAATGCAGTCGTTCCATCGAAATCACCCAACCACCCTGCGGAACCCGTCCACCAGTCACACCGGTTCCGGCGCCCGCAATAGTCAGAGGAACCCCGGCAGCGGCAGCCTCGCGGACCATCGCCGCAACCTCCGCTTCGTTGGCAGGGATCAACACGCGCTCGGCCGTGCCGGTAAATCCGGAGGCATCAATCAGATAAGGAGAATCAGCAGGCACACTCATAGGAAGAAACTTCTATTTTCGCGCAGAGGCCGCATGCAGTCCAGGGAGCAGAAACGTGCCGCTCTCTACCGCCGGCGGATGTTCACCCAAACGCCCGGCGTCCCGTGCAATCCCGTGCACCCGCCCACGCCGTCGAAACCCGCGGCATCGCCCCCGGCGCCGGCCCCTCCGGACTCTTATGCAGGAAAACCGCAAGGAACCGCCCCAAACAGCTGGGCTTCATCAATCAGTGATAAAGCGCACAAAGCCTGGCCGCCTTGTCAATAAAAGCTCTTGCACCATCACTTGTTCTCATGAATACTAAGGGAGCTTTTCACATAATTCCTACATTCGGCAGTCCAGGGACCACGCAGGCGCCGTCGTCCGCCGTCTGACTCCGTAGCCCGACGGGGCCGCCATCCGTCCAACCACGCTTCGATAAGGATCTCCATGGATTGCAATGCACTTCGTCGTGCTCTCGCCGCTCCGTTGATTTTCGCGACTTTCAGCTTCCCTGTTTCCGCTCAACTCACCGATCGGAACGTTTCCACCAACACGGCGAACGCCGGTATCGCCAAGACTCTGGCGCAGGAAATCGGCGACGGCGTCACCGACGCCGATCACCGCGGCGTGGTTCCCACTTCCTGCTCGGTTCCCGCCAACACTTCGCTTTACATCATCAACTGCGATCCCTTCCGCTCCATCCGCCGCGGTCGTCAGATCTTTCAGCGCAAATTCACCCAGGCCCAGGGCCAGGGCCCCGGTTTTCAGGACGCCGTCGGCAGCCTCAACGAAAATACCGGCGAATTCCACAGAGCCTCCGGCGTGACCGATAGCTGCGCCACCTGCCATGGTCGTCCGAAAGGTTCCGCCGGCGCGTCGGGCGACACTTTCACCCGTCCTGACAGCCGGGATTCTCCACACCTGTTCGGCCTCGGCCTGAAAGAAATGCTCGCCGACGAAATTACACAGGGCCTTCGCGCCATTCGCCAAAGCGCCATCACGCAAGCTGCTTCCGCCGGACACCCCGTAACTCTCGCCCTCACCAGCAAGGGGATCAATTACGGCAAGATCACCTCCAGTTCCACCGGTGTCGTCGATACCTCCCAGGTACAGGGCGTCGATCCCGACCTCCGCATCCGCCAGATCTTCAGCGATGGCGGCCTCTTCTCCATCCGTGAAGCCGTCATTGCCACGTTTAAATTCGAACTCGGCCTCGAAGCTTCGGATCCCGTGATGACCGCCGTCAAAGCCGGTTCCCGCAAGGTGACTCCGGCAGGCATGGTACTCGACCCCACCACCGACGCTTTCGTCGGCCCCCCGCCCATTGCTGAAAATGTAGACGGTGACCACGACGGCCACGTGAACGAATTCCCCGCCAGCCTGGTCGACCACATGGAATTCTACTTTCTGAACTACTTCACGGCCGGCACCTACCAGCCCGGCAAGAAGGATGACGACAATGGCGATAGTGGCAAGAATGGCGACCATGGCACCAACGGGCTCGCCCAGTTCAAAGGAATCGGTTGCGCCGGCTGTCACGTTCAGAATCTCCAGATTGATCACGACCGCCGCGTAGGGAACGTCACCACGGTTTACGACCCGGTTCATGGAGGCTTCAATAACCTGTTCGCCACCGTGCAGGGACTGTTCTCAGAAGCTGCGTCGGGCCTGAGAACGCCCAATCTGAAACCGTTTCTGGTAGAGAATATCTTTACCGACTTCAAACGCCACGATCTCGGTCCTGCTTTTCACGAAAACCTGTTCGATGGCGGAACCAACACGATGTTCCTGACCACTGCGCTGTGGGGCGTGGGGACGACCGCGCCTTACGGGCACGACGGCCGCAGCATCAATCTGAACGAAGTGATTCTGCGACACGGCGGAGAAGCGCAGGTTTCGCGCGACAGGTATGCGCGACTCTCCGGCGAAGACAAATCCTCCATTCTGGACATGCTGAATTCCCTCATCCTGTTTCCGCCTGACGATACCGCGTCAAACCTGAAGCCGGAAAATCCCGCAACGGTCGGATACCCCCAAAAAGGGCACGGCTCCATCGCCCTTTCCGTGCTCTTCAGGAATCCGGCGGATCCCGAGTAGCTCCAGGCCCTGGGGACGTAAGAAATTGCGTCCCCAGGCCACAACTGTCAAAAATATCGCCAGCCGGCACCGGCAGCCTGGCGGACCTTCGCCGCAACCTCCGCTTCGTTGACAGGGATCAACACGCGCTCGGCCGTGCCGCTAAATCCGGAGGCATCAATCTGATGAGGAGAATCAGCAGGCACACTTCATAGAAGAAATCTACTTTCGCGCTGCGGCCGCATGCAGTCCAAGGAACAGAAACGTGCCGCTCGCCACCGCCAGCGGATAGTTCACCCAAATCCCCGGCGTTCCGTGCAATCCCGTGAACCCGCCCGCCACAGTCGGCAACTCCGCCAGCACCAGCAACAGTGCCGCCGTACCCGCCCGCGCCGTCGAAACCCGCAGCATCGTCCCCAGCGCCAGCCCCTCCGGAATTTTATGCAGGAAAATCGCCACGCCAATGGCTACTCCCACCCGCGCCTCCGCTTCCGTCGCCGCCATCCCCCAACCATCCACAAAAGCATGCACCGCCGTCGCCACCACCAGCGATGTGGTGAACTTCTCCCCATGCGAGCACGAAGGACAAACCGGATACCCCCGGTGATCCAGCCATGCCAGCAGCGCATAACCGCTTCCCGCCAGAACCAGCGTCCGAACCCACCCAATTGCCACGCCCAGTTCCGGAATCAGCCCCAGCACCGCCACGCCCGCCAGCAACGCCCCGCTCACCGGCATCAGCCACCGCGCCCGCCTGCCCCCCGATAGTGCAATCGCCCCCAACCCGCAAAGGATTGCCAGCGCAGCCGCCGCTAACGGGGGAGCCAAAGGGGGTAAGAGTGGGTCAACAGCCAATCTTCTACTGTACCGGCAACCGCTCTATTGCACGCCAGGCTTCGCCGGAATCGCCGCCAGATCAGCCGGTTTGAACCTCGCGTAATGCGCCTTCCCCCACACCTGGTCCGATACCCGTGTTCGGACCTTCCCGAAGAGGTGCCTGCCAACCAGTTCGATCCGTTCGTCCAGCTCCCTGCATTCACAGGACTGCCCCGCCGCCAGGAACCCCGGCGAATCAGCAAACTCGTCGAAGAAATACTGCCAGATCTTCTCAATTTCCTTCTCCTCGACAAGCTTCCGCCGAAGCGTCTCCACCTTCTCCGCGCTCGTCGCCATACCCGCCACCCCCGTGGGATTCTAACAACCTCTCAAACTTTTTTGTCAACCAAACCGTATACTCAGGTGTCGATAAACCAAGGCAAGTCGGGTTGGTCGGTAAAGCAGTGAACTCCGCCCTCGGCCTGATAAGAGCTGCGGCTCCGCATCGGGAATCGGATAAGCAGACTTACCGATGTATCTTGTGGGTGCCCCACATCCGCACAAGACCAAGGCTCAACTGCTGCTGGAGCGCTTGATTGCCCTGAAGCAGAGGCTTGTGACGGATGCTGAAGTCATACACAAGATCCTTCACCGCTATGTAGCCATCAATCGCCGCGAAGCGATTGGCCCGTCGATCAAAGTGACCCTCGATCTTATGGATGACGTCTTGCCCATCAAAAAGGCCGACGTCCTTCGGGCCTCTGACAATTGCGATCCGCGCGTGAAGCCGATGCCTTCGTGCCGTGGTAAAGTCCCCCGCAGGAGCCGACCGGGTCTTTATATTTGGCTCTGCCGCCAAAGGTGGCTTGAGACCGGATTCGGACGTCGACATGGCCGTGTCCGGACTGCCGCCCCCCGTCTATTTCTTAGCCATGAGCAAGGCTTCCGAGTTGATCGGACGGCCCGTCGATCTGGTGGACCTGGACGATGAGACTTGCCTCGTGCGGTATTTGCGCCAGAGCGGAGAAATTGTCCGCGTCGCCCTGAACCTGTCACCAAAATCGAGTTAGGGTTGGATGAACTCACCGCCATCCGCGCCGAACTCGCAGAATCCAAAAAGGAAACCCACGCCCGCACCCAAAATGGCTTCGGATTTTCAACCGACGAAATCCATCGCCTCCTCACCCGTTACCGCCCCTTAAAACGCGCCACCAACAACAAAATCCACCGCCTCCCGGCCCGTGCCGCCTGGCCCCTCACACCAATCCGCTAAATTAAGAACAGTAACCAAACCCGTGAAACCACCCCTCCTGATCCTCACCCTCACCGCACTCCTCTGCCCTGCCCTGAACCACGCCCAGGACATCCATGAATTCGAAAAACACCTCACCGAATTCACCCTCCCCAACGGCCTCCACTTCATCGTCCTCGAACGCCACCAGGCCCCCGTCGTCTCCTTCCACACCTACGTCAACGCCGGTGCCGTCGACGATCCCAAAGGCAAAACCGGCCTCGCCCACATGTTCGAACACATGGCCTTCAAAGGCACAGACTCCATCGGCAGTACCAACGCCCTCGCCGAAAAACAAGCCCTCGCCGAAGTCGAACGTATTTATAACCAGCTCGAACGCAACCCCGACCCCACCAAACAAAAGCAAATCCAAACCGCCCTCGACGCCGCCATCGACCACGCCGACTCCTTCGCCATCGACAACCTCTACCCCCGCATCATCGAAGAAAACGGCGGCGTCGGCATGAACGCCGAAACCTCCAACGACTCCACCAAATACTTCTACAACTTCCCCGCCAACCGCGTCGAACTCTGGTTCTACCTCGAATCCGCCCGCTTCCTCAACCCCGTCCCCCGCCAGTTCTACAAGGAACGCAGCGTCGTCCGCGAAGAGCGCCGCATGCGCAC
>JBBQDH010000332.1:0-5330 GCA_038319515.1 Bryobacterales bacterium
GGCAAAGTGAAAGAGTACCGTTTCGACGCATTGACCCGAGATGGGCGGGTGATCGAACTCAAGCCAAACACGGAATCTGGAATAAAACGCGGAGCTTCCGACCTCCGCTTTTACGAAGAGCTGACAGGCGCCAAAGGCCGAGGATACCTGGTGACCTACGAACACACCGCAGACGGGCGCACAAAGTACCAGCTGATTGAACGGGATGTAAAGGGTGACTTTGTACGGACGGGTTCCGGGGATTTCGCGCGGCGCCCCTTCGACGCCGAGTTCATCCGTACGGACGTAGCCCGGGAAACGCGCGGCGGAGCCTTTGAGCGGTCCTCCGCTGCGCGTGACGAAGCGATCCGAAGGGAGCGAAGATCGGAAATAGAGCGGGACCGAATTCGGCGAGAACCCCTCGATTTCTTCCGGCCATAAGCCCGTAGGCGGGCGAACCCCGCTGCGCCCGCCTACCCATAGTGACGCAGTCGTACGAGGATTAAGAACATGAGCCAAGAAACACCTAAATCAGCCTCTTCTCCTATGCAAGACGCAGAGGCATCACAGCAACATTCAGCGCCGCCCCTGTGGAAGCAGTTTTTGGCCCGCCGTGTGTTCAGCACCTGTGCATTGGTCTTGAGCGGTCTCCTTCTCGCAGGATTATGCGGTAGTGCCTATGAAACTTTGCATCGGCCTGGTGAACGGCCCGTATTGTTTCTGTTTGACCCGGACCAACCGATGCACCAGAAACCTAAACTAACGATGGTGCAACCTGCCGTTCATAAACCAGTAGGGGATACCCCCTCGCACCGAAGCGCTAAACCGGTGATACCGCCTGCAAAACCCGAACCCGCCGATCGACCTGCGGCGTTACAGCAAGCGCGGTTAGACCTGCAAAAGGTCGACGTGATCCTGGTAGTAGACGCAACGTCCTCGATGACGCGTATGATGGATCAGGTCAAAACTCGATTGACCGAAATTACGGGTGCCCTCTCCGAGAAAACGAATGCGCGGGAAGCCTCTCTGGACCTTCAGGTAGGGCTTGTTTTGTACCGGGATCATCCTAACCAGGAACCGACGTTTACGACAAAGAGCTTTCCTCTGACGGCGGATGTTCGCCAGATCGAACGAGCCATTAGCGATATTGAGGCAGACGGCGGGGGCGACAGTCCTGAAGCGGTTTATGATGGAATAAAGGCGGCCTGTAAGCAGCCGTTTCGCGCTCACAGTCGGCGCATGCTGATCCTTGTGGGGGATGCACCGCCTCATCCCGATGGCGAGTGCCCTTGCGGTCTGACGATAGCGCAACTTGCAAATGCTATCGACAAGGTAGGAGCGACCCTCCAAACTTTGGGGATAGGCGAAGACAGAGAGATGAAATCTGCTTTTAAGGATCTGGCGGATCACGGCGGCGGACGTTTTTATCCCTTGGATAACGCCGATGACCTGATCGCTTCCCTGCACCAATTGAACCGGGATGAGCGGAAGAAGCAAAAAGCGCTCATGGATCTCTATTCAAAACGGCAGCGCGGCGAAACCCTGAGCCAGATCGCAGCAGAAAGCGGTACTACCGTGAGTGAAATCGAAGCGCTTGCCCATGAGTTAGAGCGTCGCGGTATCCATTAATTGCGCTGCCTGTAGCCCAAGTAACATTAGTCTAATGCTTGGCAGAAGATTGCGCAATCGCAGGTGATGGTTTAAGTGTCTTTCTGCCCATTCTGGTGACTGATAAGTTAACATTATCAGTCACTAGAAGGAAGTGGATAAGGATGCGTCGAATCTTCCCCCGAGGGTGATTTCGCGGCGGTCGTTGGCACCAACAACCGCCAGAGGTCCCGGCCCATCACAAACCCAATCATTGCGACCTGCTCCGCAGATTCCGCAGGAGATGGCCTGTGTCCGATCCCACAAACGAAATGCCCTTGCTCCAGATGGAAGAGGCCCTGCGCCTGCATGCCATAGACGCCTCGGTTTTTGCGCCGTTCGTCATCGCACGGGTTCGTACCGCGCCGGAGGATACCGAAGCGATCCTTCAGGTTCGTATGAAAGAGGAGAGCATCTCCGAAGAACGCTCTTTCCCTGTCCGTCTGCTGTGGGATCCGGGCAGTGCCTTCACCCAGCCAGCTGCTGTGCAGGAGCGCGTTCTCACCGAGTGGGCCGCACTGGGACTTGCCTGCGTGTTGCTTCCGCAACTCCTGGGCTTGCAGATTGTCTCGGTGGCCGTTGAAGGCGAGAGTATCGACTATCGGGTCAGCGAGGGTGTCGCCAAGTGGGGGTTGGAAATCAGTGGCACGATGACCGAAAATGAAGCCGAACTGCGTGAGCGAATGCGCCTGAAGATACGGCAACTGCATGACAACCCGTATGGTATCCTGGGATATGTCGTGGTGGCGGCTTTTGTCCGGCGAGAAGCGCTAATCTCGCTGCCGGACCGGGCGAACGTGGAGATATTGGAATGACACAACCTTTCGATGTAGAGGCAGAGGAGACACGCAAATCCAATCTCCTGCTGCGGGCGGCCTTGCTGCGAGACCAGGGCGACCTGGAGCAGGCATCCGCGCTGTTTGCAACCGCGGCGGAGATCGAAGAGCGACTTGCCACAGAAGCGGATGCCCGACAGGATAACCCGCATGCGCTCCGGGCCTGGTTTTCCGCGGCCAGCGCATGGGCTCACGCTGGGGATTTCTATCATGCGCTCTCCCTCCTCCGGTCGCTGGAGGGTCGCTCTGATGTACCTGCCGCGTTGCGGACGCGCATTCATGCCTTCTCGGAACAGGTACAGCAACAGCGGGAACATTGGCGCGAGACCCTGCGAGAGCTTGCGTCCGCCTGAAGGATAACGTTTCATCCCGCGCGGATGTGGACAGAGGATGGGATGAAACCGGATGGGCCTGGCGTGCTTTCACCAGAACTGGCAGCCCTCGCGGCACGGTTAAGCGAGATTCAAGACGAAGCGGAAAAGGGGGGTTGACCACGATTCCTTCAAAAATCCGCCACTTCGTTTGGCGGGCGGATTTTGTCGAAAAATAGCTCGACCCGTGCCGATTTACCCCTGGCCAAAAACCTTCCTCGATTTCGGTCAGCCTGCAATCGCGAAATCTGCCCGAATAAGGGATGGCCGAAAACTATAGTTTTTAGCCACCTGCGTTCCCTAAGTCGATGGTTGTACGTATATCAGTACACCTGTTTAGTCAAATGGCGGATTTTTGAAGGAATCGTTGTCGTACGCCGAGTTGGGCAACAGTGTCCTCGGGGGGTTGGGCCCTATTCGGGATACATCGTAACGATCCGCACGATGCCAGGCTGGCCGCCGTCGCGGATGATAACGCGGTAGCCGGCGTTAAGTGGCGATCCGGGCGGCGGAGCCTGCTGCATCTGACCAGGGATGCCCGCAATGTGAGAAGGCCGCGGATTGCCACCCATCGTGCCGATCCGGGGATATGGAGGATCGACGTAGGCGTACATCGACAGGTAGGCCTCCTCCGATCCCCGCCCAACGGCGTTGGGCCACACCTCGCGCAGCGGAAACGCCTGCTCGGGGCCAACGGTGAAATCGCCCATCGTCGCCGTCCCTCCCCGCTGCGCGATGAAGGGTGCGTCACCCAGCAGAATCATGTTGTCCCGTAGCGCCGGATCGAAAAAGCTGTGCGCGCCGTTCCGCCCCGGCATGTCCGCGAAGTGCGAGCGCGTGTGCCAGTAGTTTCCGCTTCCTGACCGTGGCGAGCGGAAGTTCTCGTGCCAACTCCCGAAAAAGTCGCCGCCGCCTTGGTGCGCGCGCCAGCTCTCGACCGTGGCTTTCGCGCCGCCTTCGAAAACATTGCCTTCCCAGACCACGCCTTCAGGCGACACGTATTTACCGGTCACCAGCGGATTGTAGTAGGTGGGGCGGCTGATGGATGGCACGCTGTAGAGCGACATCGGGTTGGACGGCGTTCCGAGTTTGCCGCCGAATTTGAAGGCCTTGGGTCCCAGCAGCATGGTCCCCGCCGTGCCGATCCCCGAGCCCAGCCGCTCGCTCCGGTCCTGCGTATTCAGCACGCGGTCGGTCACGGCATCGTGCCCGGTCGAGCCCTCCACGATGTTCGTGATACCGAACGGCTCTCCCAGCGCCGCCAGCGCCGCCTTGCCTGCGGGATCGGTCTGCCCCGCCTTGAATGCCTCGTCGCTCCGTTTGAAGAACGAATTCATCGCGACGCCGACCATTAGAAGCGCCCCCACCGTGATCACGAACGGCGCGGAGACCACTCCGCCCGCGACCAGTGCGCCGGTGACTCCTACGACCACCACCCCGGTCGCCACCGTCTTTGTCGCGTTCCACGCCACCGAGCCCCAGTCCAGGTCGTTGGACTTGAAGCCCAGCGTGTCGATGAACATGCCCGGCGCATTTCGTGCGAAGGCGTAGACGTTCATGCCGTCGATGAAGCCCATCGGATCGGGTTGCAGGAAGCGCCCCAGCTTCGCGTCGTAGATGCGGGCCGCCAGCCAGTAGAGATCGGTCTGCGGCGCCAGCAGGTAGCCCGCGAACCCGAGCGGCGCGGGATCGAGCCCGCTCTTCGTGAGCAACCGGCCGAACGGATCGTACTGCCGCGCCCCCAGCGTCATGCCGCCCGCGCCTGCCCAGCCGATCACCGAGCCGACGTCATCCACCAGCGGCACGATGTCCCGGCCGGCCGCCGCTACATGCGCCTGGCTCAGGATCCGGTCGCCGGGCACGAGCTGCGTCCGCTCAGCGCCCTGCTCGATCTCCACCAGCGCCAGTCCGGCCCACCGGCAGCGGAAGATTGCGCCTCCGGAGGAGAGGTCCGCCAGTCGGCCGAGCGGGTCATACTGGGCCGTGGTCGCGATGCCGCTGCCGGATGCCTCTCGCAGCCGGCCCAGCACGTCGTATCGGAAGTTGCGCATGCCGTCGCTTATCAGGTTCCCGTCCCGGTCGTAGATCGTTGCAAGGCCGGCCACCTGCGCGTATCGGTCGCCAGGCGCCGGCACGTAGGGCGTGATTTCGACCGCGCCGCCTGGCGTAAGGATAGTGCTCGTCGCGATGCGATTGCCCGAGGCGTCCAGGTCGTAACCAAACGAGCGCTGCAGCGCCCCCGCCGCTGCCGTGGCCGACTGGGCCAGCGCATCGATGGCGGACTGTTGGACCACTGCCGCCAGGCCGGGCTCATCCGGCGCGGGGGCCAGCGCTACTACGGAGAGCGCGGCAGCAGGATGATCCTTGGCCAGCTTCAGACGGCGCAGCGAGTCGTATTCGAACGCGCGGATACCGGCGGAGCGGTCGTCCAGCAGCCGCTCCCCTCCACCGCCGTGCAGCACCCGCAGTCGGTCGATCGAGGCGCCAGCAAGGCTGT
>JBBQDH010000333.1:0-5269 GCA_038319515.1 Bryobacterales bacterium
CCAACAACTTCGTTATTTGCAACCCCTATCGCCCGTCGTCCCCCGCCATCACCGCAATTGGCGTGAGCAATAACAGCCTCGCCACGGTTGTCGAAGTGAACGAGAACTTCGCTCAGGCGTTCCGCTCCCTCGCCACGGAAACAGCAGCCAACGTTGCAACAATGCCGGCCGCTGCCGCTGTCATTTCGACCCGCGTTCGGCTCAACTTCGCCAACGTGCCGTCGAACGTGACCATCCTGCTCCCGACTGAAGAAATTGCCTCCCAAAATGGTGGCGGTATGGCGAGACTCCGGTGGGTAACCTCTGACACCGGCACCACCTCCACCAGCGCTACCTCGACCAACGTTCCCGCCGGACTTCCGCTCGGTGCGGTCGTCATCACTGCCGGTGCGGGCAGCGCCACCTTCCAGGTGACCGTGGATGATTTGACCAACCTCGATAAATTCGAAATCCCGGTCTACGTCGCCACCTCCGCCAACGCCGTCCCCGGTTCGTCGACCGCGCTGACAGTCAACGCGTCCTTCGCCCCGGTCGGTTCCACCTCGGTTCCGAACTTCGTGGTCGGTGCCAGCACTGCGAACGTCACCCTTAGCGCCTTCAACCTTTGCACCACGAGCCTGCTCTTCCCCTTCGTCACCAACCAGCTTGGTTTCGACACGGGTCTGGCGATCTCGAACACCTCGACCGATCCGTTCGGTACGGCTGGTGCAACCGCTCAGGCGGGTACCTGCACGCTGAACTTCTACGGCGCAGGCGCTCCTTCGCCCTCTAACGTCACCAGCCCGAACGTCCCGAGTGGCACCACCTTCACTCAGGTCCTCTCTGGTGTTGCTCCTGGCTTCCAGGGTTACCTGATTGCCCAGTGCGCCTTCCAGTTCGCTCACGGCTTCGCCTTCATCACGAACGGCGTTGGTCCCACGGGCGGCCTGTCTCAGGGTTACCTCGCCGGCATCATTCCCGATGTCAACCAGGTTGCTCGTCTGGCGAATCCCCAAGCCGTTGCACCTGCCGGCTCTGGCGAAACACTCGGCAACTAACTCGTCAATCGGTTGTACAAAAAAGGGGGGGGCTTCGGCTCCCCCCTTTTTTCGTTGTGGCCTGCCTGAGTTTATTTAGCAGTAACCCTGATATCGAAGGGCCGATTGATGGGAAACGCCACCACCTCGACCGTATCCGATACAGCATCCTTACCGTTCCACTCGATCTGAAGCGTCGCTTTCTCTCCAGCCTCGAGCCTTAGCTTGCTCACCTTTACCGTCAGTCCGGAGATCGCATTAGCGTGCGGGTCCACCCGCAGGTCCACCGGCCCCGGCAGTTTGTTTTCAATCACCACGGTCTGACTCAGTTGCTTCGCGCTCAAGGTCACTTCTGTTTTGTCGATCGTGACTTGCCCCACCATGGTGCCGAGTGCCGGAGCCCTGCCCTTGTCGTCCGGGGTCGTGAAATCACCCGGTTTGACGGAGTTCTTAAAGGCGCCAAACGGAGTTGCGTGCTTAATCTCTTCCGGTACGTACCACATCCACTCGCCGTTCTCCAACTTCCAGTAAGTCGGTGTTGGCAAATCAAACACCTGTGCACCTGAGCCGATCATCAGAACCAGCACCCTCGCCTTGATGGTGACCGACGCCTTCTGGCCCCCCGGCATTATATCCGACCTCATAATCTCGAAGCCCTTGATATCCGGTTTGTTTCCGGCATAATAGTCTTCCTGCGACTCTTCCGCCACCAGCGCTTCCGCCTGCCGAAACTTCTTTTCCACCATCTGCTGATAGAACTTCTGCGCGCGGGCTTCCAGTGCCTTCTTCGCCTCCTGGTCCGCAGGGGCCGCCTGCTGTGCCCAAACAACCCCGGCGACGGCCGGATAGAAAAAAAGCCTTCGGTTCATAAACATATAGTAGTCGCTATATTGTAGACGCGAAAAACAGCCATCTGGTTGAACCCTGCCCCTTCGCAGTATCATGAATCAAACGCCCCGCATGCGTCCCGACCACCTCAGAAACCCGAACCCCGCCGAAGTCGCGCACGCGATCTCCCAAAGCCGTCGCAATTTTTTGCGTCTTGCGACCCGCGCCACAGCGGCATCCACCCTATTCGGACCCGCCAGCCTCAGGGCTTTAGCTGCCACGCGCGGCCAAAAAGCAGTGGTCGTCACCTTCGGTGGTGGAGCCCGCGACGAAGAGACCTTCATGCCGGATGGCCAGGAGAACATCCCCCGGCTCCTGAATGAACTGATCCCCCAGGCCACCTTCTTCAGCCAGGTGATTAACAAGGGCATTCTCGGCCACTATGTGGCGACTGCCGGCATTGTCACCGGTGCCTATGAGAATTTCAATAACTTTGCTGCCGTGTCCCCGGACAACCCCACCGTCTTCGAGTATTTCCGCAAAGACCTGAAGCGCCCCGCCACGGATTGCTGGGTGGTCGCGCCGTCGAACGGTTTCGCCCGCATCGGCGAAAGCGCCCACAAATCCTTCGGACCGGGTTTGGGCGCGGGCGTTATTCTTCCCAAGCGCCTGCTCTCTGCCGCGCTTACTTCCACTTCAGACGGCGCACGTTACGAGCATCTGCTGCGCGACAACTACGAAACGCCGCTGCACGCGCCCACCCTGGCCGGACGCCAGATCGAACTGAACCAGATGGCGGAAGTGTTGAAGCTCTCCGTTGACGATTTCTCGGCCCACTCCCGCAGCCTCGCCAGCCCGGACGAAATGTCGATGTATGTGGCGAGGCACCTGATGACGCAGTTCGCACCCAGTCTGCTGTGGGTCACCCTGCACGATATCGATATCGCCCATTCGGGGACGTTCTCGCTTTATATCGACGGCATCAAGCGCGCTGACCGCCTCTGCGCCGAACTCTGGCAGACCATCCAGAAAGACCCCGAGTACGCCAACAAGACCACCATGTTCATCCTGCCCGATTTCGGCCGGGATTCCGATATCGATTCCGGCGGCAACGGCTTCCAGCACCACCGCACGGGCGACGCCATGTCCCGCACCACCTGGATGATGGTCCTGGGTCCGAACGTGAAACAGAACATTGTGGTGGACCGCGCGGTAGAATCCATCGACCTTGTTCCCACCCTGGGCGCCCTGCTGGGCTTCAATGCCCGCTACTCGTCCGGCAAGCCGATCCCGGAGGTTGCCTGATGCTTCCGGCTCAGCTGACACCTGAATCGTTCGCGGCTTATCCGAGAGAGGCAAAGGCAGTTGCCACCCAGCACCTCGAACGCTTGCGGCAGCTTCCTTTGGCGTTCGTGCCTTTGCTGCTGCGTGAACTCAACGTCTACGACTACAAGTTTCCGATGGAGCGGCGTGATCTGGACCGGCAACTACAGTATCTGGCCAGTCTGAGCGACGACCAGTTTCGGGCCGCACTGGCCCCGTTCACCGGCCTGAAGCTTTCTGCCGATCTGGAGAAGCTCGACTGGATCAACAACCCGGCGGTTTTCACCGAACAGCTCACAGCGCACCTCTGGACCACCCACCAGATCGACACTTTTCGTAACGGCGCCATCGAATACGTCAACAAGGCCAACGCAGCCTTCCCCGACGAGCCGCTGCCCGCTCGTCGTCTGGGGATTGCCATCATCGGACAGGGTGCGAAGAACAACGATTACCGGCTGTTCCGTAAGCTTCGTCGCGAAGGGACATACTTCACCGCAGTCCGCCCGGGCGGTGCGTTGGAAGCGATCGTCAATGTTGTGGGTAAGCGCGCCGAGGCGCATCCTGCGCCCTACAGCCACTGGTACATTGATGGGGGCGTCAGCGCGACCGGTGCCGGCGCATCAGTGGCTCGCGTCTCCTACGCCGCCCTGTCGCCCGTTCGGACGGCACTGCAGGGCCGCATGCAAAAGATCTATGAGGCCAGCGTGTTTGACCCGGAAGCATTCCGCACCACCCTCGCGCAGATCAAGCCCGCGGAAATCGGACTCGATACCGAACGTGACCCGGCACTGAGCCGCTATGAACTGAGCCTGTTAAGTGAGGGTTCCGGCACGCAGGTATTCTCGACCACGTTCGTGCAATGGGCTGTCCGGGAAGCATTGCGCAGGGCACAACCGATCACGCTGCTGGCCCGCTTTGCACCCCGCCAGCGTGAAAAGCAGATGAACGAACTTCTTGTCGAATCACGGCACAAGGCTGAGCAAGACCCGCAGGGGTCGCTGGTGGATGCCGATATGGGAGCTTACTACCACTGGCTGAACCAGCAGCGTTTACCCGGAGCCGAACAGTCTTCGTTCCTCGTCTGGTTTGAAGACCACGGGGAGGCTGTTGCAATCGGACCCGGTCTGGAACGCGGCCAGGTCTCGGACGTCGTCACCACCATGGCGGACCTGCTCGCCCGCCTTACCTGACCACGAACTTCATCTTGTTCGAAGCCTTCGAATCGGGATTCACCGCCCAAACTTCGTGCGTTCCGGCTTTTGAAATAAGGTCGGCGGGGATCGCTGCGCTCAGCCCTGTACCCTTCCCGAATACCGTCCGCATTTTTTTGCCATCGAACAGCAGGGTCACGCCGGGAAGAAAGCCCACTCCCGACACGCCCAGCGCCGATTCGCCATTGGGTTGGACATTGAAGCCCTTGCCGGCCAGCGCCTCATGCGGGAATAATTCCACCAACCCGGGTGGGGGTCCGGTCTTGCCGTAGACCGTGAAGTCCACTGTGTTCGAGACCGGTGCGTCGTCAGCTGTGCGAACCGCAATACCGGAAGTGCCTGCAGTCTGGTACAGCGCTGGTGGAACCACCGCCGCCACCCATCCCTGAGCGCCCCCGCCCGTGGTCTGGAGTGGCTGGCCATTCCAAAGAACGGTTGAACCGCCCGGAATCTGTCCGAAGACGGCAATGGCGGAGCTCCCGTTCGGCTGTACGTTGAAGTCTGTCTTTTCTGCCGTGGAGCTCGGTTCCACCCGGTCGACCTGCGCCACGCGCGGCGCTCCACCCGGCGCAACTGTTTCCGCAGAAGGCTTGTCTTTACTACAGCCCACCAGAAAACACAGGGCAATACTCGCCAGAACAATTTGGGTTCGGAAATTCAAAGTGTTGTACTCCTGATCAAAATAGCGCAGACGCCGTCAACCGCCCGGCGTCTGCCATCTGATATCGCTTATGCGGCGGGAGTTTCCGCTACCTTGTTGAGGGAGGCGGACAGTTCCTTGCCTGGTTTAAAGGTGGCAACTTTCTTGGCCGGAACGGCGATCAGCTCGCCCGTACGCGGGTTACGCGCCTGCCGGGCCTTGCTCTCGCGGACCTTGAAAACGCCGAAGCC
>JBBQDH010000334.1:0-5202 GCA_038319515.1 Bryobacterales bacterium
GCCAGGGCTCATGCCTCTCCGCCGAGGCGCACCACGGCGTCGATCAGCAAACCTGCGAGGCCCGCGCCTATGCCGTCGCCCGCCATTTTCACCCGCTTCTCGTCAACACCGTCGTCGGATTCATCGGCCCCGAATACCTGGCCGATGGCCGCCAGATCACCCGCGCCGGGCTGGAGGACCATATGTGCGGCAAGCTCCTCGGCCTCCCCATGGGCTGCGATGTCTGCTACACCAACCACGCCGAAGCCGATCAGGACGACATGGATTCGCTTCTCACCCTGCTCGGCAACGCCGGTGTGAATTACATCATGGGCGTGCCCGGCGCCGATGACGTGATGCTCAACTACCAGAGCACTTCCTTCCACGACGCGCTCTATCTGCGGTCGCTTCTGGGTCTGCGCCCCGCCCCTGAATTCGAGGCCTGGCTACAGCAGACCAGAGGGGAACTGCCAGGAGCCATGGGGCTGCTCACCGCATGACAGACCTTAGCCGATACACCATGGCTCGGGTCTCCCTGGGCCGCACCGGCAACGCCGTCCCCGTGCGCGCCATGCTCGAATTCCAGTTAGCCCATGCCCGTGCCCGCGACGCCGTACACTTCCCCCTGAATCCCATCGAGTTCGGTGGTGTCATCCTGCAAAGCGCCGCCCGCGACCGTGCCGAATATCTCCGCCGCCCGGACCTTGGCCGTCGCCTCAGCGGTGCCTCCCGAGCCCAACTCACCCCGCTGCGCGCGGCCTTTGACATTGCTTTCGTAATCGCCGACGGCCTCTCCGCGCTGGCTGTCCATCGCCATGCCCTGCCGCTTCTCGAAGCCCTCACTCCGCGACTCGATACCGCCCTGCGAATCGCCCCGCTCACAGTAGTCGAACAAGGCCGCGTGGCAATAGGAGATGAAATCGGAGAGCTCCTCGGAGCCGCCCTCGTCGTGGTCCTCATCGGCGAACGCCCCGGCCTCAGTTCCCCTGACAGCCTCGGTGCCTACCTCACCTGGAATCCCAGGCCAGGCCGCACCGACGCCGAACGAAACTGCATCTCCAACATCCGCCCCGAAGGCCTCCGTATTGGCGCTGCCGCCGAACTCCTGCTCTTCCTGATCAGCGAAGCCCGCGCCGGAAAACTCTCCGGAGTGCACCTGAAAGCAATGCCTAACGCGCTCCCGTCAGCGCCCTGATCAATGCGGTTTCCTTCGGATCATAAGACGTCCCATCCGTCCGGAACACCTCATGGAACCAGACCTTCGGCTCCCGATCCACATACGGCTTCTGCCACGAATCCCAGGGCAAATACGTCTGCGTCTTCCCCGCCACAAAACCCCAGTTGATCGCCGCCACATGGTGCTTCTTCAAAATCGGCAGGCTCCCCTCAAACGTGCTGCCATTACCCCGCGCCATATACTCCGTGCAGAGCAGCGGCTTGCCGAACTTCTCCAGCATTTCAATCTTCTTCTCAAGCAATTCCGGCTTATCGTAACTGTGGAACGAAATCACATCCGACAGATTGATCTGCGCCTTGCCCATCGGCCCCATCGCATCCAGCGACGACCAATCACCTTTCCAGATCCCGCTCGTAAGCGGCTGCGTTGGTTTCGCCGCCCGAGCCCACGCAAACACCTTCGGCATCAGCGCCAGCACCATGTCCGCCTTGTCCTTCGGCTCCCTGGCCCCATAGCTCGATGCATTCGTGTTGTCCGGCTCATTCCACACATCCCATGCCAGCACACGCGCGTCCTGCCCAAACGCACCTACCACGCCCTTCACATAAGCCTCCAGGCGCGCCTGCTGCGACGCATCCTGCAACGCCGCAATCCCCGGTCCCTGCACCCATCCCGAGTTATGCACGCCCGGCGTCGGCGCGTGCTGCTTCCCCTGCACGGGTGCCGGATCCCAGCACGAATCGAACAACACAAACATCGGCTTGATGTGATGCTTGTCCGCGATCACCAGAAACGCATCAATGCGTTTCTTAAAGCCCTCCGACCCCTGCTGCCAAACCAGGTCATGCAAAAACACCCGCATCGTGTTCATCCCGATGCTCTCCGCCCACCCCAGCTCCAGCTCAATCCGCGCCGCATCAAAAGTCTCCGCCTGCCACATCTCCAGCTGATTAATCGAATTCGCCGGGATGTAGTTGCCCCCCACAAGCCAAGGCTGTTTGCCATACCAGTCGTTGGCTTTTTGAGCGGACCAGGGCGTGGTTTGACCGAAAAGTGAAGCCGCCATTAACAGCGCGAGCGGGAGTAGCAGGAAGGTTCTGAGTCTCATCTTGAAACTCACATTCTATTCCGTGGGGCCTCTCAGCACCAGCGACCGACGATTCCGGGCCTTTGGATTTTCCCGGAAGGTGCGCAGCTCACAAACAGATCACGCCACGCTTTTAGTTCAGTGGAACTTCCAAACATCCTCTTCGGAACAATCACGCCCTGAATCTTTGAGTAATATACGATAAACAGGCTCTTCGTCTCCTGGACATTCTTGACGACGTTCCATGCCACCACCCAGGAAGCGCTGGGCCCGCTGCCTTTGATGTTCGCGGACGAGAACTCGTACGTTATGAGCTCCCGGAGATGGGGTTGATCGCGGAACTGTTTTCGGGCGATTCGATAGGGGTTGAATCCAAACATAAACCCCCAGAAAAGCATCAGCAGGAAAAACGGCGACGACGTCACCAAGTCGGGATATAGCTCGGAGAATTGGCCGGTGAGCGCGATTCCAATCAAGAAAAACACAACTCCGATCAGTCCGAGGGCCACGGCCCCGGCAAACGGCCACGCCCGCCGCAATAAATGAAAATACTGAAACCTCGCCATTTCCCCGACGGTCAGAGTTCCATGCAGTTTAAAAGACGCTTCGTCCGACATCCCATCATCCTTCCTAAGCGCCCATTCCAGGCGGTGCCGCTGCCCGCGTTCCGTCGCCGTGCCTTGACTGTGATAGCCTCGCCTCCATGCGGCTCGCCCTCATCTCCCTCAACGTACTCACCCTCCCCCTCTTCGCCCAACAAACCCCCGCCCCCGACTTCGCCTTCTTCCGCGACCAGATCGAGCCCATCCTCCTCGCCAAACGCCCCGGCCACGCCCCCTGCGTCGTCTGCCACGAACACGGCAGCCCGCCCCTCCAACCTCTAGCCCCCGGCGCCACCACCTGGACCGAAGCCCAGTCCCGCAGGAATTTCGACATCTGGAAGCTCTTCGTCAAACCCGGCAATCCCACCGCATCATCCCTCCTCCTCCACCCCCTCGCCATCTCCGCCGGCGGCGACCATTTCCACGCCGGCGGCAAACACTGGCAATCACAGCAGGACCCCGAATGGCAGATCCTCGCCCGCTGGGTGATGGGTGAAAAGTTCGCCCCCACCCTGAAACCCCGCGTCCTCCAAACCAACGCCGCCGGAGACAACACCCACGTCATTGACCCCGCCACCAACAAAGTCGTCGGCATCATCGAAGGCATCGAAGTTCCCCACGGCGTCGCCCTCGCGCCCGATGGCCGCACCATCTACATCACCGACGAACCACGCGCCTCGCTCGACATCGTCGACTCCGCCACCCTCAAACTCACCAAACGCATCCCCCTCAGCGGTCGCCCCAACAACCTCGCCGTCTCGAAGGATGGCAAGACCGTCTACGTCGGCATCGTCGAAGCGCCCGGAGCCGTCGACATCATTGACGCCGCCTCCGCCACCAACGTCAAATCCGTGAAGGTCCAGGGCGGAATTCACAACGTCTACATCACGCCCGACGGCAAATTTGCCGTCGCCGGTTCCATCCCCGGTAAGCTCATCAACGTGATCGACACCGCCACCAACACCCTCGCCTGGACCCTCCCCGCTGACGCCGGCATTCGCCCCATGGCCTTCACCACCAACCCCGACGGCTCCACCAAAAACATCATCGTTCAATACTCTGACTTCCACGGTGTCGTCGTCATCGATTTCGCCGCCCGCAAAGAAGTCCGTCGCGTCCCTCTGCCAGACCCGCCCGGCATGGAAAAGGAAACGCAGGGCATCCAGGGCTCGCCTTCGCACGGCCTCGCCATCACGCCCGACGGCAAAACCCTCTGGGCCACCAGCAAGTGGTACGGCTACGTCGCCGCTTTCTCCCTGCCTGACCTCAAGCTGCTCAAAGTCGTCCAGGTCGGCTCACACCCCGAGTGGCTCACCATCCCGCCCGATGGCAAAAACCTCTACGTGGCCTGCGCGGGCGACAACACCACCGTGGTTGTCGATAACAAAACGATGCAGATCGTCACGAAGATCCCGGTCGGCGCTGTACCCAAGCGCAACACCAGCGGGATGCTGTTCACGCAGTAGCCTCCGGCGGGGTTGTGCGGCACGGACCCCTGCATACGCCGTACTCCAGGTGAGAACTCCGTGTTCTCAAGTAACAGGGACGAGATACTTCCACCCGGCCCACCGTCGTCAGCACTGGACTGTAACGCAATCCGGGTAATGAACCTGGTGGCCGCGAGCACAGGCCGCTGTATGCTGGTCGGGCGCCGGGACGGGAAACTGCAGGAGTCGGGTCAATTCAGCGGCGCCAGTCCGATGCATGGCAGAGCGCACGGCTACTTCGATGGCTTCCGGTCATCTACCACCTCGATTCAACTTCGACAGGTGTCTGCGCGACGCCGCCGACGCGGTAAAAACTGCAGCGCTTCATTGTTCACGCAGTTGGCCCACCGCGCCGTCCAAAACATTTCCAGGCTAGAATGTAGTTGTGGATTTCCTGCTGAAAATTGTGGATATCCCGGCGCGCACCAGCCACCTGTCAGGGCTCCGTAGTTTTCTGATTTACACACTTGTAATCCTCAGGCAAGGCCGGTTACCTTGAATTCCGCCCCTGCCATGTCTGCCAGCTCCCGTTCCGCGATGGAGAACGCCGCCCTCGAAAAAGGGCTCCCCACCAACATAGACGCCGAACGCTTCATCCTTGGCTCGGTGATGCTGGATGACGCGCGCTTCATTGAAATCGCCGGCAACATCCTCACGGAAGATTTCGCCCTCGAAAAACACCGCCGCATCTTCCAGCGGATGAACGAACTGCACGAACGCGGCGAGAAGATCGACCGCGTCACCGTCGCCAACGAACTCCTCCGTTTCGGCGAACTCGAATCCGTCGACGGCCTCAGCTACCTCGTCTCCCTTGACGACGGTCTGCCGCAGATTTCCAACCTCGACAGCTACGTCCGCATCGTCAAGGAC
>JBBQDH010000335.1:0-5170 GCA_038319515.1 Bryobacterales bacterium
GCACAGTGAAATATCCGGCACAAGCCACACCAAGAAGATCATCGGTAAGCCGTGTGCGGGAAAACCGCACGCACGGTTTGAAAGGGGGAGTCTAGAAACGGGTCGGCGTCAGCCGATACCGCGCTAGACTTCTACCAATGCGCACACAGCTTTTGTCGCTTCTTCTGCTGGTTGCCCCGGCGTTTGGCGGGGAGTTGCTTCGGCTCGATCACTACGTTCCGGTGAAATCTGCCGTTCCCGCCATCGCGGGACAGACAGCCCAGATCTACGTCCGCGAGGTGGTGCTGGAAGGCACGGCTCTGCGCGGCCCGATCGCCCCGGAGAAAGTGGTGCTCTTCGTCCACGGCGCCGGCACACCCGCCGAAGTGGCGTTCGATGCCGCTTACCAGGATTACAGCTGGATGGCGTTTCTCGCCCAGGCCGGATTTGACGTGTTTTCCATGGATATGACTGGATATGGTCGCTCCACCAAGCCCCCCGCGATGAACGATGCCTGCAATCTGGCGAAAGAGCAACAGTTGCTCTTTGTGCCGGGCCTGCTCGCCGGCCCCTGCACGGCACCCTACGCGCAAAACATGACCACTATCGCGTCGGACTGGAATGACATCAGCACAGTAGTTGACCATCTGCTGGCGATTCGCCATGTGTCGAAGCTGAACATGGTCGCCTGGTCGCTGGGCGGGCCGCGTGCGGGCGGATATACCTGGCAGCATCCCGAAAAGGTTCTGCGCCTGGTTCTGCTTGCTCCGGCGTTCAACCGCACAGGCGGAAGCGAAGCACCACCGCTCCTTCCTGCGAAAGGCGTGGCATTCAATACCCAGTCTCACGAGGAATTCACGGCCAACTGGAGCCGCCAGGTGGGCTGTGCTGACCAGGTGGACCCCGCCGCCAGCGATGCCGTCTGGAAGGCCATGCTGGAATCCGACCCCGTGGGAGCCACTTGGGGGACTGGCGTGCGCCGCGCACCGCAGGTCACAAGCTGGGGCTGGAACGCGGCGGTTGCAGGAAAAGTGAAAACACCCGTGCTGGCGATTGCCGGCGCACACGATAAGCAGGTACCACCGGAAAGGGTGAAAGAACTGGTAACAGCGCTTGGTTCCGGGGAGAAGGTTTATGCCGAGCTGGCCTGTTCCTCACACAACGCACTGTGGGAACGGAATCACCTGCTGCTGTTCGGGGCCTCGCTCGAATGGTTTACGAAAGGAACGTTGAACGGCCTGAGCAGTGGCTCTGTGAAGCTGGGGCGCTGACGAAATAAAAGAAACGGCGGCCTCGGGCAGGATTTCGGAGGAGGAATCCCGCCCTTACTGCGGCCGCCAATAGTAGTGCAGATCACGCCCGGAGGAAGCGTGGTGCATTTTTACCAACCGACTATGTAGTAGCGCGGCGGGCAAAACTTCTCAAATCTTTTTGCATGACGGTCAGATGATAAATTGTACATGTGACTGCACAACAAATTCTTTCCGCCATGACGGAAATCGGCATCGTCCCGGTTGTTCGTACCACCAGCGCCGAATCGGCCCTCAAATCCGTCGAGGCCATCTATAAAGGCGGCGTCCGCGCGGCTGAAGTGACCATGACAGTGCCCGGGGCCATCAAAGCTCTGGAAAAACTCGCGGACCAGTTCGGCGATAAGATTATTCTGGGTGCCGGCACTGTGCTCGACCCGGAAACCGCCCGGGCCTGCATGCTGGCGGGCGCACAGTTCTTCGTCACCCCCACCCTGAAACACTCAACCATTGAAATGGTGCGGCGCTATTCCAAAGTGATCTGCTGCGGCGCGCTGACGCCCACGGAAGTTCTCACTGCATGGGAAGCCGGGGCGGATGTGGTCAAGGTTTTCCCCGCCAATCTGGTCGGTGGCCCGAAATATATCAAGGCACTGAAGGGACCGTTGCCGCAGGTGGAAATGATCCCGACTGGTGGCGTGAACCTGGAAACTGCCGGAGAATTCCTGAAAGCGGGGGCGTGCGCGGTCGCCGTCGGGGGCGAACTGGTCGATCCGAAACTGATCAAAGAGGGGCGCTACGACGAGATGGAAGCGCGTGCGAGACTTTACCTTGCCGCCATCGCCAAGGCACGGGCGGAGATGGCCACAGCGTGAGCGAACTCGCCGTTCGCCACAACCTGGAGCGCCATCGCTTCGAAGCAGGGTCAGGTGAAACCCCCGCCCTACTCAATTACCGCGTTCTGGGCAATGTAGTCGAGATCGTGCACACCGAAGTCCCCCCGGAATACCAAGGCCGGGGCCTGGCCGGGAAACTGGCCACCGCAGCCTTGGAGTGGGCTCGCGCAGGCGGACACAAAGTGCTGCCGAGTTGCTCTTACGTTAAGACCTTCGTCGCCAAACGGTCAGAGTTCGCAGACTTGCTCTGACCCCTCGCTCGCCGACGATTCGGAATACCAGTGATCAGGTGCTCAAAACCTTCCAGCCGCTCACGCATGACCACGCCTTTATCAGTGATTTCATACTCCCGGAGATCGCGGCTGTGAGCGCCGCGCCGCATCTTCACCACCATCAACACCTTGCGAAGCTGCCCTCCGATTTCCACGTAACGCAGCCGAATGATATCGTCAGTCAGAAATGAAATCGAGTAGGTGCTGAAGAGCAGACTGGAAAAGTGCTCTTCCATCTCTACCGTACTAACAATGGTCACCCCGATTCCGGTGAGCGAGTAAATCATCCGATAGAGCGACTCGCGAAAGTCAGCCCGGAAACCAGGTGCCAGCGCCATTTCGAATCCGGCCAGCGAATCGATCACCAGCCGTTTTGCATTCGCCTTTTTTACCGCGTCCAGAATTTCCTGCAGGGTCTCATCCACCGAAAGATCCAGCGGCCTCAGGTAAATTACGTCCAGTTTCCCGGCCTGGACTGCCGACTTGAAGCCCAGCCCGAAACTGGTGGCACGCGTTGTGTAATCCTCCGGGCGCTCCTCAAACACCGCAACAATTCCCGAGTCGCCTTGACGCAGTCCCGCCGCGATGAACTGCGTGGCCAAGAGCGACTTTCCGGTCCCGGAAGAACCTGCAATCAGCATGCTGTCGCCTTCCGGGATTCCGCCGTTGAGCATTTCGTCCAGCTCAGGCACTCCCATGGACAGGCGTTTCCCGCTTCGCACGCCATGTTTGAGCGCTGCCAGGCCCTGTGTTCTTGAAAAAGCCTGCAAACCCGCATCGGTGATGCGGACGGTGTGGAGACCGGGCACCGAAGCCTGGCCGCGCAGTTTCATAACCTGCAGCTTGCGAACGACCGAATTGCGCTCTACATTTTGATACAGCCAGAAGAGCCCGTCAGAGATGGTAAAAACCGGGTTGTCCCGCACCTCCGCATCCACATATTCCCCCACCAGAAACGTGGTGGCTTGACAGCCGCTCAGCATTAGCCCCAGATCCTGCACAAACGACTGGATTTGTACATCGCTCTCCGGCACCTTGCGAATCGCGGTCCGGAAAGAGTCCACCACAATGAAGCCCGGCTTGTGAGTCTCCACTTCGTCAGAGATTGCTTTCAGGATTCCGCTGAGACCCTGCTCCATCAACGTTTGACTCAGATTGATAAAGCGTATTGACTCACCCACTTTCGCCAGATCGAAAAAGGCGTATTGCTGCTGATAGCGCAGCATCTTATGGGGGGTCTCACCCACCACGGTGAAGTAGAGCGCCGGATGGTCCGCCGTCGCATTTGCGAAAACGATCTGGTGGGCAAGTGTCGTCTTTCCGCACCCGGGCGCGCCGGCAATAATGTTGAAGGAGTATTCCGGCAGGCCGCCGCCCAGAACGTCATCCAGCCCGGGAACGCCGGTGGGCAGCTTGCGAATCGTGACTTTTTCAAGAGACATATCAGGGGACGGGTTGCCTTACAGATGCTTCAGGACAAACCAGGCAACAATCAATACACCAGGAACTCCAAGTAGCCACGCAACCAGATATTTCATACCAAACTGATTAGCACTTCTCTGGCCTTTTCGCGGTGTGTATCGGAAAGCCCATATCGAGGCATATCGCGAACTTTGCACACATCATTTGGCTGCGCAATTGCAGTGAGATCAGGCATGACGAAAAGCAAATACCTCCGAATCGCGTTTTTATCGATCCTCTGTGTTTCGTCCGGATTTGCGCTGCAGGAACCCGCAAAGCCCGACAACACGGCCACCAACAAGCGTGACCGGCAGCCAGGCGCCGTGACTGCGGACCAACAGAAGATGAATTCGGCCGACCGAAATCTGACGGCAAAGATCAGAAAATCCGTCATGGCCGACAAGTCTCTCTCCACTTATGGCCACAACGTCAAGATTATCAGTCGGGACGGAGTGGTCACTCTGAAGGGGCCTGTTAAGTCGAGCGACGAAGTCAGCAAGATCATCGGGAAAGCAACCACAATCACCGGCGATGCAACAAAGGTTATGAACGAAATGTCAGTAACCCCGTAATCGAAAAAGGAAAAGGAAATCTCAACATGTCTGAAAAACACACAGCGGTATTTGGAATTTACAAGAACTCCGGCCAGGCTGAGCATGCAGTGGACCGCCTGCTCGTATCGGGCTTCACCAACGACGATATTTCGGTGTTGCTGCCCGACAACAAAAGCACGAAAGATTTCGCTCACGAGAAGAATACGAAGGCCCCTGAAGGCGCTGCAACCGGCGTGGCTACGGGCGGCGTCATTGGCGGAACGCTGGGACTGCTGGCAGGTATTGGTGTGCTGGCGATCCCGGGCATCGGCCCCTTCATTGCGGCCGGTCCGATTATGGGCGCGCTAGCAGGCCTCGGTGTCGGCGGAGCGGTGGGCGGCATCGTGGGAGCCTTGGTGGGAATGGGAATTCCCGAGTTCGAAGCGAAGCGCTATGAAGGCCGAATTAAAGCGGGCGGAGTCCTGCTATCAGCCCACTGCGGAACTTCCGGCCTGGTCACCCGGGCCAAAGAAGTGCTGAAAGAAACCGGCGCGGAGGACATCAGTTCCACCGGCGAGGCTGGCGCCGATCACGTCATTCAGGCCACCGCACATCACTAGCCAAATGCGCGAGGCACGGAAAAGGCTCACCGGCCCTTTCCGTGCCAAACTAAACTGATGAGAGATCCGCAACTGGTAGAGCAGGACATGGTCGAAATTGGTGCCATCCCCGAAGATGGAACCAAGCTCGCTGAGATCATCGCCTGGTGCGCCACCCAC
>JBBQDH010000336.1:0-5166 GCA_038319515.1 Bryobacterales bacterium
ATGATGCCGCTCATAAAACAGCGAAGAAGGCGTAATCATCCCCGGATGCAAATCCTGCAGCGGCGTCCGGCTTGACCCGGTCCCCGAACTGGCCGACAAATTACGGATCGCCCTCACCGGCTTCTCAAACGCCGACCGCTCGCCGTAAGGCCGCATATCCGTCGCAGCGCCGGAGCCAACTGCCGGCACCTCGGCCATGCCCGGTTTCCTGTTGTCACACGAAGTCAACGCAGCAGCCCCCGCACTCGCCACCAGAAACCGCCGCCTGCTCGATGTTTTCTTTTTCATCGCCATTGGAATGAGCACAATTATACGGCGCGCCATCCCGGACGAGTCACGGGCCGGGGATATTTTGAAATTGAAGGTCTTACAAGGTGCTACAGGCGGTGCGGACATTCAACTGACAGGGAACGGTCATGCCTGTCAGGCAGCGATCACTTCGGAAGAATACCTGTTGGCGGAGAATTCTTGTCCGACGCCCGCGCCCGCCAAATAGCTTTCATTTTTGCGAGCCTTTCCGGATCCCGGACGAAACGGTCAAAGAGAATCTCCGCTCGGGGATCCCGATAATTATCTGCTGACATCGCGCACAACTCGCCACGCTCAGGCGAGAATCGGGCACAGGCCTGAGCGATCAGCGAGATAGACGCACCGTCGTTGAGTCTCGATAAACCTGCCACAGCCACGCCGACCATCACCGCATTTGACATACCCAGCGCCTCCCGGAGCACAGGGATCGCCCGCGGATCAAGACCCGCTGTCAGCAGCGTAAAGTTCAGCGGCAGTGAGGCGAGCTTCCGCCAACAGGCGGCAAAATTCATGTTGCGTTCTGCACACCACAACCCGAACGCCGGGCTCACGCCCAGCCGTGGATCCTCTTTCCCGCTCTGGTCCGTTCGGAAAACATCAGCTGGAGGGTCGGAGAGTATCGTCGCCCTCGCATATCCTGCCAGTTCGTCGAAGTAGATGTCGTCCCGGACACCACGCTCCAGCAAATACACGGCCACCATTTGAGACAGACGCATCCCAAGGCTGTCGGGCTCAACCAGAGCCTGGCTGATCCGGGCCTGAGCAAAAACGTCCTTCAGCGCCGGGATAACGTCCGGATCGTCGGTCCGCCTCGCCAGCGTTCCGATAGCAGCAAAGTTCGAAGGGTCTTTCCGAAGGGTTTCAATTAATGACCGAGTGCTGTCTCCACCCTTGACGACGGTCTGACCAACGGCGGGAAGACACAAAAGCAGCAGCAATCCATCAGCTCTCATAAAGTGATCCTCCCAAAACGGAAAACGAAAATGAGTTCCCGGCCAAATTTCTCTATCCTACACAAAGTGCTCGTGGCACCCGGATCGGCACTGCCCAGGCGCGCTACACTGTTGCGATATGCAGCGCCTTCCCGCCTTCTTCATCTTCTCCACCCTCGCTGCTTCGGCTCAGACGACCGGCCAAACACCGGACTGGCAAAGGGTCAACCCCGAAGCTCTCCAGCATTTCCGCCAGCTCATCCAGATCGACTCGACCGACCCGCCCGGCAACGAAACCCGCGTCGTCGACTACCTGAAGAAGGTCCTCGACGCCGAAGGCATCCCCAGCATGGTTGTCGCCAAAGACCCCGCCCGCGCCAACCTTATCGCCCGACTGAAAGGCAACGGCTCCAAACGCCCGCTCCTCATCATGGCCCACAGCGACACCGTCAAAGTCGACGCCTCCAAGTGGACGTTCCCGCCCTTCAGCGCCACCCTCAACGGCGGCTTCGTCTACGGCCGCGGTGCACTTGATGACAAGAGCAACCTCTTCGCAGCCCTCACCACCATGCTGCTGCTGAAGCGCAACGCAGTAAAACTCGACCGCGACGTCATCTTTGTCTGTGAAGCCGGCGAAGAGGCCTCCACCGGCCCCGGCATCCAGTTCCTGGTCAACGAACACTGGCAGGACATGGACGCCGAAATCGCTCTGGCCGAAGGGGGCGGCGTGCGCCGTCAGGAAGGCAAAGTCCGCTACGCTCTCCTCCAGACCACCGAAAAACAGCCCCGTTCCATGCGCCTCATCGCCCACGGACCTGCCGGCCACGGCTCCCGCCCGCTCCGCACCAACGCAGTCCTTCACCTTTCGCGCGCCATCGAAAAGGTGGCCATGTGGGATCCGCCCATGCGTTTCAACGACACCACTCGCTACTACTTCGAAAAGCTCGCGGCAATTAGCCCGCCCGAAGAAGCCGACCGCTATAAATCGCTCTTCGATCCCCAAAAATCCCCGGCAATTCGCGAATATCTCGCCGAGAACGACCCCGGTGCGTACTCCATGCTCCACACTTCCATTTCGCCCAACATCTTCCAGGCCGGCTACCAGGTGAACGTCATCCCCTCCGACGCCACCGCCACCCTGGACGTCCGCGCCCTGCCCGACGAAGACATGCCGAAATTCATGGAACTCATGAAGCAGGTGATCAATGACCCCACAGTCGAAATCGTCCCCAACACCGCCAACAACCGCCCCGGCGCCGCGCCCTCGCGCATCGATACTGACGCCTATAAGTCCCTCGAAGCCGCCTACCGCAAGGTCTACAACGCCCCCACCCTGCCCCTCATGGCCACCGGAGCCACTGACATGGCGTTCCTCCGCGCCAGGGGCGTGCAGTGCTATGGCGTGGGAGCCATGTCCGATCTGGAAGACGCACCCAAAGGCTTCGGAGCCCATAGCGACCAGGAACGCATCCTCGAAGACGCCGTCTACAAGCACCTCCAGTTCTGGTGGGAAGCCGTAACCTCCATCGCAGGCGCAAAGAAATAGGCGACTACGACTTCGTCATCCACTCCTTATCCGGCGGGAGCGGTGATGCTTTCACCATCTACCAGCGCATCCTAAGGGACCAACCCGGCCTCCGCCTGCGGGCCGCTAAAGCCCCCGTCGATTACCTGATCATCGACTCCACCGACAAAATACCCACTCAAAACTAACCCCGCAGTTTCTTCTCTGCCTCCACCGCGAAGAACAACACCAGACTCAACCCCACCGCCAGTCCCACCTCCCCGAACCCCAGCGCCCGCGTCTTGAAAATCCCCTGCAAAAACGGCACATAAACCAGCGCAAACTGCAGGCCCACGGTCAACGCCACCGCCCCCAGTAACGGCAAATTCGAAAATAGCCCCACCTCAAACAACCACCGCCGCTCCGACCGGATCGCCATGATGTGTGCCATCTGCGCAAACGTCATCGTGGTAAACAGCAGTGTCTGCCACTTCGGGTCGCCCGCCCGAAAATACCAATACCCCACCCCGAGCGAAAGCAACGTCATCAGCAGCCCCACCCAAATCACATGCCGCCCCAACCCACGCGCAAACACGCTCTCCGCCGCGTCCACCGGAGCCCGCTGCATCGTGTCCGCCTCCGCCGGTTCCACCCCCAGCGCCAGCGCCGGCAGCCCGTCCGTCACCAGATTCATCCACAAGATCTGCAGCGGCAGCAGCGGCAACGGCATCCCCAGAAACGGCGCGATCACCATCACCCAGATCTCCCCGGAATTCGTCGCCAGAATATACCGGATAAATTTCCGAATATTATCGTAAATCGCGCGCCCTTCCCCCACCGCCGCCACAATCGACGCGAAACTGTCGTCCAGCAGCACCATATCCGCCGCTTCCTTCGCGACATCGGTGCCCGACTTTCCCATCGCCACCCCGATATCCGCCTTCCGCAGCGCCGGAGCGTCGTTCACCCCGTCACCGGTCATTGCGACTACAGCCCCGCGCGCCTGCAGTGCCGTCACAATCTTCAGCTTGTGCTCCGGCGAAACCCTCGCGTAAACCTGCACCGTGCCAACAATCCCCTCCAGTTCCGCCACCGACATCTTTTCCAGTTCCGCCCCGGTCACCACCCGCCGCGTATCCAGCCCTAACTGCGCGCCAATTGACGCCGCTGTCAAAGGATGATCCCCCGTAATCATCACCGGCCGAATCCCCGCCGCCCGGCATTTGTCCATCGCTCCCGCAGCCTCCGCCCGCAACGGATCCGCGATCCCCACCATCCCCGCAAACGTCAGCCCCTGCTCAAACTCATCCATGGCTTCAAGCGAATCCACACCCCGAAACGCCACGGCCAAAACCCGCATCCCGCGCGCCGCCAGCGCCGCATTCTGCTTCGCAAGCCGATCCCGCCATTCCCCGCTCATCGGCTCCGCCTTGCCCCCCACCCACACCGCAACCGACAGCCCCAGCAGCCCGTCCACCGCGCCTTTTGTACAAACCAGATACTCCGCGCCACCCGCCGCCGCAATCAACACCCCGGCTTCCACGGGCTTCCGGTGCACCGTCGTCATGCGCTTCCGTTCCGATGAAAACCCCACCTCCGCCACCCGAGGCATCGCGCGATCCAGTTCCGCCTTCAGGAACCCCGCCTTCTCCGCCGCCGCCACCATCGCGATCTCCGTCGGGTCACCCACCGCCCCCGCCACATCGCTGCAAAGCGCCGCCCCCGCCAGCATCACCCCAAACTCCGCCCCGCCATCGGGAGCCTGTAATACCTCCACCGTCATCCGGTTTTCCGTCAAAGTCCCGGTTTTATCCGTGCAAATCACGCTCACCGATCCCAGCGTCTCCACGGCCGACAGCTTCCTGATCAGCACTTTCCGCCGCAGCATCCTCTGCGCCCCCAGTGCCAGCGCAATCGTCACCACTGCGGGCAGCCCCTCCGGCACAGCCGCCACCCCGATACTCACTGCCGTCAGAAACAACAGCCGCAGCTCATCCCCGCGCCAAAGCCCCAACAGGAAGATCACGCCCACCAGCGCCAGCGCCGCCGCGGCCAGCCTGCGAGCCAAATGATCCAGGCGCTTCTGCAGCGGTGTAACGGTCGTCTTGACCTTCTGAATCATGGTGGCGATGCGCCCCAGCTCCGTCCGCATCCCCGTCGCCGTCACTACCGCCTCGCCCCGGCCCGCCGTCACAAATGTGCCGCGAAAAACCTCGTCCTCAGCGACCTTCAGAATCGGCTCAGACTCCCCGGTCAGCGCCGACTCCTGCACCTGCAACCCCGCCGACTCCACCACCCGCCCGTCCGCCGAAATGAAATTCCCCGCTTCCACCAGCGCCACATCGCCCGGCACCAGCAGCAGCGCCGAAATCTCACGCACCGCCCCTGCCCGCCGCACTCTGACCAGCGGCACTGCCAGCT
>JBBQDH010000337.1:0-5155 GCA_038319515.1 Bryobacterales bacterium
ATGAAACTGACGTCGCACACAGCAAGATCCACGGGCTCGCCCAGATCCGCCAGGCCGACGTACCGTGCGTTCACGCCTTCCTGCACCTTCACCCGGGGGTCGTTCCGAAGCTTCCAGTCCAGCTGCCCTGTGCCCACGTCAATGCAGTGCACCCGAGCCGCTCCGGCCTGCAGCAGGCAATCGGTAAAGCCGCCGGTGGACGAACCAAAATCGGCGCAGAGGAAGCCTGTCACGTTGATTCCGAAATGCGCGAGCGCGCCTTCCATCTTCAATCCGCCCCGGCTGGCATAGCGCATCTTCGCCAGTACTTCCACGCGGTCGTTGTCGCCTGCGGTCTGGCTGGATTTATTGGCTTTCTGGCCGTTCAGCAGCACCTCGCCGGCCATGATGAGCGCTTGTGCTTTCTCGCGAGTTTCCGTCAAACCGTGCCCGACCATCCAGAGATCAAGCCGTAGTTTTGCCATGGCTGTCTCAGCTCTTCCGGTAAACAATCAGATCCGCAATCTGATGTAATCTTGCTGCCCGGTCCCCGAAACACTCCAGCGCCTCATGGGCCCGGCGGCACTCTTCCTGTGCCATTGTTCGGGAAGTTTCCAGGCCGTAAACCGCCGGGAACGTAATCTTTCCCTGCGCCACGTCTTTACCAGCGGTTTTTCCCAGGGATGCCGAGGATTCCTCAATGTCCAGAATGTCGTCAATGATCTGGAATGCCAGACCAACGTGTTCCCCGAACGCGGAGGCAGCCTTGAGCTGTCCGGAATCCGCGCCCGCCGTGATTGCGCCCATCCGCACACTGGCGCGCAGCAGGGCACCCGTTTTAGCGCGGTGAATGCGGTCCAGCAGTTCTGCCGTTGGTGTCCGGCGCTCGCTCTCAATGTCCGTCACCTGCCCGCCAATCATGCCTTCCACGGTGCCTGAAGCAAAAGCCAGTTCCTCAATCAGCGCGACTTTGCGCGCGGGGTCCAGGCCGCTGATCCTCGTCAGCGTTTGAATCGCCAGCGTGAATAAAGCGTCGCCCGCCAGGATTGCCATGGCGTCGCCGAAGACTTTGTGGTTGGTAGGTTTTCCACGCCGGAAATCATCGTTGTCCAGAGCCGGCAGGTCATCGTGGATCAGCGAATACGTGTGGATCATCTCCAGCGAACAGGCCGCTTCGATGGCTCCTGGCGCGTCGTCCGAGATCGCCTCCGCAGCCTGCAGGCACAGGATAGGCCGAATGCGTTTTCCGCCCGCGAAAAGGCTGTAGCGCATCGCCTTGTGGATGGTTTCGGGCAGCTCTGTTTCCGACGGCGTAAAACGATCCAGCGCCGTATCCACCAGGACCTGCTGCTGTTTGAGGAACTCGTTCAGAGAGATCATTTTTCAGGTCGGAACGGCTCTGGCTGGTACGATCCCTCGCGCCGTATCAGTTGCTCCACGCGCGTCTCCGCCTCTTCCAGTTGTTTGCGACAGGTGTCGCTGAGTGTCATGCCCCGGGAGAATAATTCGAGCGACCGGTCGAGCGGCATATCGCCCGCTTCCAGGGCCTTCACTACTTTTTCGAGCTCGTCCAGCCTGGCTTCAAAGCTGACTTCGACGCCGTTCGCCCCGGCAGACTGTGCGGATTCCTGACCTTCATCCATTCCCAGATATTCTACCGTGAGCATGGGCTTTCCGCCCGCCGCATTGACCTGGGAAGAGCAACTGTAATAAGCTCGGCGCACGGTGGGTATTTTTTGAATCGCAGAGAATCGCTTCGCGCCCTGATTTCGTTCCTCGCCGGCTCGCCATTACTGGGCCAGCAGGACGTGCTCCGCGACCATAGTCGCGTGCCCGGCATGAATGAATTGTTGACGGCCTTCGATTTCGAGGCAGTGATGTTCGCGAAACAGCCGCGCGAAGCCTATGACTACAGGGCTTATGGCTCCGAGGGCGAATTCACGCTTCGTCGCAATCGCGACGCCTTCGACTGGGTCGAGCTGGTGCCGAAGCGTGTGTCCGCAGGGCCGGTGGAAACGGCGACAGAAGTTTTCGGTACCAGGATGGCGTTCCCCATCCTTGTGTCCCCCACGGCGGGTCATGGCGAGATCCATCCGGAGGGCGAACCGGCCACACACAAGGGTGCGGCGGCAGCCTCGAATACTCCGATGATCCTCAGCAACAACACCAGTTTTCCTTTTGATAAGGTTGCCGCCGCCGCACCCAGCCCCATGTGGGTGCAGCTCTATCCCAAACAGCAACTGGATGCCAATCGCGTTTATCTCGAAAGCGCCCAGGCTGCGGGTGCGAAGGCGGTCGTGGTGACCGTCGATCAGCAGGCACCGTACTACGAACGCACCATGCATGACCGTAATCTTGCTGCGGGGCGCAGTGGCTTGCGCGGTGGAGCGGGGCGGGGCGGGGGCAGGGCACCGGTCACCGGGAATGCCTACCGCGTGGGCGACAACAGGCTTTGGTATGAGTGGAAATTTTTTGATGAGATCCGTCCCTTCGTCAAAGTGCCCCTGATCGCCAAGGGCATTATCACTCCGGAAGATGCAAAGCTTTGCCTTGAGCACGGCTGTGACGGAGTTTACGTTTCCAACCACGGCGGGCGGTCGCTCGACGGTGGGCCTTCCACCCTGGAAGTCTTGCCGGAGATTGTGGATGCGATAGCCGGCAAGGTGCCGGTCCTGTTCGATAGTGGAGTTCGGCGGGGGGCCGATGTTCTGAAGGCGCTGGCGCTGGGGGCGAGCGCGGTCTGCCTTGGCCGTGTGCCGCTCTGGGGCCTGGGTTCCTACGGCGCGCCCGGCGTTCAAAAGGTGCTGGAAATCGTGCAGGCCGAACTGGTGCAGGCCATGCAATATACGGGGCGAACCAACCTTGCTTCCATTAACCGCAAAATGCTGTTGACGAATTTTCCGTAAACCATGCCGCAATTAATTGGAGAGCCTGCCGGGCGCATCACGCCACTCGACGAACTGGTGAACGCATTTGAATTCGAGGCGACGGCGAAGCGGAAGCTGGACAGCCTGATCTGGCCGATGATTTCCGGTGCGTCGCGGAAGCCGTTCGAGCGCATCACACTGCGCCCGCGCGTGATGGTCAACACGACGAAGCTCGACCTCACACTTGACCTGTTTGGGCCCATGCTGGCGCCGATTCTGGTCGGCCCGGTTTCGCAGCAGAAACGCTTTCATCCAGACGGTGAACTTGCCATGGCAATGGGTGCCGCGGCGGCGAAGGCTGTCATGGTGATCTCGGACCGGTCCAGCCAGCCGATTGAGCAAATCGCCCCGCTTTGCACCGCCGGATTCTGGTATCAGATCTACGCCGGGGCCGACGTGACGCGGGCGAAGCGGGCCGTGTCATGGGGCGCGAAGGCAGTGTGCCTGACCCTGAGTGCAGGTGGCCTTGATTGGGCTGCCGTGGATCGCATTCGTCAAGCCGTCGGCGCGCCGCTGTTGTTGAAGGGGATCATGAGCGCGGAGGAAGCTCAGGCCGCTGCGGAGAAGGGTGTCCAGGGCATTGTGGTCTCGAACTATGTGGATGGTCCTTCAAACGGACTGGCATCCCCAATTGAGGTGCTGCCAGGCATTGCCGATGCCGTTGCCGGGAAGATTCCGGTGCTGATCGATGGCGGCTTCCAGCGTGGTGCCGACATGCTCAAGGCGCTCGCGCTCGGTGCGCGCGCTGTCTTAATCGCCCGGCCCGCCGTGTGGGGGCTTGCGGGCTATGGGGCTGATGGCGTGCAGCGAATTACCGAAATGCTGCAAACCGAACTCGCCCGCGATATGGCCATGTGCGGCAAACCAAATCTGAAGGCTGTGGATAAGACTACAATCCGGGTTCACCGATGGTAGTGCTCTAAGCCACCTGCAGGATCAGGCACTTCAGGTAGTGCGTCTCCGGCACGGTCAACAGAATTGGGTGGTCCTTCGCCTGTGTACGGCGTTCCAGCACGCGCAGCGTGCGGCCCGCATCGAGTGAAGCCTGTGCCACAATTTCCAGCAGCATCGCTTCGCTCATATGATGTGAGCAGGAATTCGTCACGAGCACGCCACCGGGCGGCAACAAACGCATTGCCCGCAGGTTAATGTCTTTGTAGCCTCGCGCCGCGCCATCCAGCTGTGTGCGGGACTTCGCGAAAGACGGCGGGTCCAGCACAATCGTGTTGAACGTACGGCGGGCCGACGCGTAGCTCGACAGCAGCTCGAAGGCGTCGGCTTCTTTGAACGAAATGTTCTCAAGCCCGTTCGTTTCGGCGTTTCGCTGCGCAGTGGCAAGAGCTGGTGCACTCGAATCTACCGCCTCTACGTGCTCGCAGGTGCGTGCCAGATGAAGTCCGAAGCCTCCCGTGCAGGTGAAGAGGTCGAGCGCCTTCCCGTGGCCATACAGCGCGGCTGCAAGGTAGTTCTCGCGCTGGTCCAGGAACACGCCTGTCTTCTGGCCGTGCAGCAGGTCTGCTTCCAGCTTGAAACCGTTCATCTGAATAGTGACGGGTCCATCGAGCTCGCCCGATAGCAGCTTGATTTCACGCGGCAGCTCTTCCAGCGTGCGCACAGCTGCGTCGTTGCGCGCCACAATAGCGCGCGGCGCGAACTGTTCCTGCAGGATGGCGGTGATCTCGGGCAGAGCCGCGTCCATGCCCTGATTCAGGGCCTGAACCGCAAGGCAATCGCCGTAGCGGTCAATGATCAGCGCGGGCAGGAAATCGCCTTCCGCGTGCACCAGTCGGTATGCGGTCGAGTCCGTCACCACCTGCTTGCGGAAACGCTGCGCCGCGCCGATACGTGCCCCGAAATCAGCAACTTCCGTGGATCCCTTCAGCATCCGTATGGCGATCTGCGAAGACGAACTGTAGTGCGCGTGGCCAAGGTGTTTGCCGCGCTGATCGGTCACATGGACAATCTGGCCGCCGGTGGCGTGGGAGGCATCAGCAATATCGGACCGGAAGACCCAGGGGTGCCCGTTGTGAACGCGGTCAGCGCCCTTCTTTGTGACGCGAACATCCGCGGTAGCTTGTTTTTCCAATTCACCATTGTCTCAGGAACCGATCTGTCAAACTGAGATCTCATGGGTGCTCCGTTTCGTTTTGCAATGTGTAATGAGGCCTTTGAGGGCCAGCCGTTCCACCACGTTTGTCGGCTGCTGAAAGGCATTGGTTACGACGGGATTGAGATTGCTCCGTTCACTA
>JBBQDH010000338.1:0-5138 GCA_038319515.1 Bryobacterales bacterium
TCAGGCCCCCGGACAGAACGCGACCCCAAAGAAGCCGAAACTGGTCCTCGCCGTCGTTGTCGATCAGTTCCGCTATGACTATCTCGCCCGCTTCCGGTCCGGCTACACTTCCGGTTTCAAGCGGCTGCTCGAACAGGGGGCAGTCTTCGAAAACGCACACTATATCCACGCGCTCACGGTGACAGCCATCGGTCACTCAACCTTCCTGAGCGGTGCGACCCCCAATATCAGCGGCATCGTCGGCAACGACTGGTTTGATCGCAATAGCGGGAAAATAGTCACCAGCGTGTCTGACCCCGGTACAAAAACCATTGGGGGCACAGACGCCGCGGGCTCCTCGCCCCGCCGCATGCTGACCGGCACGCTGGGCGATGAAATTAAGATGGGTGGCGGCAAATCGAAGGTCATTGGAATCTCCATCAAAGATCGCAGCGCCATTCTGCCCGCTGGTCACATGGCCGATGCCGCCTACTGGTTCGAAGACAAATCAAAGCACTGGGTCACCAGCGACTATTACATGTCCACCCTGCCCAAATGGGTGGAAGCCGTCAACACTGCCGCGCCCGATGCCAAATCCCGCGGCGCGCAGTGGCTGGCTCTCGACGCCAAAACAGGAGACAAGCCGTTTTGCACAATGACTCCTGGCGGCGTGGGGAATGGTAAGGACGCCATTCGCTATTGCGGTTCACTGGAAGCCAGCCCGTGGGGTAACGAAATGATCGAAGACCTCGCCGAGAAGGCCCTGGTCGCGGAAGAACTCGGCAAGCATGACGGCACCGATGTTCTGACAGTCAGCTATTCGGCCAATGACTACGTCGGTCATGCCCGCGGCCCGGATTCACCCGAAGTCCGCGATATTTCCATCCGCACGGACCGTCTTCTGGGCAAGCTCATCGAAGCTGCCGAAAAGCAGGCCGGCGTCGGCAACGTGCTGGTTGTTCTAACGGCCGACCACGGTGTCGCGCCTGTGCCAGAGGTGAATCAGGCGCGCAAGATGCCCGGGGGCCGCGTCGCCAGCGCCCAACTGACCGCTGCCATGCAGGCGGCACTGGAAGCCCGCTTCGGGGCAGGAAAGTGGATCGACGAAAACTCCGGTTCACCTTACTTCAACAAAGACCTGATGGTGCGCTACAAAGTGACCTTCGCCGAAGTCGAAAACGTCGCGGCGGAAGCGGCCCGCGCTATCCCTCACGTCTACCGCGTCTATACCGCGAACCAGATCCTGTCCGGCGCCATGCAGGCTGACAGCATTAGCTCCTCCGTTACCAACAATTATTTCCGCGGGCGTTCCGGTGATCTGATTATTCTGCTGGACGAGTATTACCAGTCCGGCACCAGCGGCACCACCCACGGAACTCCCTTTAATTACGACACCCACGTCCCGGTGATCTTTCTCGGGGCCGGCATTAAAAAGGGCCATTACTACCAGCGCATCGCCCCGAACGATATTGCCCCCACGCTGGCCGCCATCCTTGGCGTGCAGGAACCCGGCGGCTCTGTCGGTCGTGTCCTGCAGGAGCTCTGGCAATAGCGTGTTCAGAGGTTTCTTCGATTTCATGGCCAAAATGGGTTTGTCCGTGCGGGACGACCCTCCGAAGGTAGTTGACCTCACCATTCGCTCATGGGGCGAACCCGCTGACGGGCTGGTCCTCTCGGTCTACGACATTGTCCGTGAAGACTCCGAAGCTCTGCCCCGAATCTCAGTCGTTATCCGCAATATCGGCACGGAACGCAAATCATTTCCCGTGCCCGGCTGGCTATATTTCTATCAGGTGGAAGTGCGGCTGCTGGAAGTGGGTCCCAGGTATGATTCCATCGCACCTCTCAGCCCTTTTGGCCGCGAACTTCTCAAGCCCGAACGCCGCACCGAGAGCCTTTCCGTTGCCCTCAACCCGGCAGCATTCCAGGAAACCGAAATTCCGATCGGGTCCCTGTTTAACCTCCGTGCCCGCGGGCGTTACGCCGTCTCGGCCAGATGTTTACCTTTTGAAGGGGTGACGCTCCGGTCAAATACGACTATCATTGGATAGATTAGGGAGAAAATTGACCGGCGGCACAGCCAAATCACGTCCCCATCGGGTAACCCGTTCCTCGGCGTCCCGATCGGTGCTCATCATCGCGGCCCTTGGAACTCTGATGTCCTGCCTTGTTTGCGGGCTGATGCGGATGCGCGAGGCCCAGCTTGCCCGCGACGAATTTCGCAACGCGGCCGGAACCTGTGACTACGCGGTTCGTCGTGAAATCGAAACCAACCTTGCAGCCACTCATATCGTTCGGGGCTACATAAATGCCACGGCGGAGTTGAACGAGGCCGGCTTCTCAAGGTTTGCGGAAGAAGCGATTCAGGCGAATCCCAGCATCCTGACGCTGGAGTGGGTCGAACACTTGCGGGCCGCCGGGCGGGCGGCGTTTGAGTCCGGCCTGAAAGCACGCGGGATCAATCCCCCCTATATCCGCAGCAATCTTCTGATACCGCCGCGTGCGGCAAAAGCCAAAGACATCTACGAGCCGGTGCGGTTTGTCTATCCCCGCGACAACATCGACCGGATTGCCGGTTATGACATGGCAACCTCCCCGACCATTAGTGCCGAGATCGATCTGGCCGCACGGACTGGCGAGCCGATTGTCGGCTCCAAAATTCGACTGGTCGAAAAGACCCGCGACGGTCTCGGCTTGCCCGTGTTTCTGGCCCTGCGGGCTCCGAACGCTGAGCTTCGCGGCTTTGCCCTCATCATTTTTCAGCTGGGCGAGGTGCTTGAGAAAGGCTTGCGGGATCTGAAACCGGAACCCATTGATATTCAGTTTTTCGATCTTTCCGCCCCGGCTACGAAGCAGTTCCTCTACCAGCACCAGTGGCTGAGGGGAGGAACGAAAATCGTTTTCCGGACAGAAGCCGAAGCCCTTGCGCCGGCGGACTTCAAGCAGGTGGCCTGGCTATCCGCCGGTGGTCGGAACTGGGCCATTGTGATGACCGCCACCGAGAAGTATCTTTCGGCACGCCGAACCTGGCAGCCCTGGTTCTTTGGCCTGTGCGGTCTGTTGCTGACCGCCGCCGTTGCGCGCCATAACCTTCGCAACATAGCGGACGCCCGCCGTGAAGAAGAACTGATTTATCTGCGCGAACTGAAAGATGCCGAGCAGGCCCTGCGCCAGAGCGAAGCCCGTTACTCGCTGGCGGCGGAGGGCTCCAAGGACGGGCTCTGGGACTGGCACCTGGGATCCGGAAAGATTTACTATTCCCCCCGCTGGAAATCAATGCTTGGGTTTGCGGACGAGGAAATCGGGGACACTACTGACGAATGGATGCGTCGCATTTACCCCCGGGATCGCGAACGCGTGGAGCGCGAACTGGCGGAACACCGCGCGGGCCAGACCGACCATTTTCAGAGCGAGTACCGCGTTCGCCATCGCGACGGGACCTATCGTTGGTTTCTCACCCGCGGCGTCGCGGTGCGCGACAGCGACGGGATGGCCACTCGCATGGCCGGCTCCCAGACCGACATCACCGACAGTAAAGCCGCTGATCACCTCACCGGCCTTGCCAGCAGGCTTCTGCTGAACGAAAAATTACACCTTGCCATTGACCTTGCCGGGTCCGATTCCCGGCGGAACTTCGCGGTTCTGTTCATTGACCTTGATCGCTTCAAGATCATCAACGACAGCTTCGGTCACACTGCCGGGGACATGGTGCTGGTGCAGATTGCCGACCGGCTTACCTCATGCGCGCAGCGGCCCGACATGTCCGCTTGTGAAATCACCACGGCGCGAGTGGGAGGCGATGAATTTGTGTTGCTGGTCGGCAGGACCGGCGAATCCTGCGGGGCTACCGATCTGGCCAAATTGATTCTGGAAGCCCTGGCACCGCCTCTTCGGCTTTTGGACAACCAGGTCTTCGTTTCCGCCAGCATCGGCATCCGGATCGGCGAGGCCGGTACCACTCCCGAAAGCCTTCTGCAGGACGCCGACACCGCCATGTACCATGCAAAAGCGCGCGGCAAAGATCGCTTCGAAGTCTTCACCCCCGCCATGCGCAGTCTCGCGGTAGAGCGCCTGCGCTGTGAAACGGACCTTCGCCGGGCGATTGAAAGCGGCGGTATGGTCCTGCACTACCAGCCGAAAGTCTGTCTGGTCACCGGGGTTGTCGCGGAATTGGAAGCCCTGGTTCGGTGGCCGCATCCCACCCGGGGCCTCATCCCCCCTGCCGAGTTCATTTCACTCGCGGAGGAGACCGGTCTGATTCTCCCGCTCGGCAAGTGGGTGCTCGATACGGCTTGCCGCCAGATGGCCGCCTGGCACGCGCAGTTCACCGACAATCCCCGCATGCGCATCAGCGTGAACGTATCCGCCAAACAGTTCACGCAACCGTTGTTCCTGTCGGAGGTGATGTCCGTCCTGAGCGCCACCGGCCTCGCGCCCGAACATCTCAGCATTGAGATCACCGAAAGCGTGCTCATGGAAAATACCGAGAGCACTCTGGAACTGCTCCATAAGTTACGCGAAGCGAAAATAGGACTGCAAATCGATGATTTTGGCAGCGGGTATTCGTCCCTGAACTATCTCCACCGGTTTCCCGTCAACGCCTTAAAGATTGATCGCGCGTTTGTTCGGGAACTCGGCATACGGCCCGAAAACGCACAGATTGTGGAGACGATCGTGATGCTGGCGCGCACCCTCGGCATGAGCGTCATTGCCGAAGGCGTGGAGACTGTTGAACAACTGCGGCACCTGTCCGGACTCGGTTGCGATTATGCGCAGGGGCACCTGTTCTCGCCTCCCCTCGACAGCGACAGGGTTGTCCAGCTGTTTGATGGCTTTTCCTCTTTCCTCGGCCAGTCAGTTCCTGCCACTTCCGCTTCCAGCCCCGCCACCACTCGGTAGACCCCAGCCCCCATGCGTTCCAGGAGGCATCCACCGCCTCTGTGTCACCCCGGAGCAACGCATCCCGAGTCACAATGGCAGGCAATTTCACCAGACCCGCAAACCGTTCGAACACCTGCGCACGCTGCGCGCCCTCCGTCCGCCCCGGCAGATACCACAACGTGAGGGCATCGTGCTCTCTCGCGGTCCGCGGAACTGTCGCCAGCGAGTCAGCGTCACCGCCCGAGTCAAACGCCGCAACGGCATCTTTCAACTGAGCC
>JBBQDH010000339.1:0-5125 GCA_038319515.1 Bryobacterales bacterium
GGGATTGCCGGTGGTCAGCAGATCGTCCTGCCAGTAGGGCAGGGCATTGATGATGGCGTATGCAGTCCACGCCATTCCCACCGCAATCAGGATTTGGCACCAGCCCAATGCGGCTTGCGGCTTGACCTTCTTCAGCAGCGCCGAACCCGCTGCGCTGCCAATCGCCAGCCCGCCCAGGAACACCGCGAGAATGATCGAAAACACATAGACCGTGGCGAGGAGCAACATCCCGAGCAGGCGCGTCCAAACCACTTCCGCACCCAGCGCCGTGGCTCCGGAAAGCGCAATCGTCAGATACACCGGCCAGTTATTCACGGTCGTCAGTAAGACAGGCGTCTCGGCCGCAGCTTCGGACTCCGGCGGATTCACCATGCCTGCAATCAAATAACTCACTGCCGCGACGGCCAGGTTAATCGCCATCGCCACATAAATCGCCGTAGCCATGTTGTACACACGCAGCAGATAGAACCCCGCCAGAAGGCATCCGCCCACCGCGCCCAAAGTATTGCCGCCGTAAAGAAAGCCCCACCAGGAAACGCCCTCCGGCGTGCCTTCAATCAGCCGCACAATGGCGGGCAGTGAAGCACCCATCAGGATGGTCGGCACCAGCATGCAAATCGACGCCAGCATACCCCGCAGCAGCATACCCGGCAAGCCACTTTCCGCGCCCACCCAATAAACACGGGTCAAATACGGCAGAGTCAGTTGCACCAAAAGCGCGAAGACCGCAATCCCCGCTTCCAGCCCCGCATACACCTTCAGCGGATGCTGCGTCCATTTTCGCCGTGGCAACCAGAGGCTTCCGATGCACAGACCGCCCATGTAAGTGGCCAGCAGTACACCCAGCGACACCGACGTGGAGCCGATCGCCAGTTGCAGACTTTGGTACCAAACCACTTCATAGATGAGCGCCGAACAACCGCTCAAGGCAAACAGGACCAGCAGGACCGGCAGGTAGCCGGGCGTCTTCGATTTCAATGGGCACTCCGAACCGTGAGGGTATCACGCGGGACCGGTCTCCCACTGTAAACAATCATCAACTCAGATCAGATCGGCGAACGACTTGCGGAGCTTGTAAAACCAGGCGTGTCCCAGCAGAAAGAGCAGCATCGCGGCCAGCGAGAACCAGCCCAGAGAAACCCAGTCCGGCGCGGTCGCTTCCAGCAAAGCGGCGCGATAGGAGTGCACCAGGACATAGATAGGGTTCAGGTGCATGAAACCGGCGGCGAAGGGCGGCAACTTGTCTTCCGGGTAGAAGATCGGCGTCAGGAACATCAGAACAGTCAGCAGATAGCCAATCACCTGGCCCAGATCCCGCATGAAGACGCCCATCGCGGCCAGGAACCAGGCAAGGCCCGTCGTAAACAGGATTTGCGGCACAATCACCAGCGGCAGATACAGCACGGTCAGCGGCACATGCCCGCGAATCAGCAGCAGCGCCAGCATAAACAAAACCAACCCGAAGAACTCCGTCACCAGACCCGAAACCACCAGATTCACCGGCAGCGTCTCCACAGGGAACACCAGTTTCTTGATGAAATTCCGGTGCTCCAGCATCACAAATGGGGAGCGCCCGATGGTCTCACTGAACGCGAGCCACGGCAGCATCCCGGCCAGGAAGTAGAGTGCAAAGCCCGTCCGGCTGGTGTCCTGGCCGAACGTGGATCTCATCACGATGCCGAATACGAAGAAATAGGTCAGCATCAGCAGCAGCGGGTTCAGAATTGCCCAAAACGCTCCGCCAAATGACCCTGTGTACCGGCTCATCATGTCGCGCCGCACCAGAGTCCGAATCAGATTCCGGTTGCGCCGGATCGATTCGAAGGGCAGTGTCAGAGCACGCCCCAAACTGCGGATCGCGCGCTTCAGTTGCACGGCGCGCCTGTCTGTGATCCGCCATCGCCGAAGCCGCGCAACGCCGTCCTCACCGACCGTGATATCGATCAGCAGAAATGCCCAGCCCTGCTCGTAGAACCACGCTACATGCTCCTGCATGGCGGAGACATAGACGCTGTATTCGCCCGGTTCGGGCGGCGTGGCGATGTGCATCCCGAATTTCTGCGAGGCTTGCGGCGCAAGATCCAGCGGAATGCGTGCGCCGTCCACCACCAGGGTGCCGGTCGGATCATCGAACAGGTGGTACCCAAATGCCCAGCCTTCGGGCGAACTCCATGCCGACGCAGACTGGTTCACAATCAGCCCCTGCACGATGAGTGTACTGCCGTCCAGGCGGACGCCGGGTTCCTGTATCGCAATCTCAGGCATACAACCAGACCGGCCAGCGATTCTTTATCGGGCCAGCCTTCCGGCCAACCGCATAGATCCCGTCACCGCGCATATTGTGGCTCAGTGAGTACCGCTCCAGCAGGTGCGTCACCCAGCCCAGTTCCGGATGCGGGACTTCCAGAAACTCACCCGTTTCCAGCGTAACAAGGTCAAAGCCGGAGTCGGTCAGCAGGTGTTGAATTTCCATTGGCACGTATTCGCGATTATGCCGCGCCTCAGCTTCTTCGTCGGCTTTGCGTGGGCGAATGTAAGCGGGGAAGAACGCCGGATGGTACCCGAGCAGAATCGCCGAAATGGCCCGCAGCGAACCGGCATTCGGCGTCGTCATCACCAGATGCCCTCCCGGCTTCAGGATGCGGTTCATTTCGCTCATCATGTGCATCGGGTCTTCGAACAGATGTTCGATCAGTTCGCAGCACATCACTGTGTCGAAGGCTTCGTCCTGGTAGGGGTAGACGTGCTTTTCCGCATCGAAATGATCGACGTCGCATTCGAAAGTCTCGCCCGTGTCCGACGTGAGGGTCTTATGATCAACGCGCCCCGGCGGCCCGTAGTAACAGCCGCGCACCTTGCCATAGCCCAGAGTAAACTTCAGGGCCGGCGTCATCTGCATGTACGCGCCCATTTCAAGAATCGACTTCGACTCGTCCCCGCGCGGCGTCAGTTCCAGCGTGTGAACGAAGCGGGATTTGTGAATGGCCGCGTAATCCTTATTGTCCGGATCGAGCCACGTCGTCACGGCTTCAGTAGTGATCTCTTCGGGCTCCGGTTCCGGTTCCGGCTCCTCAAACGGATCGGGGACAACCGGCGGCAAGATCGCTGTTTCTTCGTCGGTACAGTCGGCGATCTTGTCGCCGACTTCTCCCCTCAGTTCACCCTTCAGTTCCGCCCTCGGTTCCGCCGGGAATTCTCCCCGCCAAACCTGCTCGAGAAACGCCACATACCGCTCCGCCACCACGCTCCAGTTGCATTCCGTCGCAACCCATTCCTTCGCCCGGGCACCCATCGCAAGCGCCAAATCCGGCCGCGAAACCAGCGTATTCAAATACTCAAAAATCAGATCCTCTTCCTGCGGCCCGACAGGCACCTTCAGGCAGACATCATCGGGTAGTTCGGCGAAAGACCCAATGTCGCTCACCACCACCGCTTTGCCCAGTCCCAGCGCCCGCGTCAAACTGCCGGACGTCTCGCCCACCGTGGGATACCGCAGGTTTAGAATGATGTCGCAGGCGTCCATGTAATCGACAAACTTCTCAATCGGCACGAAGCCCACAATCCGTACATGATCCCGCAGGCCCAGCGTACGAATCAACTGATCCACCGGGAAATCCGGATGCGGTTCGCCCACCAGAATCATCTTCACCCGCGGGTCCAGTTTCACCAGGCGTTTCAGTGCCCGCAGCGACTCAGCAATCCGCTTATACGGCTTCAGGTAGCCAAACGCCCCAATCAGCGGTGTTGTTTCATCCAGCCCCAGCAAATGTCGGGTTGCCAGACGATCCGTCCGCGGAACCCATGCCCCGTGCGGAATCACCGCAATCGGACCCTCAAAACCCTGCGCCCGCGTTTCGCGCGCCACGTAATGGCTGTGCACAATCACGCCTCGCGAGGCATTTAAGACACGCCGGGTCATCGCCACGCCGTCGTAGTCCGGGCCAATCTCCAGTCGCCGCACCCGCCGCGCAAACGCCAACGCCTCCGGGCCGCCGTTCAGTTCGCACTCTGCGAAGTAGGCGTCCCAGTCGCCACGCTTGATGGTCAGGTGGGCAATCAGGTGGTGCAGATTCGCTTCATGCATCACCACGACGCCCGGATGCCGCAATGCGGTCTCGTAGCAGAAGTCGTGAAACGGGTTGTTGCCCAGGTGATAGACCGCGATGTCGCTGCCGGAATGATCGAACGGCGAATCGGCGTTATCGAATACCGTGACATGCGCACGCTTCGCCATTTCAGCGATCAGCGCATCGGAGTAATCGGCAATACCACTCTTCGATGGCGGCATCGGAGAGAAAAACGCGGCGCGTAATGGACTCAGCGGACCAACTCCATGGAGATCTTTCCCAGCGGAAGCGGTACCTGAATCAGCAGCGGCGTACGCGCGGCATCACGAGCGAAATACATCTCAAACCGCCGGTTTGAAGCCGCTCCCTTCAGGTTCACGACAATCTTGTCGGTCACCACGGGCTTCCCTCCGGCCTGGATGGTCTGTGCTCCCCCGTACTGCAACGCAACCTCATAAAGCCCGCCAAACAGGATCTGTTGCGCCGCCGGCACCCGACCCTGGCCCAGTTCCCGCCGTGTATAGTACAAAAACGTCAGGGCATCCTTGGTGCAGTCCGGCAAAGAGAACTCGCTCTTGCCGCCCCCATCAAGCGTGGTACGGGTGGCCGTGGCGTGGGAGCGGTCAATTGCAGTCTTCTCGCCACCCTTCCGGGCTCCATGAACGAACTGCTTTGCAAAATCCAGGCTGCAGAAGTCCAGGTTTGAGTGCGCGTTGTACTGGTCTTTCAGCATCCAGGCCGGGATACCCGCTTCCAGCGAAAGCTCGAAACTCCACGCGGACTGGACTTTCTGCGACCGCATGGAGCCCTCCCCCAGGTTGATGCCGCCTGGAAGGCTGATGGTGTACCGCAACGTCTCATCCGCGAACGGGAAGCCGGAGAGGGCCTGCGGCGTGGCAGCCGTGCTGGTGGCCACCAGCCCAAGAGTCAACAGAATGATTTTCATCGTTTGCGATGCGCCTCGGCCAGCACGTTCTCCGGCTCCGTGAACCGGCTTTCACCCACCACTTCGGAGTAAACGTCCAGCGTTGCCCGCGCGCTGCTCTGCCAGCTAAAAG
>JBBQDH010000340.1:0-5044 GCA_038319515.1 Bryobacterales bacterium
TGTGGCAGTACTGAAAACAGCACCAGGCTCCGTTCTCGGCGATTACGGACGGCTGATGCGCCTGGCCAACTACCAGAACTTTCTGTCTCCCGATAAGGAAACCGCCCTCAAAATCAATATCAGCTGGCAGCACTTCTATCCTCGATAAGATCTTCCCGGGTGGCATCCGGATTCCGAAACGTCTTGTCGGCTCAAACATCATTCACCTTCCCACCATGAAGACCCACGTCTTCACGCAGATGACCGGCGCGATGAAAAACGCCTTCGGCGGACTGCTGTTCGACAAACGGCACTGGACCCACGGCGTAATCCATGAAACGCTCGTGGACCTGCTGGCGATCCAGAAAGAGATACACCCGGGCATCTTTGCCGTCATGGACGGAACGTTCGTCGGAGGCGGGCCCGGGCCGCGATGCATGGTTCCGCACGTGAAGAACTACATCCTGGCGAGCGCGGACATGGTCGCGATTGACGCCGTGGCTGCGAAGATGATGGGGTTCGACCCGCTCTCAATCAAATTTATCCGGCTGGCTCACGAACAGGGCCTGGGTTGCGGCGACGTGCGGGAGATCGAGGTTGTCGGGGAAGACATCGCAGACGTCAACTTTCATTTTGAAGCGCAGAGCGACACCTTCGCCAGCCGCGGCCAGAAGATGATCTACTGGGGCCCGCTGAAGCCGCTGGAGCACCTGCTGCTGCGCACGCCGCTCGCGCCGCTGTCATACATCGCGTCAAGGCTCTATCACGATGTCTATTGGTATAACTTCGTGGGACGCGGCAGGATTCGGGAGGCGCTGAAGACGGAATGGGGAAAGCTGTTCACGGCCTACTGATGGAGTAAGATCGGAGTATTGAACTCCTTTAATGTTTCGCTCGCCGGCAGAGTGGTCATTCTGTCGTTGATCGTTCTGAACGGCGTCATTGGCGGCTTTGCTCAAAGCCATTCTCAGACGCGAGCCTTTCTGCCCCGCACAACTCTGCTTCGAACGGGCAGTCAGTTCGTCGCCTACATCGCGCACATGGATTCGCGAAGCCGCGAGCAGGCCATTCTCAAAGAGGTTCTTGGGGGAAACGTGCCGGACTTCCTGCGGAGCCTGGTACCGGTCAAACTCGATAACCATTCCGCGGACGGCAAAACGCGCAGCGCGACGGTTTTTGTGATGCCTGAGTACCTTGCTATCGGGTCCAACGAAGACTATGTTCGGATTCCGATGAATCTCTACACGGCATCCGGTATCGCCAGCGGGCTGGGTTTCGTCCTCCCCACCAGGAAAATCGTCAACGCCATCTACAGTCAGGCCGCCTTTCATTTCGCGCCGCAACCCATGACTCCTGGTCCGCAGATGACATCCACGGAATATTACCGGGTTCACAACCAAAAGATCGAAGCGCAGTCCCGTCTGCTGGGGGTGACACCGGGCGCCTTAGTTTCGGGCGACAAGAAAGATGTTGTTGTCACCCATTTGCTGGCGTCCAATCCGGGGAAGATTGCGATCTACGGCTGGCACAGGCTGACCGGCGCTCCCATCCAGCCCCTCAGCACGGTTCACGGGGCCTGCTATGCCGATTACAGCCACGGGATTCGCCTGATCAGCGAGACAGCGGTGGTGGACGGACAATCCCGATCAATTTACGATCTGCTCGGTGACCCCCAACTCGCCGGAGTGCTGAGTGACGACGGCCCCATCCCGAACCTCCGCGGCCTCATTTCCCACATGGCCGAAGAACCGGCCTGTGGACCGCCGATCCCGTCGCCCTTTGGCCCGAAACTCACTTCAGGTCTTTAGTCATTCAGATCTTTAATCACTTCAGATCTTTAACGCAGCGAAATCCCAGATGATAGTTGGCGTGGCTGTTTTCCGCCAGCACGCGCGTGCCGTGCCAGAAAGGCGCGCGCCATCGGCACCAATCCTCATGTGCCCGAACCAGGTCGAAAACGAACCAACTGCCTTTCATTTCTGTGTAACCTAACTCGCGGCTGCCCTGGCTCGACATCTGGCTTTCGTTCAAAGGCAGGTTCATATGCTCCGCGGCGTTCCCGTTCAGATCATAAACACCGAGGGGACTGTGGCACTCCGGGAAATCACCGGCGGGAAAGGTATTGGAACCACAACCGGTGAAGCTTCCTCCGGTGCAGCCGGCCGTCTTAACTCCCGATGTCGCGCATACGCCCTTGCGATACTCCGGTCCGTAGCTCCACCGCTTCTTCGGACCGTCCGCCAGATTGTGAGACGCCCGCATTCGATTGATCGCCGCATCCGGGCTAAGTCCGCGCAGCTGCTCGAAATGATAGTCCGGTGGCTGCAGGTTTCCCTCGCATGCGCCTTCCCACTCATGCGCGTCGGCCAGACGCTCGCCCTCCGCCCAACAGATTTCGGCTGCTTCGCGCGCTTTCACCCACACCACAGGGTACGCGCACGGGATGTTGGGAAATTCGAACTGATCGATACAGACCTTCGCATCCTCGGGCTTTTGTGTGGCGGGGTCGTAAAGTGGCGCCAGGTACTTACCGCCGCAGATCTTCTCAAACCGGGCATTCTCATATTGCACGCCCTTCTGCTTCAGGCTGGCCAGGCATTGTTCCGGGGTGACCGCGTGGCGCGTGAGTTCAGGGTTCCCCTGGCCGATATAGCCGCTCTTAGCGAAGATTTTCCGGATGGCGGAGATCTGATCGTCCGTTAGTCCGCGAGCCTCTTTCAATTGGCGGAAGAGGAGCTCATTCTGTTCATGCAGTGCCTGCATGGGTGACACGCCGGCCCCGATCAACCCGGAGAGCGCCACAAAACCCAGAACCAGTCCGGATCGAATCCTCATCGTTTGACCTCTTTCTTATTCCGTCGCGTCAGGTAAAAGAAATCGCGGTTATCCGAATAACCCATAAAACGGGGAACATTTTCGTTCGAGCCGGACTTATCCAGCTGGTTCATCCCTTTCAGTAAATGGTCCACCGCCAGCTCAGAACCAGACCTGCGATAGACCGCGAGGTAGGTGTGTTCGAGCGCGTTCATGTCGAGAATCATGCCGTAACTCACGCGGTAGGCCTGCAACACGCGTGCCATGGCGGAGGGCGTGGCGTCTGAGAAGAGAGCATAGATCAGAAAACGTTTGCCTGGGGTTGCTAAAGCGCTCTTCTGCAAAGCAAGACCGGAACGAATGGACCGCAGTTTTTCGTCCTCGGACCCCGACCAGTTGCCCGGCCCCCAGCGGGAAACCAAAACACCCGGCACGCCTTCTCCCTCAATGATGGGAACGCCATTCTGGCGCGCGTGCCTGATTCGCGGCAAGAGCGCGTTATCGCCCTCAGTCCAGGTCTTCATTTCAACGGATCCATCGTCCAGCACGAATACCGTTGCCAGACCGGGCTGGAGTTTGCTGAAGACAACGCCCTGTTCGATAAAGCCGTAGTGGCTTCCGTGGTTCCTGCGGGCCAGATCCCCGAAGCGGAAGGCTCCCTGCTCGCGCTTAAAACCGCCGATAAATGCCGCATCCGTGTCGCGCGCCTCGTCGGGCCTGATCAAACCCGTCGAGACAAGCGGCGCGATGCTGCCAATCCCGTCCGGCCCCGGCAGTTTGGCGTCGCGCATTTGCGCCGGCGCGCGCTCAGACCACCTGACATCGGGATGCCTGGTGCCCAGCACATATTCGAGATTGAACCGATCCAGATCAAACGCGATCAGATAACAAAGCGAGGACACCTCAACGGTATCGAGGCCGGTGACAACCGCTTTGTAAGTCTGCAGAATCGCCGGAGCAATCATGTCCGGCTGGATCACACTCACCCACATGCCCGGATTCGCACCTGGGTACCACGCGCCCGGCAGCATTCCGGTGGTCTCCGGACCTGGTTGCGCCAGTGTAACTCCCATCTCCCGAGGCACAATCGGTCGGGAGGCATACTGCGGGTCAACCTGGGCCGGAACCGGGCCATCGGTGGATACCAAACCCTTCATCTGTTTTAGACCGACCGGATCCTGCACCGCCGGTTGCCCTTGCTCGCGATACCGATCAGCCAGCAGATGGTGGAACACGGCGATGACCTTCTCGCCACCCCACACCTGATCGCGGAGAAACTCAACCCCCGATTCCAGCGCCGTGCGATGTCCTGTCGCCTGGTTCCTCAGGAACAGACGGCCTCCGCACAACGGAAAGTATGCCAGCGGCGATGCCTTGCCCTGATCCAGAGCGTTGGAGGCAGCCGGCCCGAAGAGTTCGCACGGAGTTCGGCTTGCCCCCTCGGCGATTATCAACCCGACCGCATAGTCCTGGTCGAGGGTTATCTTCGCCTCTCGGGGCCGCGCATTCTCCAGATGGGCGACCGTTTCGGGCGATCCATCCTTCCACGCCACCCGCAGAAGAAACCACGTGTTGATGGCAGGGTTGAGATTCACCAAAGTGGCCCGACCTTCTCTGCCCGAACGCGACTTCACAGGTGCGGAAGTTGTTTGACGGAATTGCTGCAACTCCAAAATTGTCTTCGGAACAGAAGCCGCATACTGACCCGCCTGCTCGTCTGTTGAAGCCGCACTCTCAGACAGCGCGCAGGCCAGGACCACAAGAGCGATTCGCTTCATTCCACACCGGCGATGACGGCTGCCGTCACCATCGCTGCCAGCAGTATCCGGCTGGTTCGGTCGGTTGTTGCGAATGCAATCGGGTCGTCTGTCATGTTTCCGCGATGTGCCGTCAACCAGACGTGACTGATCCAGTACAGCAACAGAGGACACACCACCCACAGAACCCCGGGGCTGCTGTAGAGCTCTCGGGCTCTGTCGCTGGCGATATAGAGGGCGAATACCAGGACCGCAAGGTACCCACTGGCGGTTCCCATGGAGGCGAGCAATTCTCCGTCGCTGACTTCGTATGCCCGCGCCTTTGCATTTTCATGGTCGATTCGCTTCATGATGACAAGTTCGGCATACCGCTTCACAAGCGCCAGGCTGAAAAAGAGGAAGGTCGAGAATGCGAGCAACCAGTGCGACAGCCAGACGCCGACCGCCACTGAACCGGCGATGATGCGTACCGTGTAGAGCCCGGCAAGGAACAG
>JBBQDH010000341.1:0-5007 GCA_038319515.1 Bryobacterales bacterium
ATGCCGAATAGTACCGCGCCCTGGGGAATTCCAAGCCGCTGTCGGAACCGCGCCGCTTCCGCGTGGTCCGGCATCGCGATCCGCATGATGGGGGCGGGGAAACCGGTGATCGTTACGACTGGGGAGGAGAATGAAGGCCTGCCCGCCGCCACCTGCCTGCGGGTTTCGCACGGCGTGGCGGAAGCAGCAGAACTTTTCGACCAAATGGCGATGGTGACGGAGTTCCCGGTTTTGGCCCGTGAGATCGGAGCGCAGGCGCACCGCCATGTCCTGCAGAACAACTCTTTGGGGTCGGTCGCCGAGGCGTACTGGCGGGTGTTGAATCACGGGTACGATTGACTTCCACCTGCTGAACGCGCTACGTTACGAAGAGAACGTTCCAGAGGGTGCGGTAGCCAAGTGGTAAGGCCAGGGTCTGCAAAACCCTTATTCGTCGGTTCGATCCCGACCCGCACCTCCATCTTCTTACTTCCCCAGCTTCATCAACGATAAGTAATACAATCAGCCGATGGCGAGACTGTACTCCTCCGGGCAGATCACTTCCACTACATCATGTTGGGCAGTCAGCTACGCCACCAGTTTCCCGGCGGAGCCCGACTGCCGGGGCCCGAACGGACCGGCGCAATCGCCTTGCTACTTTGCCTGCCAGCTCATGGCGTGACTCGCCGGGGTCGGGAGAGCTGCAACATTGGGGGACATCTGGTGCCGGAGGGTTCCGTGTTGCCCGCCGACTACTTGCCGGAAAATCCGGGTTCCCAAACTTCTAATTCAGCACACTAATTCTTCTCCGGAACGCGGTCGGCCTTGTCGATCACCACAACTCTGACAGGCTCCACGGCCCGTTTTTCCAGCCGCAGGCCCATTTGATTACGAACGGCTTCAAACACGTCGGAGGCAGGGGCCGGCATGGTGGCGGCAGACCAGCCTGGACAGGGCGGGGGCGCTGCAGGGGGCGGGGGCAGGGTAACACCACCGGGCGGAGGTGCGCTCAGCCCCGGAACGATATAGAGAATATAGAAGAAACTGCCGGCGATTCCTGTTTCGTCGACCACAGGGCGCTCCAGCACCTTCGCCAGTAAGCCGGCGAAACCCGCCAGGTCACCCCACGAGTTGCAGCCTGCCACTTCCCCGACATTCTTCGCCGGACGCAGCTTCGATGTGTCCTTGTCTGGCAGCAAGGCCCAGGACTGCATGGTCCGTATTTCGCGATGCGACTGAAGGTGGAAGCGTTCCGTCAACAACGCCCGCAGCATCGCGGGAATAGCGTCCGGCCCGGAGCCGCGCGGTCTCGTCGCCACGATGTCATAGCGTTCCCGTGGCAGCCAGGCGGGCCCGATCACCTGATATTCCGACACCTCATATGCCTCTGCCAGCAGCAATCGCAAGTTGTAGTTCCGGTATGTAACGCGACCCGCATTTCCCGCGCGCACAGGGGCGAGAAAACCTGACTGCTGTTCGGCAGGCTTGACGGACGCGGCGTCGAAGGTCTGTCCGGCGAGCAGCAGGGGCCACAATGGCAAGCCGTGAAATAATCGTGCAGAGAGCATGTTACCGGGGAAGACACCGTGCGGCCCGAATTTGTTCCGCAGGAAAACCTGACTCTAAAATCTGAAATTTCATACTATAGAGTTTGATGATCAACAGCCGACAGCTACGGGGCGTTTTCCCGATTCTCAACACCACGTTTCACGACGACGGTTCTCTCGACCTCGAAAGCCAGGCCGGCCTTGTCCGTCACCTGTTGCAGCAGGGCGCCCACGGTTTGGGACTTTTCGGTAACGCCAGCGAGGGCTACACACTGAGTGATGCTGAACGCACCACGCTGCTGCAGCTGGTTCGGAAGACTGCGGGGCCAGACGTCCCGTTGGTTGCCAGCACGGGCCATTCCGGCACACAACTGGCGGTGGAGTTAAGCCGAAAGGCCGAGGATCTTGGCGCGGACGCGCTCATGGTGCTGCCCCCGTCGTTCATGAAGACCGACGCTGAAGGCCTGATGTTCTATTTCGACGCTATCAGCAAAGCGGTGAAAATTCCAATCATGGTGCAGGACGCCCCGCTGATGACGCAGGTGGTGATGCCGGCGGCACTGCTGTGCCGGATGGGACGCGAGATCGAAAACGTGGTCTACGCCAAAGTGGAAGCGCCGCCGTCCGCGCCAAAAATCAGTGCTGTCACCAAAGGCGGAGGCATTGTGTCCTTCGGTGGACTGAACGGCAATTTCATCATGGAAGAATTTCGCCGCGGCGCGCTCGGCATGATGCCCGGCAGCGACATGATTGATTCGTTCGTGGTGATCTGGAATGCGCTGGAAGCCGGGGATGAACTGGCCGCGTGGCAGACTTTCACGCGCATTCTGCCGCTGATCCGGTTCGAACTGCAGCCTGGCCTGGGAGTCTCGGCCATGAAACACAACCTGAAGGCGACGGGGGTAATCAAGTCGTCATTCGTGCGGCATCCCACGGGGTCTGTCGACGCTGCCGGTCTTGCCGAACTCGACTTCCTGCGCCGGTGGATCGCTTCGGGTGAGCCCTTCGCGGTTCCGGCATGAAACTGAAGCACGTTCGGTGGTATATCGCGGCGCTGCTTTTTCTGGCCTCGATCATTAACTACATCGACCGGCAAACGCTCTCAGTCGTGGCGCCTGTACTGACGAAAGAACTGCATCTGTCCCCGATTCAGTACGCCAATATTCTGCAGGCGTTCCTGATTACTTACACAATCATGTACATCGGCTCCGGGTTTCTGGTGGACCGCTGGGGAACCCGAAAAGCGCTGGCGATCTTCATGGCATTCTGGTCGGTCAGCAACATGCTGCATGCGTTTGCACGCAGCGCGTTTCAGCTCGGATTCTTCCGGGCGCTGCTGGGCCTTGGCGAGCCAGGCAATTTCATGGCGGGCTTCAAAGCGATCTCCGAATGGTACCCGCCGAAGGAGAAAGCTTTTGTGAATGGCCTGCAAAACGCAGGCGCCGCCGTAGGCGCGATTATCGCCGCTCCCCTGGTTGTCTGGCTGATGGTGAAGTTCGACTGGCGTACCTGTTTCGTTATTACCGGCGCGCTGGGATTCCTGTGGCTGGCGGCGTGGATCCCTTTGTACCGCTTGCCGGAGAACCATCCATGGATCACGCCGGAGGAGCTTGCGCTGGTACGAGAGGGTACGGGATCAGGCCCCGGCAAACCCGTGGCGGGCAAGATCTCACGGGCCGAACTGTTGAAGAAGAAGCAGACCTGGGGACTCCTGGTCTCGCGTTTTATCTCTGACCCCGTCTGGTGGTTTTATCTGTTCTGGTTGCCGAAATACCTGGTGGAACAACGGCACTTTTCCATGGTCCAGATGGGCATGCTGGCGTGGCTGCCGTATCTCACGGCGGACCTGGGGTCATTCGCGGGCGGCATAGGGTCGGGCTGGCTGGTGAAGCGGGGCTGGGCTCCGCTGCGCGCCCGCAAGGTCGTGCTGTTGCCCTGCGCGCTGCTGATGCCACTCAGTCTGTTGGTGCCGGGTTCCTCGGCAACCATGGCGATGGTGCTGATCTCGATTGTCACGTTTGCGCATATGGCGTGGAAGACCAACCTGATGACGATCACGAACGACATCTATCCGGTGAGCGTGGTGGGGTCCATCTCCGGCATCATCGCGTTCGGCAGCGGGGTTGGCGGAACACTGTTTACAAACCTGACAGGGCACGTTGTTCAGCATTATTCTTACAGTACGATTTTCGTCATCATGGGCTTTATGCATCCGATTGCCTGGCTCTTCGTGCGGTTTTTGGTGAAGAGCCCGATAGCGATTGAAGAACCAATCGGGGAGTAAGATTTTATGTGCCGTCGGAATCTGTTGAAGCTGGTGCCGGCAGTCTATAGGTTTCGAACTGAAACTCCGAGGCCGGGCCCTTCCGGGACAACGTAGGCCGCGCCGTCCATGCGCAATGGTTCTTCCAGATAGCGGTTCGCAGTCTCAACCACATTGGGATTGAACTCGAGCATCGCGCAGTTTGGTACTGCCGCGGCGAAGTGCACGGCTGCTGCGATTTGCGGGCCCAGCGCGATGCTCACATGTGGCACGACCGAAATTCCCCGGGCTTCCGCCGCGCGTGCGATGCGCAGTCCTTCGGTAATCCCGGTGCGGCCCAGATCCGGCTGTACATACTGCATCGCACCGGCTTCGAAGAACGGCTCCAGTTCGAAAACCGTCCGATAGCTTTCGCCGATTGCCAGGGGAGTGGAGATGGCGCGGGCAAGTGCTGCATGTTGACCGGCGCTCTCCGGCGCGAGGGGCGCTTCCAGCCACATCGCGGAGCGTGATGCGAGCTCGGGAGCCAATACCAGTGCACTGTCCGGGGTGAGGCGCCAAAGAGCATCAACGGCAATATTTCCGCGCGCCGGCATCATCCGCTGCAGGGTGTCGAAGTTCGCCAGCAACCGCTCCACGCCGGAATCGTGAAACAGCTTCACGCAAGTGAAACCCCTGGCCAGCCAGGGGCGCGCGCCTTCCGGAGTGCCGCCGGGCAAGCCACTCAGATAAGCAGGCATGCGGCTCCGACCGGCCTTCAACAGGGCACTCACCGAAAGCCCGGCCATCTTGCCCGCAAGATCCCACAGGGCCAGATCCACGCCGGCGATGGCGTCCAGCATGAAGCCGCCGGTCTGTCCGCGCACACGCATGGCCGAATACATTCGCCACCACAGGGCTTCGATCCCGGCAACAGTGCCGTCAAACGGGTCCCCCTCAATGGCTGCGCTCAGCAGATGATTCACCACGGCACAGGCCACTTCCGGCGCGAGCGGAGCCTGCGCTTCGCCCCACCCAACCAGCCCGGAATCCAGCTCCACGCGAACCAGCGCGGTTTCAAATCGCGTGGAATACAGCACCGGATAATGCTCAGCCCAGCGATAGGCAGACGCGCCACCGCGCAGCTTCGCTGGCGAACCTGCCGTGCCCGTCGCCTGTGTGGCATCCCGTTCCGCGTGAAACGGAACAGCTTCAATCTTCAGAATTTTCATTTATTCG
>JBBQDH010000342.1:0-4994 GCA_038319515.1 Bryobacterales bacterium
ATGTAGACGGAGTCGGCGACAAGCCTGATATGGTAGCGACCGGCGGCCACTCCTTTCGCAAGGAAAACACCGTCTTCCCCGATCCGAATATTTGGGATTGAGGCACCGCCGGTTACGGGGTCCTGCAGCATGAGCGATGACGGCCGGGTCGGATTTTGAGATCCCTTCTGTTGTGCCGAAGCAGTCTGTGACGATCCGGAAAGCCCGGCGGCGGGGGGCTTCGGGAACATGGCTTGTCGAGCGGCATCGTCTTCGAAATCGATGCGGCCAACCAGGTCAGACGGGGTACGACGCGCAGTTCCAGGCCGTCGATGTTAGAGGTGGCGACCTCTATTTCCACGTCAACGGTCTTCATGAGCTGATTGCCGGGGCCCTGCCAGTTGGCCCCGATGATGTATTTGCCGGTGTCGACGCGCCAGAGTTCGAACGTGCCATCGGGTCGAACGCGGGAAAATACGGCGCCAGCGAAAAGGCCGGTCGGGCGTGCCGTAAGTGTGGCCCGATCCATCCCCTCCGGTAAGCCGAAGACTCTGCCGCTGATCCGAACCCAGGGTGACAGACGCATGTGGATGTCGGCTCCGCCCGATTCGCCGGAGGGGCGTACTTCGACGCGCGTGGATTCTTTGGCGGATGCCACGCCCGGAAACCAGGTGGCGGCGTAGTGGAGATCCTGTGTGCCGTCAGTGCGGGTTTCCGGCGGCAGGTTCAGGCTGTTATTCAGGCTGGACCGCACGCGATACTTCCCTGGGGCAAGTCCGCCGAGGCGGAAGTAACCGCGCTCATCGGTAGTGCCGGATTGCGGAGTGGCTCCCTCGACCGTGACCTGGGCTCCTTCGATGGGGTCACCAGCCTGGTCGAGAACACGGCCCGTGATGGCCCCGGTGGGCAGCAGTTTCAGCTTCAATCCGAACTTCCGGTCACTTTCTGTTAAATGGACGGAGACGAGGGAATCGGCGCCTGGCGGAGTGACGAAGCCGGTTTTCTCAACGGTTAAGGAATAGTTGCCGGCGGGGATACCTGTCAGACCGAATTTGCCTTCCGCAGTGGTGGTGCCGCCGTACACCTTCTTCGACCCGCCGGAGAAACCACGGAGTATGACATGAGCATGAATCAGCGGTTCGCCAGTCATTGCCTGATTGACCTGACCTTCTACGGAGGCCAGTTTGTCGCCGTCCGGCGCGGTGGTTTGTGCCCGGCACAAGGCAGCCAGACAGCAGAGGGCAAGCAGGATCAGGCTATTTCGCATGTGGCGCCTCGGTGGCGGAGAGTTTCAGGTCGTGGGTCAGGCGGTCGCCTTCTTTAATCTCGATCTGTTCCGCCTTGTCGAATACGACGCGAAGGGCTTCCGGCATGGCGCCATTTTGAACGGGATTGATCGCCATGAGCCGGTATTTTCCGGGGCGGATCCCTTTCAGACTGTAGTGTTCGCCGGTGGATTGTTTGGCGCTCTGGAAGCTCAGATCGTCGGGAGAGGTTGCCAGAAATACATAGATGAACGGCGTATCCGTGAGAGGCTTCCCATCAGCGGACAGCAGCGTGCCCTCCAGTGAGGCTGCTTTGTCGCTGAGCAGGACTTTGATGTGCGCGCCGGGAGCAGCGGGGATCTCCAGCGTGCCGTCGGTGAATTCGGTGGAATCGACGCGGACTGACTTGACATAGGCGTTTTCCGGCAGAGGAGCCACGATAACTTTGTGTTTGCCAGGGAAGGCGTTGGTCAAGCGGAATGAGCCGTCGGCAGCGACCTGCGCGGAAGCGTTGTTGGATCCGAAGGTCAGCTGCAACGGGAAGGCAGCTTCCAGCGCAATGGTTCGTTTCGAAGCGGGGAGGCCTTCCACGGTTCCGGCAAACTCGGCTCCCTGTAAAAGCGGTATGTCGAGACCGGTAATATCGACGGTATCCAGCCGAATGGGGCGAAGTGCGCTACGCCACGAAATTCCGTTGTCATCCAGTCTGGCCGAAGCCGTGTATTGGCCCGGAGCGAGGCCGGTGAAGGAGAATTTGCCATCCTGTTCAGGGGTGGCGAACCTGACGTCGCGGAACTGCTGCGGACCTTCACCGACGGCCCAGAGGATGATGTTGGCGCGTCTGTTACTACCTGTGGGAACGCCGCTCACCGCGCCGTGGATGCCGACGCTGCGTTGCGAAACCAGTCGGATGTCAACGCCGGTGAGCTCCTTGCCCGGTTTGGCGTCGACGATGGCGGCTGACGTTTTCTCCGGGACCGATGGGTACCAGGTGACGGCCCAGGCGGGGATTTTCGAGCCGTCGGCGCGAGTCTCGGCGGGGCCGCCCGTGAATTGGGGATTCGGGGTAGCCGAGATGTAGTATTTGCCAGGCAGACCGTGGATACGGAACTGGCCGCGTTCGTCCGTGGCTCCATTCATACCGTTCCACATGAGCGGCTGGCCCTGGGTGGGTGAAACGGCAACGGAGGAAACCCGGACGCGTGGCACAGGCTCCCCGAATTCATTTGTCACCGTGCCGCTGACTACAGCCGCCGGGGCCATTTCGAGCATGACTCCCGCGCGGATTTCGCCGGGCTTCATGGTGAGGCTGGTGTTGCTGCCGGGGAGTGGAGTGAAGCCGGGCTTTTGTGCCGCGAGCAAATAAGTGGCAGGTTTCAGCGCGGTTATGGAAAAGTGACCAGATTTATCGCTCATCGCGCCGAACGCGTCTTCCGGCATGCCCTTCAGGACGGAAAACATTGTCACGTGAACGCCGGGCACGGGCTGGTGGCTGGTTACGTCGATGATGGTGCCCTCAATGCTCGCCTGCTGGGCGAATGCAACGGGGCTGAGACATGCAAGGAGACTGAGACACGCAAAGAGAAAGGCGATCCGCATCAGTATCGAGTATATGCCCGAAAAGGTCCGGTCAATTTCGTGAGAGACTGAGGATTCGTGAAAGGCAGGGTGATCAGGTGGAGACGCCGTTCGACAATATTGAGAGCTCTCACGAATATGTGCGGTTGCTGGCGGACGCAATTGAGGAAGCGCTGGCGGAGATTACGGCGGACATCGATGTGGCGATGGGGGACGGAGCGGCGCGGAGGGTGGAAGCGCTGCAGCTGGTTCACTATAAGATCACCGCGCTGAACGGGCACATGAAATCGAGCCGGCGAATCCTGAATGATCTGCGGACGTTGCGGCGTTTGTTACTGGACGAGCGGGTGCTGGCGGGACGAAAAACCGGGCATCGCGCGGCAGGCGCGGACTAGCCACCTTTGAAAGGTGGATTGCAATACGAATCAATGAAAATCGCTGCCCTATCGAAAGTTTGGTTGCCCGCTCATTTGGCGAGGCTGAAATCAGTCTTTACCATTTAAATGTTTCAGAATCATGATGTTACCGCGACCGCTTGACAAAATAATTGGTTGAGCCTATGATGAGGTGCTCGACGAAGTTAAATTTAAATTAATTCACACGGTAGTCAGGTGGGAGGGATCAACGTATGATGACCTTCGCAGTTGGTGAAAAAGTCGTATATCCCAACCAGGGTGTTGGGACTATCGAAAATATCAGCACTCGTTACTTCGAACAGAAGCCGGAGAAGTTCTATCTCCTCAGGCTCTTTTGTTCGAGCATGACCGTGATGGTTCCTTTCTCGAATGCCGAGACGATCGGTCTTCGCAAGCTCTCGAAGAATACGGATGTTGCCCGGGTTTTGGCATACCTTGCCGGCTCCGGGTTCGAGAATCTGCAGGACTGGAAAATTCGGTTCAAAATTAACAGCGAGAAGATGCTGACCGGCAGCCTTCTTCAGATCGCGGAAGTTTTTAAACAACTGGTGCGGCTACAGGCGGAAAAGCCTCTGTCGTTCCGCGAAAAGAAAATGCTTGATCGCACGCGTACCATGTTGATTTCAGAGGTTTCGCAGGCCCGGAACATCTCTGAACCAGAAGCGATCGGTCTGATGCAGAAGTCGCTCGGGAAGGCCGGATACCTGTTTCCGGAACCCGCTTAAGAACTCCTTGTGAAGCGGGAGCGGGCGCGACACTGCCGCCGGCTCCCCGCACACCGAATCGCCGCTATACTCAAGTTTGCTCCTCGGTCCGATCCTCATCCTCATCGCAGCCGCCGGTTGTGGCTTATTCCTTTTTCGTCCCGTTTGGTTTCCTCTCCCGATTAATGCGGAAGCTTTGGCTTTTGACCGTCAGTTCGGCTGGACTCTCTGGCTGACGGGAGGGATTTTTGTGTTTGCACACCTCTTGCTGGCCTGGGCGATCCTCCGCCGAAGAAGAGTGCCAACGACGACGCCGACAAATGAACATGGCCGGATCGAACTGGGCTGGATGCTGGCGACCGTGACGGTATTTTTGGCGCTGGCATTCACCGGATCGCGGAGTTGGGCGAAAGTACCGGTCAGAGGCGAAGGCAAAGAAACAATTGAGGTTTATGCCCATCAGTTTGCCTGGAATTTCCGTTACGCCGGGCCGGACAGGCGTTTTGGGGTGACCGGGACGCAGTTTATAAGCGATGCCGGGGGGAATCCGTTCGGTATCGATCCGGCGGACAAAGCGGGACAGGACGATATTGTGACGGCAAGCCTGCGGATTCCGGCGGGGAAGGATGTCCTGCTCCTCCTGAAAGCCCGGGACGTCATTCATGATTTCTTCGTCCGCGAACTGCGCACCAAGCAGGATGTGGTGCCGGGGATGGAGATTCCTCTACAGATTCGCGTGGACAAGCCGGGTCGGTATGAGATTGCCTGCGCCGAGTTGTGCGGCCTGGGGCACAGTCAGATGCGGAGCCTGCTGATTGTGATGTCGCCGGAAGAGTATGAAGAGTGGAAGCGGACGGAGGCTTCGATTCGCTGATGCTGAGTCCGGACGGATGCCGACGGAGACAGGCGCGACTGCTGCAGAGGATGGAGGACGCGGGGCTGGACCTCTTTGTCAGTGCGAATTACCGGACTGTCTACTACCTGACGGGAAGTCTGAGTTCGGCTGACGCGCCGACGATGGTGGCGATCCATGCGGATGGCCGAAGCGCGCT
>JBBQDH010000343.1:0-4932 GCA_038319515.1 Bryobacterales bacterium
AGGGCGGCGCCCTCACCGGGGACGACGCGTGGGAAGCAGTGCGAATGGCGGGCATGGACGACGACATCAAATCGCTTCCCATGGGAATTTACACCATGGCGTCGGAAGGCGATGGAGCAGCTACAAATCACGCGCATTGTCATTGCCCACCGGCTGAGCACCATCCTGAAAGCGGATCGCATTTTTGTGATGGATCGCGGTGTGGTGGTGCAGAGCGGAACATACAACGAACTAATTGATCAACCCGGACCGTTCGCCGATCTCGCGAAACGGCAAATGACCCGACACGGAGAACCATGAGAAAAGCGCTCTATGTGATGGGAATTCTGAACGGCGCGGACGTGGAATGGATGGCTGCGAACGGTCAACCTGTGGACGCCCTGTTTGTCATCCTGGACGGAGCGATGGATGTGACCACAGGCAAGCGAACAATCAACCGCCTGCTATGCGGCGAAATTGTGGGTGAGATCTCCTTTGTCGATTCTCACCCCCCGTCGGCGACCGTAGCCGCCGCCGGGTTCTCCCATGTACTCGCCATTCCGTGTGGGCTGCTGCACGCGAAAATTTCGACCGATCCCTGGTTCGCTTCCCGATTCTTCCGCGCGCTGGCTGTCTTTCCGGCAGATCGTCTGAGGCATGCAAACGGCCTGATCAGCAATGGTGGCGGCGGTGCGGTTCGATAAGCTGCTGAAGCGCCTGCAGGACAGCAGACGAAAATAGGTATCTGAAATTTCAGACTTTACAGTCACCTGCCAATGTGAGAAGCTTTCACTATCCGGGGTCTGGGTGCGTTCACAATTCGCCGCAGCCTTTTCAATCAGGAGTTCGTCTTGTCAAGAGCCAGTGTGTGTCTGTTGATTTCTCTTCTTAGCTTCTCTTCCGTTGCCATCGCGCAGCAGGGAAGGGGCACCATTCTGGGAACCGTCACCGACGCCAGCGGTTCGGTCATCGCCGGAGCAAAAGTGTCGTTGATAAATGTCGACACCAGCATCACGGTGGGCGCGGCAACCAACTCCACCGGCTTCTACACTTCACCCTCCCTCAATCCGGGCAACTATCAGGTAACCGTCGAACATGCCGGTTTCCGCAAGGCGGTCCGGTCGGGCCTGGTGCTGCAGGTTGATCAACACGCCGAAATCGACATTCAGCTCGAAGTCGGTGCGGTTGGCGACTCCGTCAACGTGACGGGCGAAGCGCCGCTGGTGAACACGGAGAATGCATCGGTTGGTCAGGTGATCGAGAGCCGCAGCGTTTCCGACCTGCCGCTGAACGGCCGCAACGCGTTCGCCCTGGTGGCGCTGGCTCCCGATGTGCACTCCAACGCCGGGCCCAACCAGAGCGGCTTTGCTGACCGCGGCACCAGCCTTGCAGACTGGAGCATCAACGGCGGCCCGAACGCCGCGAACAACCTTCTGGTGGATGGCATGGTCGCTTCGAACAGCTACTACCCCGACCTGAACGCCAACCTGGCCGTGGACGCGGTTCAGGAGTTCAAAGTGCAGTCAGGCTCCATGTCTGCCGAATATGGTTTCACCCTCGGCGGCGTCATCAACGTTGCGACGAAGGCCGGCACGAATGCTTACCACGGCACCGCGTACGAGTTCCTGCGAAACAATGTCCTCGATGCCCGCAACGCGTTCGCCGCCAAACTGCTGCCCTTCCGCTACAACCAATATGGACTGGCCCTTGGGGGGCCGCTGCAACTGCCAAAGCTATACAACGGCAAGGGCAAGACTTTCTTCTTTGGCAACTGGGAACAGTTCAATTACATCAACAACAGCCAGAGCATTACATCCACCCCGATCGCCGCGCAGCGTAACGGGGACTTTTCCACATTGCTTGACGCGACGGGTAAGCAGATTCCGATTTACGACACCGCCACCACGCGGCTGAATCCCAATGGCAGCGGCTACATCCGCGACCTTTTCGCGAACAACATCATCCCCCCCAGCCGCCTCGATCCGGTAGCGAAGAACATCAATCAGTTCTACCCGCTGCCGAACCTGACGCCGACAAACGCTTTCACCAATGCCAACAACTATCTGTCGAGTTCGGCACTGCACACCAACATGCAGCAATACACGGTCCGCGCCGACCATCGGGTGAGCGATAACGACACGTTCTTTGCACGGTATACCTACTTCGTGAACCACACCGACAACGGCAACGGCACCTGGCCTGACCCGGTAGTGCGCGTGCGCAACGACAACTTTGAAACACGGAATGCTTCGGCTTCAGAAACACACACGTTCTCCCCCAGTATTGTGAACGAAGTAAAGGTCGGGATTGCCCGCCAGTACTTCCCGTTCCAGGCGGCCAGCTACGGTGGCAACTGGCCGCAGAAACTCGGCCTTCCGTCAAATGTTCCGAACTTCGTCATCCCGTCCATCAGCAACGGCTATTCCGGATTCAATACCGGGACCGTCGGCATTCGCGGCGCTCTCACGTGGGACGTGGCGGACACCGTCACCATTGTGCGCGGTGCCCATTCCATCAAGATCGGTGCCGAGTACCGGTTGCTGTTCGGCAACAACTTCCAGACCTCGAATCCTTCCGGCAGTTTTAACTTCGCGGCGGGCCTGACCGGCAATCCGCAGGCGCAGAGCGGCACGGGCAGCACGTACGCGGCCTTCATGCTCGGAGCCGTGGCCAATGGCAGCGTGGGTACCTACATCGGCGAATCGGAGAAGGGCGTCTCCTGGACTGGTTTTGTGCAGGACGACTGGCGCGTCAGCCGCCGACTCAACGTGAACCTCGGTCTCCGCTATGACTACCAGCAGGCACCATATGAACGCAACTGCGGTACCTCGAACTTCAATCCGTATCAGACTGATTCGGTATCCGGTCTCAAGGGTCGCCAGGAATATGCCTGCAAGGACTACGGCAAGGCTTTCCTCGGTGGCGGCTACAGCAATTTTGGGCCGCGTCTTGGCTTTGCCTATGACCTTTCCGGCAATGGTCACACCGTTGTTCGCGGCGGCTACGCTATCTTCTACCCATCAGTCTTCAACATCACTTACTTCGGTAACACCAGCGGCTTCGCCTCCACGAACACGGCCTATAACGCACCTGGCGGCAATTCTAACCTGCCTGCGTTCCAGCTGAGCCAGGGCCTGCCCACGCCTCCCATTCAGCCTCTCGGCGCGCTCCTCGGCCCGGGCGCCTTCCTCGGTCAGGGCGCAAGCTATGACCAGTCCGGCCAAAAGACGCCCATGTCGCAGCAGTGGAACCTCTCCTTCCAGAAGCAGTTACCCGGTAAGTGGGTGGTTGACGCAACCTACTCGGGTAACCACGGGACTCATCTGGTTGCGGGCGGATACAATCTGAACCAACTGGATCCGCAGTATCTCAGCCTGGGTACTGCACTACAGAATCCTGTGCCGAATCCTTATGCGGGTAAAGTGAACGGCTCACTGGGTGGCGCCACCATCACGAAGCAGCAGTCGCTGCTGGCTTATCCCTACTATACGGGCGCAGGCGTCCGGAACCCGCACCTCGGCAACGCGATTTATCATGCCGGGCTGCTTTCCGTGCAGAAACGTTTCGACCGCGGGCTGACATTCCTCGCCTCTTACACGACGGGCAAGCTGATCAGTGACAGCGTGGCCGCCCCCATCAACTTCGGCTCCATCGAGCAGGTGAACAACAACGGCTATCAGAACGGCCTGTTCGCGCGCCGTCTGGAGCGCTCGGTTGATCCTACTGACGTGCCGCAGCGGCTTGCGATCAGTTCCGTGTACGAACTGCCCTTCGGGGCCGGCAAGGCGTTCTCAGCTTCCAATAAGGTGGTCAACGCGGTCATCGGTGGCTGGCAGGCACAGGCGATCACCACGCTGCAGAAAGGTCTGCCCGTACTGATCGGCGGCGCGTCGAACTTCCTTGCAAGCCGCCCGAATTCAACAGGGCAATCAGCGAAACTTGACAACCCGACGCAGTACGCATGGTTCAACACTTCGGTATTTGTGAATCCCCCGAACTATACCTACGGCAACGTGGGTCGCGCGCTTCCTGATGTTCGGGTGCCCGGGTTCTTTAACCTCGATTTCTCGATGATCAAAAACACCAGAATCCACGAGAAGACGAATCTTCAGTTCCGCGCGGAGGCCTTCAACCTCGATAACCATGTGAACCTCGGCTTTCCCAACACCGGGTTCTCGCCAGGAACCAACGGGACCAATGTCAGCAGCACGTTTGGCACAATCACATCGTCCCGTGCCTCACGCTCTGTGCAGCTTGGATTGAAGCTGTTGTTCTAAAGTGGTGATGATGGCAACTGGAGAGGGTATGGCACTGGTGAAGATCGAGCGGAGGCGGGCGGTCGACGATGTTCACCACTCAATTCGCGAGGCAATTCTGGACCGGCGCTTTGCTCCGGGAATGCGGCTGAATGTCGAAGAACTGGCTTCTCAGCTGGGCGTAAGCCTCACGCCGGTTCGCAGTGCAATCCAGCTTCTGGCTGCCGATGGTCTGGTGGATGTCCATTCGCGCAGCGGCACGTTTGTGGCAACGCTGACTCGCCGGGATCTTGAAGAAACCTTCGATATTCGTTGTGCTCTGGAATGTCTGGCGGCCGGGAAAGCTGTTGAATTCCTGACTGACGAGAGCATCGAACGCGCGCGCAGGCTCCTGGCTGTTCTCAGCCGACCGGTGAAGACCGATGGCAATCGCAAAACGCACGAGCAGGCGAATTCCGAGTTTCACGACATCATTATCCGGAGTTCGGGAAATCACCGTCTTGCCGACATGTACGACAGCCTGAAGGCACACATCGCGATGTGCCGGATTCACCGTATCGATGAGAACTGGCAACTGCGGTTGCCGCAGGAACACCGTGAACACGACGAGATTTTCGCTGCCATGGCAAAGCGTGACTCCAAGGCGCTGCCGAATGCTTTCCGCGGCCACATCCAGCGCGCCAAAGACACATTTCTG
>JBBQDH010000344.1:0-4912 GCA_038319515.1 Bryobacterales bacterium
CTCCACCAAATACTTCTACAACTTCCCCGCCAACCGCGTCGAACTCTGGTTCTACCTCGAATCCGCCCGCTTCCTCAACCCCGTCCCCCGCCAGTTCTACAAGGAACGCAGCGTCGTCCGCGAAGAGCGCCGCATGCGCACGGAATCCGACGCCCAGGGCAAACTCTTCGAACAACTCCTCGCCGCCGCCCTCATCGCCCACCCTTATCGCAACCCGCCCGTCGGCTGGTCCAGCGACATCGAAAACCTCCGCGTCCAGGACGCCAAAGACTTCTTCGCCAAATACTACGTCCCCGCCAACATCACCATCTCCATCGTCGGAGACGTCGACGCCGCCCGCATGAAGGCCCTCGCCCAGGAATACTTCGGCCGCCTCCCCAAATTCCCCCTGCCCGAACCCATCTCCACCGTCGAGCCCATCCAGGAAGGCCCCCGCCGCGTCGAAGTCCGGTCCCCCGCCCAACCCATCGAACTCGTCGCCTACCATCGACCCGACCAAAATGACAAAGATGACCCCACCCTGGACGTCGTCGCCGCCCTCCTCTCCGGCGGTCGTACCAGCATTCTTTACCGCGACATGATTCGCGACAAACAGATCGCCCTCGCCGCCTCAGCCGACGCCACCGTCCCCGGCGGCAAATACCCCGGCCTCTTCCTCTTCTTCCTCGTCCCCGCCCAGGGCCACACCCTCGCCGAAGTCGAAAAAGAACTCGACGCCCAGCTGACTCTCTTCCAAACCAACAAGATCGACGCGCCCGCTCTGGCCCGCATCAAAACCCGGACCCGCGCCGGCCTCATCCGCCAACTCGACAGCAACGCCGGTCTCGCGCAACTTCTCGCCGAATACCACGTCAACTATGGAAGCTGGCGCAAACTCTTCACCGCCATTGAGGACATCGAAAAAGTGACTGCAGACGACGTGCAACGCGTGGCAAAGCAATACTTCACCAAAGAAAACCGCACCATCGCCCTCACTTATCAGGACGGTACTAAATAATGACCCGCCTTCTTGCCCTGATTCTCCTCATCACCGCCGCCCACGCCCAAACCGTCCCCCCACCCAGCTACAAATCCCTCAAATTCCCTCCGCTCCGCCCCATTTCCATCCCCAAAATCGCCGAAACCACCCTCCCCAATGGCATGAAGGTCTACCTGCTCGAAGAGCACACCCTGCCGCTCGTCCACGGCACCGCGCTCATCCGCACCGGCAACCTGTTCGATCCCGCCGATAAAGTCGGTCTCGCGGGCCTCACCGGAGACGCCATCCGCGCCGGCGGAACCACCGCCAAACCCGGTGACCAGCTCGACGAAGAACTCGAAAACATCGCCGCCTCCGTCGAAAGCCAGATCGGCGAATCCTTCGGCACCCTCTCCTTCTCCACCCTCAAAGAACGTACCGACGAAGTCCTCGCCACCTTCCACGCCGTCCTCACCGACCCGGCTTTTCGCCAGGACAAGCTCGACCTCGCCAAAGCCCAAACCCGCAGCGGCATCTCCCGCCGCAATGACGACGCCAAAAGCATCGCCGGCCGCGAGTTCACCAACATCCTGTATGGCCGTGACACCCCCTATGGACGGGATCTCCAGTACTCCACCATCGACAACATTAAACGCGACGACATCGTCGCTTTTTACAAGCGTTATTACTTTCCGGCCAACACCATCCTCGCCCTCCGAGGCGACTTCAACGCCCCGGAAATGAAGGCCAAAATTGAAAAGCTCTTCGCCAGCTGGACCGTCCGGCAACCGCCCGTCCCCGCCTTCCCAAAGGTGGCGTCGAATCCCAAACCCGGCATCTACACCGCCAATAAATCAGACGTCACCCAGACCAGTTTCTTCGTCGGCCACCTCGGCGGCATCCTCAGCGATAAAGACTACGCGGCCCTCGAAGTCATGGCCGACATCCTCGGCGGAGGCTTCAAAAGCCGCCTCTTCCTGAAGGTCCGGACCCAGCTCGGCTACGCCTACGAAATCGGCGCAGATTGGGGCGTCAATTATGATCACCCCGGCCTCTTCTCCATCTCCGGCAGCACCAAATCCGCCAGCACTGCCGCCACCCTAAAGGCCATCAACGACGAAGTGAATCGCATCCGCACCGCGCCCGTTACTGCCCAGGAACTCGAAACCGCCAAACAAACCGTCGTCAACAGCTTCGTTTTCAACTTCGACACGTCTTCCAAGACCCTGAACCGCCTCCTCACCTATCGCTACTTCGGCTACCCGGAGGACTTCATCTTCCAATACCAGAAGGCCGTCGAAGCCGTCACCGCCGCCGACATCCTGCGTGTCGCAAAGCAGCATCTCGATCCCGCGAAATTTGTCACCGTCGCCGTGGGAAACGACATGAAGTTTGACGCGCCCACCACCGAACTCGACCTTTCGATTCCTGATCCCAAAGCCACCATCGCCAAAGCCCTCGCGGCCATGGGTGGCGCGAAACTTCTCGCCGTGAAGGACCTCACCCAGTCGGTCAACATGCAACTGGACCCCACCGCAGGCGGCCTCAAAGTCTCCCAGTCCACCCAGTGGCTGGCCCCCGGCTATTTCCGACAGGAAAATACCCTGCCCTTCGGCAAAATCATCACCTACTCGGATGGGAAATCCGGATGGTCCTTTACGCCCCAGGGCCTCATCCCCGCCCCGCAGGCCCAGCTCGATCAGGTGACGTTCGAAACCTTCCGCATCTGGCCCGCCGTCTTTCAAAACGAAGGCCTTCGCGACGCAGGTGATGGAAAGATCGAAATCTCTGACAGGGCAAATCACAAAATCACCCTGACCTTCGATCCCAAAACCGGCCTGCCCGCCACCGCGACCTACAACATGCCAGCAGTCGAAGAGACCTATGCTGACTGGAAGGAATCGGACGGCGTGACACTGCCCCGCAAGATTACCCTGAAGCAGGCAGGCAAGCACTTCGCCGACGCGACCGTCTCCGAAATCAAACTGAACCAGGGTCTTACCGCAGACCAGATCGCAAAGAAACCATGACCAGAAGGAACTTCGTCAGCCTCGCCGTTGCCGCCACCACCCTCCGCGCCGAGACCCCACAGGAACGCGCCAAAAAGATCGTCGCCGACAGCATCCACGCCCTCGGTGGTGACGCCTTCCGCAGCCTGCAGTCCCGCACCGAAAACGGCCGGGCCTACTCGTTCTACCGCGAACAATTGTCAGGCCTCACCATCGCGAAGATCTATACGAAGTACCTCGATAAACCCGATGGCGCCGGTCTCCGCGTGGCCCAACGCCAGGCCTTCGGTAAGAAGGAAGACAACTTCGTTATCCTCACCGGAACCGATGTCTGGGACATCACTTATCGCGGCGCCAAACCCCTCGGCCAGGACCGCGTCGACCAGTTCAAACGGTCCAACATGAACGATATTTTCTACATCCTGCGAACCCGGCTTGACGAACCCGGGCTTGCCATTGATTCCAAAGGCCGCGACGTCGTCGAAAACCAGCCAGTCGAAAAACTGGAATTCAACGATTCCGAGAACCGCACCTTAACTGTTTGGATTCATTCGAGTACGCTGCTGCCTGTCAAGCAGAGCTTTAAGAGATGGGACCCCACCATTAACGACCGGCGTGAGGAAGTAACCCGCTATACAAAATACCGAAACACAGGCAATGGAGTCATGTGGCCCTACGACACCCAGCGCGAGCGCGACACCGAAAAGCTCTTTGAGCTCTACTCCGATAAGGTCGTCATCGGCGAAAGCTTACCCGCCGGCATGTTCGAATTGCCGCCCGGCATCACTGTGCTTAAGAAGTGACCGGTCGCAGGTAATTCAATCTCCACCTGCAGCCCCGGATTGACGTTCTTCGCGGTCATCCGGCCCCGGTGCAGTTCCACCGCGCGCTTGGCAATCGCCAGACCCAGGCCCACTCCGCCGCTCGTGCGGCCACGGTCTTTCTCCACCCTGTAGAACGGGTCGAAGATGCTCGAAAGCGCTTCCGGCGGCACACCGGAACCGAAGTCACGAACGATCACTTTCAGCGAATCGGGAGTCCGTTCCAGCGCCACTTCCACCCGGTTTTCCTCCGGGGAGTAGCGAATCGCATTGCGGATGATGTTCTCAATCGCCCGCCGCAGCAGTTCCGGATTGCCCTCCAGTTCCGCCGTCGCAATCGAAGGATATAGCTTGATCTGCTTCCTGTCCGCCTCAATGTGAACGTCGTCCAGAATCGTCCGGACCAGGTCGTCCAGTTGCACCGGTTCGGTCAGCAATCCATCCGGATCGCCCTCCGCCCGGGTCACCTGAATCAGTTCGCCAACCAGAGTATTCAGCCGGTCCGCCTCGCGCTCCACACGGTTCAGAGCCGTGGTGGCATCACCACCGCCGCGGGCCAGTTCCACCGCCACGCCCAGCCGCGCCAGCGGTGAACGTAGTTCATGCGAGATGTCCTGCAGCAGCCGCTTCTGGCTTTTCAGCAGCAGGTCGATCCGCTCCGCCATCTGGTCCACGGTGCGCGCCAGTTGCCCGAACTCATCACTGCGCCGGGAGTTCACACGCGCCGAAAAGTCGCCCTTGCCAAAGCGCTCAATCGTCTTCTGCATACGCCGCAAAGGCGCCGTCAAATGCCGTGCCAGCAGGTAGCAAAGTAACGCGAAGATGGCCAGCATCCACCACGTCTGTGTCGGCACCTGCACGCTCCAGCCACTCGCCGTCACCGGCTCCCGGTTCAGGAAAATGATGATGAAGTGATACTTCTGGTCCCGGGAAGTCGTGGTGCTTACGTAAGACGGCGAGTGCGCCTGCTCAATCCGCAGAATAGGAAACAGCGGACCACCGCGACCACCACGTCCCCGCGCCGCATTCGCCGCAACTTCCGGAGACCAGTCCCTGCCGGAAATCACGTCCCGGTTGTTTGCGTCGGCCAGATAGGGCTCACCTCCGGTGGCATCTTTGATGCC
>JBBQDH010000345.1:0-4896 GCA_038319515.1 Bryobacterales bacterium
GCTGCGCCGCGCGGGGGCGAATGATCCGGTCTTTATTCTGGATGAAGTGGACAAGCTGGGCCGGGATTTCCGGGGCGACCCCTCGTCGGCGCTGCTGGAAGTGCTGGACCCCGAGCAGAATTCCACCTTCCGGGATAACTACCTTGATCAGCCGTTCGATCTCTCCCGCGTGCTCTTCATCACGACAGCAAACGTCCTCGACACCATTCCGGATGCATTGCGCGACCGCATGGAAATCATTCATCTGCAGGGTTACACCGAGCAGGAGAAAGTCATTATCGCGTTCCGGTACCTGATTCCCCGGCAAAAGACGGAGAACGGGCTGGACAACGGGCCGGACAACGGTCCGGACAACGGGCTGGACAACAATAAGCCGCTTGCGTTTACAGACGACGCGGTTCGTTTCGTTGTGAGCCGTTACACGCGCGAAGCGGGCGTGCGCAGTCTGGAACGGGAGATTGGAACAGTGTGCCGCAAGGTGGCGCGCCGGTATGCCGAGGGGCGCGAAGTGGTGGTGGAGGTGACTCCGGCACTGGTGGAAGAGTTCCTCGGCGCTCCGCGTTTCCGTCCGGAAACCGAAGTTGCAGAGCGGACCCGGCGCCCGGGCGTCGCGGTCGGGCTCGCGTGGACTCCGGTCGGCGGAGACGTCCTGTTCATTGAAGCGGGCCGCATGCCCGGTGGCAGCAAGGGGTTGATCATGACCGGACAGTTAGGGTCCGTGATGCAGGAATCCGTACAGGCCGCGCTCACCTGGGTTCGCGCCAATGCACTGCATTTGGGTATTGATCCGGATGTGTTCAAAACGACCGATCTCCACGTCCACGTGCCGGCCGGTGCGATTCCGAAAGACGGCCCTTCAGCAGGTGTTACGATGGCAACCGCGCTGCTTTCGGTGCTGCTGGGCAGGAGTGTGCGGGAGGGTCTTGCGATGACGGGCGAAATCACGCTGGCGGGCCTTGTGCTGCCGGTTGGCGGGATCAAGGAAAAAGTGCTGGCGGCGAAGCGGAGCGGGGTGACTGCGGTGATTCTACCTGCGGAGAATGAGGTGAACGTGCGTGAGGATTTGAAGGCGGAACAGCTGGGCGACATGCGGATTCACTACGTGAGGGCCATGGACGAAGTAATTCGCCTGGCGTTCGAGTAGGGTATGGGGGAACAGAAGATTGTCATCACCGGTGAGCAGGCAACGCCGGAATTCCTGCGCTCGCTGGAAGACAATACCGAACTCAGGGAACTCACTATCTGGAGCGGGCCGGTCCGGAATCAGGATCTGGAGCCGCTCCGTCGCCTCACGCAGCTGACGTCCCTCTGCCTGGGTGAAATGCGGGTGGATGACGGTGTTTTTGAGTTCCTGAAGCCGCTGCGGCAACTGGACACACTGATCCTCGCCTATACTGCGATTCGGGGGGATTTCACACCGCTTGCAGGTATTCCGCTGCGCGATGTCAGGCTGGAAGGCAATCGGTTCGTGAGCGATGCCTGCGCGGCCACTCTGGCCACGTTTCCCACGCTTCGGAACGTCGAGATGCACATGACAGGGCTGACTGATGCGGGGCTGAGGTGGTTGTCGGAATTGCCGCTCGAAGTGCTGTGGCTCGGCCCCCGGATTACCGATGCCGGGCTTGCTTCGATAGCCGGGATGATCAGTCTGAAGCACATGGATCTGTGCGCGCACATGGTGACGGATGAAGGGATTGCCTCACTTGCAGATCTGAAAAGACTGGAAGTATTGTGGGTCACGCGATGCAGTGTCACCGATGCGAGCGTTCCTGTCCTGGCAGGGTTTCAGGCGCTGAAAGAACTCAACGTGAACGACACCGGAATCACAGAATCGGGCGTGGCCAGGTTGCGTGCGGCGCTGCCCGGAACACGCTTCGTGGAACCGGATTGATCACTTATTATCTAAAAGGACGGAGGCAATGCGATGAGAGTAACCAGCGTGGTGGTTTTGGGAATTCTGCTGGCGGTCGGGGTGTGCGCGCAGAATGTGGAGCGCAGGATTCGGGCGTCGGTGAGCGGGCAGAACGGTGACAGTGGCAAGTGCACCATTGAAGTGGATGTGGATGATGTTGCGGTTGTGGAGATCTTCCAGGATCAGGGCCGCCTGATTACGCTGTCCGGCCAGCCGGCCGAATGGCGCCGAATGCAGTGCAATCAGCCGCTGCCGGCCAATCCCGCGGAGTTCCATTTCCAGGGTGTTGACGGACGCGGGCGCGTTTCTTTGGTGCGGGAGCCGCGTGACAACCGGGGCACCGCTGTCGTGAGGATTGAAGACTCGAAGGGCGGGCGCGAAGCTTATACGTTTGACCTGACCTGGCGTAGCGGGTATGGCAATCAGCAGGGCATTCCGCAGGGCAACCCGCAATATGGCACACAGCAAAGTTCCGGGCCGGGCAATGGTGTTTATCGGGACGGGGGACGACCGCGCCGCTGGGAAACCGATGTAATTTCCTGTAATTCCGATGGTCGCCGCCGCAGCTATTGCGATGCCGATACCAGCCGGGGGGTATTGTTATTGAGGCCGCGTGGCGATGCGGATTGCAGGCTCAACGTGAACTGGGGCTTTGACCAGCGAGGTATCTGGGTGGAGCAGGGCTGCCGCGCCGATTTCCAGGTAGGCCGAAGGGAAAACTAATTCATGCTGTGGAAGATGCTGTTGGCTTTTCTGATTGCTCTGGCGATTGTGGGTGGGTTGATTTTGATCCAGCCTGGCACCTATTCGGTGACCAGGTCCGCGACGATTGCCGCGCCTGCTTCAGTTCTCTTCAGTCAGGTGAATGACTTCCACAACTGGCCGGGCTGGTCGCCGTGGGAGAACATCGATCCTGCGATGAAGCGCACTTATGAGGGGCCTGCCTCAGGGGTGGGGTCCGCGTATATGTGGTCGGGTAACGGCAAAGCGGGCGAGGGAAAAATGATCATCAGAGGGAGTGATCCCAACGAAAGGATTGGTATTCAGCTCGCTTTCACCAAGCCCTACGCTTCCACCAGTGTGATTGCTTTCGCACTGAAGCCCGAAGGCGCCGGCACCAAGGTTACCTGGACGATGACCGGCGACAACAACTTTGCTCTGAAAGCGATTTCGTTGTTCTATGGGATGGATAAGGTAGTCGGTCCGGATTTCGAGCGCGGATTGGCGCAGTTGAAGACTCTGGCCGAAACCCGGTCCAGGTGATGGGTATGAAATAAGCGGTATATTCGAGAGCCCGGTACGTCCGCACCCGGGCTTTAATGAGATTTCGTGGCAAGAGTGCTATTTGGACGGGCGGAACCGCCTGGCGAACCCAGGCACCCTTGAACTATGGGAGCTCTACGTCGGAACAGGCCCTAAGTGATGGGGATGGCGCGCGCCAGAATCACAGCCGGGTTCGCGGTGATCTGATTCAGCACAGACTGCGGGACCAAAGCCCCTGTCGAGACTACCGAGATGGCTTCCCCGTCGGACTCGCGCCGTCCCAAAGAGAAGTTCGCGATATTGATATTATTGGCCCCCAGCACGGTTCCCATATGGCCCACCATGCCCGGAATGTCCAGGCTCTTAATGCACACCAGCGGCCCGTTCAGCGGAGCTTCGCAGTAGATGCCGTCGATTTGCAGCAGCCGTGGCCGACCCTGCACCACAGCACCTTCCACGCTGATCGTACCGGTTTCCGTCTCGATTTCGAGGCCGATGGATTCGGCATGGGCGAGGCTCTTATCGTGCACTTCGGCCACGTTCCAGCCGCGGTCGGTGGCAAGCTGTCGCGCGTTGATCACGTTGGCCTGCACGGCGGTGGAACGGTTCAGCGCACCTGCAAGGCCGGCATTGCGGAGCAGGATAGTGTTCATGTCGGAAACACGGCCGAAGTACGTCATGCGCAGGAGTTTGGGGTTGCCGTTCGCGAGCCAGGCGGCCAGAATGCCCAGTTTTTCCGCCAGATCGATAAAGGGCGCGGCTGCCCGATACTGTTCCGCGGAAAGCGACGGGATATTAACCGCGTTGACGGCGAGTCCGTTTTGCAGGTAGTCAACGACTTGCCCGGCGATGCGGAGGCCAACGATTTCACGCGCCTCTTCGGTCGCACCGCCGATGTGCGGAGTGGCCAGCACGGAGTCAAACGCGAAGAGCGGATTGTCTTTCGAAGCCGGTTCTTCTTCGAAAACATCCAGCGCCGCGCCTGCCACTTTGCCTAATTCCAGTGCGTCCCTCAGCGCCGTCTCGCAAACCAGTTCACCGCGGGCACAATTGACAATTCGCACGCCCTGCTTCATCTGCGCGAAAGCTTCCGCGTTGAGGATTCGGTCGGTTTCCGGTGTGAGCGAGACGTGCACGGAGATGTAATCGCTGCGCCCATAGAGTTCCGTCAGGGAGCAAAGTTCCACGCCCGCGTCACGAGCCAGTTGCGCGGTCACGTAGGGGTCATATGCAACTACCTTCATATCGAATGCCCGTGCGCGCTTGCCCACTTCGCGACCCACACTGCCGAGCCCGATGACCCCCAGCGTCTTGCCGCGCAGTTCGCTGCCGACAAACCTGCGGAACTCCCATTTGCCGGCTTTCGTGGAGGCATTGGCCTGCGGGATGGAACGCGCCATGGAGAGCATCAGCGCGATGGTGTGTTCGGCGACCGAGGCGGCGTTGCCACCGGGCGTGTTCATCACCAAAATCCCTGCAGCTGTTGCGGCGGCGAGGTCGACGTTGTCGTGAGCCGCACCGGCTCGACCAATCACGCGCAGCTTTGGAGCCTGCTGCAACACCTCGGCCGTGAGTTTGACGGCGCTGCGGATAACCAGTGCGTCCGCGTCCGCCAGGTGCTGCGTGAACTCGCGGGGATTCGAGACAACCACATCCCAACCATGCTGAGATTGGAGACGCTCAATGGCCACCGGCGCAAGTGGCTCTGCGATAACGATTTT
>JBBQDH010000346.1:0-4884 GCA_038319515.1 Bryobacterales bacterium
CATCCTCGTAGAGCTGAAATGCACAGACCGCCTGGCAGGCGAGCACATAGCCCAATGCATGAACTACCTGACAGCAGCCGGCAAAGACCTCTGCTTACTGATCAATTTCCAAAGACCAATTCTCGACTGGAAACGCATCTCCTCTCCCTAATTCAAAAATCGTAAAACTCAATTTCCCGTCGAATCAATAACCTAGCAAAAATTCCCAAACATCCCAGCAAACCCCAAAGCTACCGTCATCGCAGGAGGCAACACCCATGTCATCACGCGATAAACGGCGAATCGCTCGCACCGACGGAGCCAAATCCACCGGACCCAAGACCCCCAAAGTCCTGCACAAGTACGCCCAAAACGCACTCCGTCACGGACTCACCGCAAAGTCCCTAGTCCTAGGCAACGAATCTCAAACTAAATTCGACGAATTAATGGAAGCATTTATCCGGAAATTCCAACCGAAAGACGACGTCGAACTGGAACTCGTCACCGAGATGGTAGCCGCCCGCTGGCGCCTCCGCCGTGTCTGGCTAATCCAAACCGCCGCCATAGACCTGCAAATGGACCGCATGGCCCCCGAAATCGCCCAACAATTCAAAGTCATCACCCACCCCACCCGGCTAAGCCTGGCCTTCACCACCATGGCCAACGACGAAAAGTCGCTTCAACTCCTGCTCCGTTACGAAACCACCTACAGCCGGGCCTTCGACCGTGCCCTGAAAACTCTCGAAAAACTACAGAAAACCCGCCCGGAATCAGCAACAACCGAAGAATTGCGAAACGAACCAAAAACCCAGGCCCCAATCGAGCCGCCCGCCCCATCACCCGATAGCGAAAACCACAAAACAAGCCCGGGGCAGCACCCAACGCCCGAACAGAAGGCAACAAATGACCCAAATCCCGATCCGGCACCCACCGAATAAGCACCAACAAAGGCAGATCTTTGACAACCAGGAAGCCACCACCGTGCCTCAAACCCAAGCTCCGCGAAGCGGTCCGTCCCCAAATCCCCCCCGCGCGCAGCTCGCTCCATCAGCTAAACTGAAACTTGATGGCGGGTTGAAAAACTCCGTCCATGTTGCGTCGGCCTCCCCGCAACTTCCGCCAATCTCAATAGTTCTGGGGGATTCCACCGTGCTCATCCGGCTTGGCTACGATATTCAATTCGACGTCCCCGCACCCGTCGCCATGGTGGCATTGCTCAATGTGCATCCGTCGCAGACCGCAGACTTGCTCGAACCCGACCAACTCCAAATTACGCCCCCGGTGCCCACCGACGTCTACCGGGACACCTTCGGCAACGTCTGCACCCGCTTTGTTGCGCCGCCCGGAAAGCTCCGCCTCTACAATTCGACGCTCGTGCAGAATTCCGGCGAACCTGACCTCATCAGTCCCGCCGCCCGGGAACTGCCCGTTGAGGAACTCCCACATGAAACCCTGCTATTCCTCCTCGCCTCCCGATACTGCGAAGTCGACCGCTTTCTCGACATCGCCGGCTGCCTGTTCGGAAATTCCGCGCCCGGTTGGCCCCGCGTTCAGGCCATCTGCAACTGGGTGCATTCCTACGTCACCTTCGGCTATCACTTCGCCAGCCCCACCAAAACCGCCATGGACGTTTACATGGATCGCACCGGCGTTTGCCGCGACTTCCAGCACCTGGCCATCACTCTCTGCCGCTGCATGAACATCCCCGCCCGCTACGCCACCGGTTACCTCGGCGACATCGGCGTTCCCGTCGTTCTTCCCATGGATTTCAGCGCTTGGTTTGAGGTCTACCTCGAAGATCGCTGGTGGTCCTTCGATGCTCGCAATAACATGCCGCGAATTGGCCGCATTCTGATGGCTACCGGACGCGACGCCGCGGATGTCGCCATGACCACCTCGTTCGGAACTACGTTCCTCTCCAACTTCTTTGTAGTGTCGGAACCCGAAGACGCCGCCGCGCCGGAGTCCGGACGTTGAGGCCTGCATCGCGAAACGCCCGTGTTAAACTTCGCTATATTCAGTCGGCTTCTTGTCCCCAAATCTGCTCCCTAAGTTGTGAGCTCGCCTGCCGGCTTGGCTCCACCACTTCCTATGGCCATTCACGTCGCCCTCACGCATAAGACGCATTACCGCTATGACCGCCGTGTCAATCTCGGGCCGCAAGTGGTCCGGCTCCGGCCCGCTCCCCACTGCCGCACGCCCATCCTTTCTTACTCGCTGAAGATCCGTCCGGAAACCCATTTCCTCAACTGGCAACAGGACCCGCAAAGCAACTTTCTGGCGCGGCTCGTTTTCCCGGAGCCAACCTCGGAGTTCTACGTGGAAGTGGACCTCGTCGCCGAAATGGGAGTCTTCAATCCATTCGACTTCTTCCTGGAACCCTACGCGGAACAGTGCCCGTTCACCTACGACAATGCACTGGCCCGGGAACTGCGTCCCTACCTTGAAAAGGAACCTGCCGGCCCCAAGCTATCCGCCTTTCTCGCCGGCATTCCGCGCGTCAGCACCCGCACCATCGATTACCTCGTTGCCATCAACCAACGGCTCACCAGTTCCATCGGTTATGTCATCCGCATGGAACCCGGTATCCAGACCTGTGAGGAAACCCTCGGTCTGCGAACCGGCTCCTGCCGCGATTCCGCCTGGCTGCTGGTCGAAATCCTGCGCCATCTCGGACTCGCTGCGCGCTTCGTTTCCGGCTACCTCATCCAGCTCCAGGCTGATGTAAAGCCGCTCGAAGGCGCAGCCGGTCCCACTTCCGACTTCACTGACCTCCACGCCTGGGCCGAAGTCTACCTGCCTGGCGCCGGTTGGATCGGCTTCGATCCCACATCCGGCCTGCTCGCCGGCGAGGGCCATATTCCGCTCGCCTGCACTCCAGACGCCACCAGCGCCGCTCCCATTTCCGGTGCCCTGGATCCCTGCAATACCGAATTCACGCACCAGATGACCGTTCGGCGGATCTATGAATCCCCGCGCGTCACCAAGCCTTATACCGATGAGCAATGGCAGGAGATTGCAAAGCTGGGCCATCTGGTGGACGCCGATCTTCGCACCGGAGACGTCCGCCTGACCATGGGCGGCGAGCCAACCTTTATCTCGCTCGATGATGCCGATGGACCCGAGTGGACCAGCGCCGCCCTCGGACCTAATAAACGAAAGCTCGCAGTCGAACTGCTAGGACGCTTCCGCAACCACTTCGCGCCCAATGCCATGCTGCACTTCGGCCAGGGCAAGTGGTATCCCGGCGAACCGTTGCCGCGCTGGGCATTCTCCTGTTATTGGCGCAAGGATGGCGTCCCCATTTGGGAAGACCGGCGCCTTATCGCCGAGGATGCCAAGGATTACGGCTATACCATCGAGCACGCCAAGAAGTTCCTGGATGCCCTGTCGAAACGCCTGGAAGTCAGCGCATCGTTCGCCATCGCCGCCTACGAAGACGTCTTCTACTACATGTGGAAAGAACGCCGGCTCCCCGTCAACGTGGACCCGCTCGATTCCAAGCTGGAAAACCCGATTGAGCGCAAACGCATGGCCCGCATTTTCGAAGAGGGACTAGGCAAGCAAGTCGGCATTCTGCTTCCATTGCGCCGTATCCCCACCCGGTCTGGCGCTCCCCGTTGGACCAGCCAGCCTTGGTTCCTGGCCGCGGATCACATGTTCCTCATCCCCGGCGATTCGCCCGTGGGCTACCGTCTGCCTCTGGAATCGCTGCCCTGGACCAAGCCGGAAGACGTCACTTATTCCTTCGAAACCGACCCGTTCGCCACCCGCGGCGAGCTTCCTGAGAAGCCCGAACGCAAACGTTTTCTCTTCATCGCCCCAAGCGTGACCGACGGCCCTATTCCCGAAGAGGATCGTGCGAAACCACCGGAACCGGGAGAATCCGCTTCCTGGGTCTCCCGCCCGGCTCTCTGCATTGAACCGCGCGAGGGGAAGATCTTCATCTTCCTGCCGCCAGTGGAGTACGTCTCCGACTATCTGGACCTGGTGGCGGCCATCGAAGATACCGCCGATCATCTCAAGATGCCCGTGGTCTTGGAGGGCTACGCGCCACCCTACGATACGCGAACTGGCCTGCTCAAAGTCACTCCCGATCCCGGCGTGATTGAGGTCAACATTCACCCCGCCTCATCCTGGGATGAGCTGGTGGAAACCACCACCGCCATCTACCACCTGGCGCGTGAAACCCGCCTTGGCACTGAGAAGTTCATGCTCGACGGACAGCACTCCGGCACCGGCGGCGGCAACCATATCGTCATCGGCGGTCAGACTCCGGCCGACAGCGCTTTCCTCCGCCGGCCCGATCTTTTGCGCAGTCTAATCGGCTACTGGCACAACCATCCGTCGCTGTCCTACCTGCTTTCGGGGATGTTCATCGGCCCCACCAGCCAGCATCCTCGTGTGGATGAGGCCCGTACCGACTCCATCTACGAACTGGAAATCGCGTTCGACCAGATCCCTGATATGGGGTCACCCACTCCGGCCCCGTGGCTGGCGGATCGGGTCCTCCGCCATCTGCTGACGGACCTCTCCGGAAACACCCATCGCGCCGAGTTCTGTATAGACAAGCTGTATTCTCCGGATGCCAGCGGATCCCGGCTGGGATTGGTAGAGCTGCGGGCGTTCGAAATGCCCCCTCATGCGCGCATGAGCCTGACACAGCAACTGCTGGTCCGCGCGCTGATCGCGAACTTCTGGCGCACACCGTACCGGCAGAAGCTCGTCTGGTGGCGGACCGTTCTTCACGACCGCTTCATGCTCCCGCACTTCGTTCAACTCGACTGGGAAGACGTGGTGACGGACCTGCAAGCGGCGGGCTATCCGTTCCAAAAGGAATGGTTCGCCCCGCACTACGAATTTCGATTTCCGCTCATCGGTTCGGTCTCCAAGCGCGGCATGACA
>JBBQDH010000347.1:0-4884 GCA_038319515.1 Bryobacterales bacterium
CATCCTCGTAGAGCTGAAATGCACAGACCGCCTGGCAGGCGAGCACATAGCCCAATGCATGAACTACCTGACAGCAGCCGGCAAAGACCTCTGCTTACTGATCAATTTCCAAAGACCAATTCTCGACTGGAAACGCATCTCTTCTCCCCAGTTCAAAAATCGTAAAACTCAATTTCCCGCCGAATCAATAACTTAACAAAAATTCCCAAACATCCCAGCAAACCCCAAAGCTACCGTCATCGCAGGAGGCAACACCCATGTCATCACGCGATAAACGGCGAATCGCTCGCACCAACGGAGCCAAATCCACCGGACCCAAAACCCCCGAAGGTCTGCAAAAGTCCGCCCAAAACGCACTCCGTCACGGACTCACCGCAAAATCCCTCGTCTTAGGCAACGAATCCCAAACCAAATTCGACGAATTAATGGAAGCATTTATCCGGAAATTCCAACCGCAAGACGAAGTCGAGCTGGAACTTGTCACGGAGATGGTGGCCGCCCGCTGGCGCCTCCGCCGCGTCTGGCTAATCCAAACCGCCGCCATCGACCTGCAAATGGACCGCATGGCCCCCGAAATCGAGCGACAATTCAAAGTCATCACCCACCCCACCCGGCTAAGCCTGGCCTTCACCACCCTGGCCAACGAAGAAAAGTCGCTACAACTCCTACTCCGTTACGAAACCACCTACAGCCGCGCCTTCGACCGTGCCCTGAAAACTCTCGAAAAACTACAGAAAACCCGCCCGGAATCAACAACAACCGAAGAATTGCGAAACGAACCCAAGATACAGGCCTCAACCGAACCGCGAGCGTTAGCGACCGGCAACGAAATCTGCGAAACCACCCAGGCGCAGCAACCAACGCCCGAACAGAAGACAACAAATGACCCAAATCCCGACCCGGCACCCATCGAATAAGCGCCAACAAAGGCAGATCACTGACAACCAGGAACCCAGCACCGTGCCCCGAACCCAAGCTCCGCGAAGCGAACCGCCCCCAAGTTCCCCCCGCGCGCAGCTCACCCCATCAGCTAAACTGAAACTTGATGGCGGGTTGAAAAACTCCGTCCCTGTTGCGTCGGCCTCCCCGCAACTTCCGCCAATCTCAATATTTCTGGGGGATTCCACCGTGCTCATCCGGCTTGGCTACGACATTCAATTTGACATCCCCGCCCCCGTCGCCATGGTTGCATTGCTCAACGTGCATCCGTCGCAGACCGCAGGCTTGCTCGAACCCGACCAGCTCCAAATTACGCCACCAGTGCCCACCGACGTCTACCGGGATACCTTTGGCAACGTCTGCACCCGTTTCGTCGCGCCGCCCGGAAAGCTCCGCCTCTACAATTCGACGCTCGTGCAGAATTCCGGCGAACCCGACCTTATCAGTCCCGCCGCCCGGGAACTGGCCGTTGAGGAACTCCCCCAGGAAACCCTGCTATTCCTCCTCGCCTCCCGATACTGCGAAGTCGACCGCTTTCTCGACATCGCCGGTGGCCTTTTCGGAAATTCCGCGCCGGGCTGGCCCCGTGTCCAGGCCATCTGCGACTGGGTGCACTCCCACGTCACCTTCGGCTACCACTTCGCCAGCCCCACCAAGACCGCCATGGACGTTTACATGGATCGCACCGGCGTTTGCCGCGACTTCCAGCACCTGGCCATCACCCTCTGCCGCTGCATGAACATCCCCGCCCGCTACGCCACCGGTTACCTCGGCGACATCGGCGTTCCCGTCGTTCTTCCCATGGACTTCAGCGCCTGGTTTGAGGTCTATCTCGAAGATCGCTGGTGGTCCTTCGATGCCCGCAATAACATGCCGCGAATTGGCCGCATTCTGATGGCTACCGGACGCGACGCCGCCGATGTCGCCATGACCACCTCGTTCGGAACTACGTTCCTCTCCAACTTCTTCGTAGTGTCGGAACCCGAAGACGCCGCCGCGCCGGAGTCCGGACGTTGAGGCCTGCATCGCGAAACTCCCGTGTTAAACTTCGCTATATTCAGTCGGCTTCTTGTCCCCAAATCTGCTCCCTAAGTTGTGAGCTCGCCCGCCGGCTTGGCTCCACCACTTCCTATGGCCATTCACGTCGCCCTCACGCATAAGACGCATTACCGCTATGACCGCCGTGTCAACCTCGGGCCGCAAGTGGTCCGGCTCCGGCCCGCTCCCCACTGCCGCACGCCCATCCTTTCTTACTCGCTGAAGATCCGTCCGGAAACCCATTTCCTCAACTGGCAACAGGACCCGCAAAGCAACTTCCTGGCGCGGCTTGTTTTCCCGGAGCCCACCTCGGAATTCTACGTGGAAGTGGACCTCGTCGCCGAAATGGGTGTCTTCAACCCATTCGATTTCTTCCTCGAACCCTACGCGGAACAGTGCCCGTTCACTTACGACAATGCACTGGCCCGGGAACTGCGTCCTTACCTTGAAAAGGAACCTGCCGGCCCCAAGCTCTCCGCCTTTCTCGCAGGCATCCCGCGCGTCAGCACCCGCACCATCGATTACCTTGTTGCCATCAACCAACGGCTCACCAGTTCCATCGGTTATGTCATCCGCTTGGAACCCGGTATCCAGACCTGTGAGGAAACCCTCGGTCTGCGAACCGGCTCCTGCCGCGATTCCGCCTGGCTGCTGGTCGAAATCCTGCGCCACCTCGGGCTCGCCGCGCGCTTCGTTTCCGGCTACCTCATCCAATTGCAGGCCGACGTAAAGCCGCTCGAAGGCGCAGCCGGCCCCACCGCCGACTTCACGGACCTCCACGCCTGGGCTGAAGTCTACCTGCCCGGCGCCGGTTGGATCGGCTTCGATCCCACCTCCGGCCTGCTCGCCGGCGAAGGCCATATTCCGCTCGCTTGCACTCCAGACGCCACCAGCGCCGCTCCCATTTCCGGTGCCCTGGATCCATGCAATACCGAATTCACTCACGAGATGACCGTTCGGCGGATCTATGAATCCCCGCGCGTCACCAAGCCGTATACCGATGATCAATGGCAGGAGATTGCAAAGCTGGGCCATCTGGTGGACGCCGATCTTCGCACCGGAGACGTCCGCCTGACCATGGGTGGCGAGCCAACCTTTATCTCACTCGATGATGCCGATGGACCCGAGTGGACCAGCGCCGCCCTCGGACCGAATAAACGAAGGCTCGCAGTCGAACTGCTAGGACGCTTCCGCAACCACTTCGCGCCCAACGCCATGCTGCACTTCGGCCAGGGCAAGTGGTATCCCGGCGAACCGCTGCCGCGTTGGGCATTCTCCTGTTATTGGCGCAAAGATGGCGTCCCCATTTGGGAAGACCGGCGCCTCATCGCCGAGGATGCCAAGGATTACGGCTACACCATCGAGCACGCCAAAAAGTTTCTCGATGCCCTGTCGAAACGCCTGGAAGTCGGCGCATCGTTCGCCATCGCTGCCTACGAAGACGTCTTCTACTACATGTGGAAAGAGCGCCGGCTCCCCGTCAACGTGAACCCGCTCGATTCCAAGCTGGAAAATCCGATTGAGCGCAAACGCGTGGCCCGCCTCTTCGAAGAGGGTCTAGGCAAGCAAGCCGGCATTGTGCTTCCCTTGCGCCGTATCCCCACCCGGTCTGGCGCTCCCCGTTGGACCAGCCAGCCTTGGTTCCTGGCCGCGGATCACATGTTCCTCATCCCCGGCGATTCGCCCGTGGGATACCGTCTGCCGCTGGAATCGCTGCCCTGGACCAAGCCCGAAGACGTCACTTATTCCTTCGAACCCGACCCGTTCGCCACCCGCGGCAAGCTTCCTGAGAAGCCCGAGCGCAAACGTTTCCTCTTCATCGCCCCAAGCGTGACCGACGGCCCTATTCCCGAAGAGGATCGTGCGAAACCACCGGAACCGGGAGAGTCCGCTTCCTGGGTCTCGCGCCCGGCTCTCTGCATTGAACCGCGCGAGGGGAAGATCTTCCTCTTCCTGCCGCCCGTGGAGTACGTCTCCGACTATCTGGATCTGGTGGCGGCCATCGAAGACACTGCCGATCATCTCAAGATGCCCGTGGTCTTGGAGGGCTACGCCCCACCCTACGATACGCGAACCGGCCTGCTCAAAGTCACCCCCGATCCCGGCGTGATTGAGGTCAACATTCACCCCGCCGCATCCTGGGATGAGCTGGTGGAAACCACCACCGCCATCTACCAACTGGCGCGTGAAACCCGCCTCGGCACGGAGAAGTTCATGCTCGACGGACAGCACTCCGGCACCGGCGGCGGCAACCATATCGTCATCGGCGGTCAGACTCCGGCCGACAGCGCTTTCCTCCGCCGTCCCGATCTGTTGCGCAGTCTCATCGGCTATTGGCACAACCATCCGTCGCTGTCCTACCTGCTTTCGGGGATGTTCATCGGCCCCACCAGCCAGCATCCCCGTGTGGATGAAGCCCGTACCGACTCCATCTACGAACTGGAAATCGCCTTCGACCAGATCCCAGATATGGGGTCTCCCACGCCGGCCCCGTGGCTGGCGGATCGCGTCTTCCGCCATTTGCTGACAGACCTTTCCGGAAACACCCATCGCGCCGAGTTCTGCATAGACAAGCTGTATTCTCCGGATGCCAGCGGATCCCGGCTCGGGTTGGTAGAGTTGCGGGCGTTTGAAATGCCCCCGCATGCGCGCATGAGCTTGACCCAGCAACTGCTGGTCCGCGCGCTGATCGCGAACTTCTGGCGCACACCGTACCGGCAAAAGCTCGTCTGGTGGGGAACCGTTCTTCACGACCGCTTCATGCTGCCGCACTTCGTTCAACTCGACTGGGAAGACGTGGTGACGGACCTGCAAGCGGCGGGCTATCCGTTCCAAAAGGAATGGTTCGCCCCGCACTACGAATTTCGATTTCCGCTCATCGGTTCGGTCTCCAAGCGCGGCATGACA